>CAMAVB010000134.1 GCA_945861465.1 Candidatus Kuenenia stuttgartensis
ACAACTCTGCAACGCTGCGTGCTCGACCTGCTTTCAACTCATGCGTAGCCAGAGATCGCATTTTCTTTTCAAGGATGTTTGACGACTTTTCATTAAAAAACACTGGGTTCCGCTGCGGATCTTTATTTGATTGGCCGTTCAAGTTCAGGTTAAATCAAAGGAGTTCCTGCACAATGGCAAACAGTCCACCTACTTTCTACTCAACAAACTCCTGCCCTCGCGGATGCACCCGACATGGAATACAAGCCAGCTGTTTACAACATCGGACGTGACGTCGTGACGAGCCTCATAGAGGAGTTGTGATGTTTGAGTAACCGAGAATTGCTCTCGACACTCTTTTTGAACACGTATACGCACTGATAAAGATTGCAAATGACTCAGAACCGCACGATGGAAAGAATTGAAGCGTGGCTGTCTGCGTTTACAGGCACGCTGTTGTCCTTCTTCTTTCTGCTTGTTGTCGTGCTGCCAAACCAATGGGCGATCAGGATTCCCTTGCCTTTGTTTCTAGTGCTCCTGTTCACGCTTGTCTATTTTCTGGAAGGTCGCTTTTTGATTCAGCTTTGGGTTTGCACGTTTCGTGGTCGAATTCCCATCGGCCCGGCGGTGGCTAGCGCATTTGGCAATGGTTCCGCGATCGGGCGAATTGTGGGAGCGCTCTGGTGGCTGGCTCATACGCTCGCCGGACTGTTTTTCGTGATCGGGATGGAAGTGCAACTCATGGTGAGATTGAATCAACCACAGGGCTTCAGGATCGCAATAGCGGTGATCCTCTTTGGATGGATGATCTGCTGCAATATCTTCATCGCACTGGTCATCAAGACCATCAGCGGTCGCGATTCTGCGGTGCATACGTTCTGGAAGTGGCGACTAGCGGTCGATGCTGCCGTCTCCGCCTTCGCCATGCTCGCGAGCGAATGGCTTCTCTGATGATTCAAACCGTGCTCGATGTTCGTCAGTCTCGTTTAACCGCGTGCCCGATGGGACGCGCTGAAAATTTTTGATTTTTGATTTTTGATTTTTGATTTTTGATTTTTGATTTGAAATTTCAAATTTGAAATACAAAGCGTGGGGCGTTGGCCGCGCGGTGAAACGATTGTGCCATCTTCAACCGCGTGCGGTATATCCTCTGCGCGGCCAGGCCTGAGGGGCGTGTTGTTGAGTGAGCCGCACGGTTTTAGCGGTGTTGATTTAATACCAAAATTCCACGGCCTCGAAAGATCGCATTCAACGCCGCTTGCGGTATAACATGCCAAACTGTCAATTGAACTCCCGGTGGCGTTTCAGCAGGACATGCTTATGTTGACCATGCTTGGTACTCCGCGGCGATGCTGCGACGGTGTGACTCGTCGTGAGACGCTGAAAGTCGGCACGCTGTCAGCGCTGGGAGGCTTCGGGTTGCCTCAGATGCTGTCGGCCGAAGCTGCGGGAGCCGTCCAGGGGGCTAAGGCAAAGAATGTCATCTTTGTCTTCCTGCTCGGCGGTGCAGCAACGCAGGATATGTACGATCTGAAGCCGAACGCTCCGGCGGAGATTCGTGGTGAATTCAAGCCGATCCCAACGACGGTTCCGGGCATCGAAGTGTGTGAGCATCTGCCGAAGCTTGCTCAGATGGCCCATCAGTTCGCATTTATTCGTTCGGTGAATCACAAAGCAGGTTGCCACAACTGCCTGCCGTGCTACACCGGCTACGATGCCATGCCGCCCGATCAGCATCCGCGCGGGACAGATCCACCATGCATCGGGTCCGCCCTGCAGTATCTTGCCGGTGCTCGCAGGGAAACGCCGCAGTACGTCTACATGCCCAACTGGCTGGGTTGGGGTCAGTCGTTTCGCCGCGCCGGTCCCTACGGTGGCTTCCTGGGCAAGGAATACGATCCTCTCACCACTGAGTGTCTGCCCTACTACGACAAAGACTCCTTCGCCCCGTCACCTGGGACTCCACAAATCGTGCGCGGGGCCCCGGTTTTGCCCAGTACGTCACTGGAAGACGGCATGACAATCGACCGCCTGAACGAACGGCGTTCGCTGTTGCTGCAGATCGACGACGAGAGACGTCGCGCGGACCAGCTGGCTTCCACGACTTCGTATCTTCGAAACCAGCAGCAGGCTTTTGACATTCTGACTTCCTCCGGAATGCGGAAAGCCTTCGACCTGTCTCACGAAGATCCGAAAACGGTGGACCGCTATGGACAGACGCTCTTCGGCAACTCGGCACTGATCGCCCGTCGGCTGGTCGAGGCGGGAGTTCGGTTCGTCAATGTCACGTGGGACCTGTTCTGGGGCCCGGTCAATGTGGACTATGACGCCTGGGATACACACACGAACAACTTCAAAATACTGAAGCACAACAAGCTGCCAGGCTTCGACCAGACCATGTTTGCGCTCGTGACGGATTTGGAGGAACGCGGCCTGCTGAACGAAACGCTGATTGTTGTAACCAGTGAAATGGGCCGCACTCCACGGATCAATGGCAACGCTGGCCGCGATCACTGGACCAACTGCTATGGATCTCTTCTCGCTGGAGCCGGAATTCGAGGCGGAACGGTCTATGGGGCATCGGATTCTCAGGCTGCGTACGTGCATGACAAGCCCGTTCGTCCAGCAGACATTGTGGCGACCATTTACCGAACTTTGGGAATTGACCCTGCGACGCGAGTCCCGGATCAAACCGGGCGGCCCGTCGAGATTTCGCAGGGCGGAAGCGAAATTTCTGAAGTTCTGCTGTAAGTATCGCAGCCAGCATTCCCGGAATATCCGTAAACACCGGACCTTTCTTGACGCGGCTGGTCCAGAAGATTACTCTCAACGTTGTGAAGCTTGGATTGACTGGTGTTCCTTTGTTTTTTGCCCCAGGATTAGGGGTCGAATCCAATTCCAGTGAAGATACCGGGCTTTCGACAGTCGATGTTAGATATAGCCTGCCGCAAAAATTTCAGTGGTTCTCCCAGAACTACTTCTTGATGTTCCGGTTCCTCGCCTCTATGGCCGGAGATTGCAAATGCTGACACTACTTGGACAACGCACGAAATACTGTGACGGAGTTTCTCGCCGCAGCTTTCTGAAGATCGGCGGCCTGTCCATGGGCGCTGTAGGTGGTGTGAATCTCGCCAGCATGTTGCGGGCAGAAGCAACGCTGAGCAACGCAAACTCCGGATCACAGAAGTCCGTCATCAATATCTTCCTTGGCGGCGGTCCGCCTCACCAGGACATGTGGGAAATCAAGACCGAGGCACCTCGCGAAATTCGGGGCGAATTCAGTCCGATCGAAACTGCTGTGCCCGGGATCCAGATCGGAGAATGCTTTCCGAAACTTGCGGCGATCATGGATCGCCTGGTTGTCGTGCGTTCCGTCGTCGGCTGTTCCGGCGCGCATGATGCGTTTCAGTGCATGACTGGCTGGGAACGCAAGAGTATAGAATCCATCGGAGGCCGACCTTCGATTGGTTCGGTGCTGTCGAAAATGTATGGACCACGCGATGCTGGAATTCCTCCAGCCGTAGCGCTGGCGGAGAAAACGCAGCATGGACCGTGGTCAGAACCTGGATCTGCAGGATTCCTGGGATCGGCCTTTCAGCCGTTTCGACCGAATGGCAACGGCATGGAAGATCTGACACTGAATGGCGTTTCACTGGATCGTCTCGCAGATCGCAGGTCGCTGCTGACCGGGTTGGATCAGCTCAAACGTTCCGCCGATGCGACGGGCACGATGAAGGGCATGGATTCATTTACGGAAGCCGCCTTCGGTGTGCTGACCGCCAGTCGCCTGGCCGAGGCATTGGACATTACCAAAGAACCAGATGAAGTTCGCCAGCGTTACGGCGACGGCAAACCGTACAAGTATCAGTACGACGGCGCTCCAACCTGCAACGAACACATTTTACTCGCACGACGACTTGTCGAGGCCGGTGTTCGATCGGTCACGCTCTCGTTCGGACGTTGGGACAGTCACGGCCAGAATTTTGACCTTGTGCGTGATCACGGCGGCAAATTGGATCAGGCGGTTAGTGCGCTGGTGCTGGATCTGGAAGAACGCGGCATGCTCAACGACGTCACGATACTGGTCTGGGGGGAATTCGGACGTACGCCGCGCGTCAATGACGGTGCCGGGCGCGACCACTGGCCTCAAGTCAGTTGCGCTCTGATGGCTGGCGGCGGAATGAAGACCGGTCAGGCCATTGGTGCCACGAATCGACTGGGCGAATATGCCGTGGTTCGACCTGTGGACATGCAGGAAATCATCGGCACCGCCTATCACAATCTCGGCATCGATGTGATGAACACAACATTGTCCGACCCCACTGGACGACCGCAATTCCTCGTCGATGTTCGCCAACCAATGCGGGAACTTGTGTAAGACAGGCTGGAAACGTACGCACCTTCAGCACAATGGCTTCACGTCAAAGGCGTTGTACGCAGTCACAAGGGCATTGGCCACAGTGTCAATGAGTTCCCGGCGGTGGACGGGTTTTTTCAACACAGAAAACGCCTGAGCTTCGCGGGCATCGCGTTTCACTTCGTCGCTGGTATCGGATGTGATCAGAATACACGGACGAGCGAAGTCCATGCGTTTGAGTTCTCGCATCGTTTCAATCCCGGTCATCACATGCATATGCATGTCGAGCAACACGATGTCGATTCGGCGGTGCTGCACAACGTCCACGGCTTCTTCGCCGGACTCGGCTTCGTGCAGGACGAGGAATGGACGATCTTCAAGGACTTCACGCAACACCCGACGAAACGCGGCGTTATCATCCGTGATCAGTAGCTGAAATTCCTGGCGTGCCGACGTGACCATATTCCTTCACCTGTCCCTGATGGATTTCAAAACGGATCGAACTCAATCGGCATCCGTGCTCCGGTGTGAACCAACGGACTATGGGTAACCTGTCGGATAATTTCCAGTCAATCGGGAAAATTCATGTCCCATCAGTCCTCTACGACATATTTGCTTCGCCAACTGTTCAGTGTCTGAATCAGAGACAGCTGTCTGAGCGGCATCGGCGAATGGTGATTTCTAAATCTCTTTGTTTCGAAAAAACACAACGGCTTGGCGATCTTCATACTGCGCCGTCCAGTCAACACTCTCTCGAATGCGTTTTGTCAGTTCCGGCTGACGATCCTTATCAACAACCGCCATGTTGATCCCGTATTGGTCCATGAGACGACTCCAGTCGCTGGAACCGTTCATCAGACGGAGATAGTGGTTCCAAACCTGTTCTGGGATTAAATGCACATGCAGATTGACCATAGGCGCGACTGACTCAGGTCCACGGTTCATCACGAAGCCTGCCCATTCTGCGGGAACAAACGAAATCCCGCGTGGCAGCCGCTCTGCCGAATTCAGAAATGAGACCGTCGCCAGCGGTGTTTCTTTCGACACCAGCTGCTGGGCATTTGAAACTCGCCCCTGAAGTACCTGCCCGCCAAGCGACGTGAATGCAAACAGAATCAAGACCAGCCCCAGATTCACCAGGGTCCACAACCCGGTCCGTTTGCCCGGCCGTGGATTTCTGAGCCAGGGCGTCGACTTTCGAATCACAGCGATCAAGTGCGTTCCGATCACGATTCCTGCAATCGGGGCCCACCAGTTCAGCATGCGGCCAGACCACATCGCCAGAAGTCCAGTGAACACGAAGGCCAGTATTTCACCACAATGTTTGCGACGTGGGCTGAGTAGAATTGCCATACACGCCAACAGAGCCGCCGCCGCAGCAGCCTGGCCCTGAGCTGATCGCCACGTCAAAGCGTCCCATTCATACATCGATCCAATGTTCGGATTGCCGACGACGTTGAAGACTTCCGGATAAACGGCAAAACCCGCTGGATTCAACAGGACTGCGGCGGCACACAACTGGGTCAGCAAGATTGTGCCATGAAGTTCTCGATCCAGCAATGCGACGCGAAGAGATTTCGAGATCACGAGCACATCGCCGAAGCGACCGACTCCCGCCAGTCCCATCAGCATCAGTCCCATCGAAAACGATCCGTGGGTATTAGCCCACAGAACGTACATCAATGGCATGGCGATCCAACTGCGCTTCGAGTGTTTCTGTCGGCCAAACATCCAGGCAACAACGATGCAATAGAACAATACGCCAACCAGCTGCGGACGAATCACCAACAACTGATTGAGGTTTATCTTCAGAAAGACGGCACAAGCGATGAAGCCGCCGATCGCAGAATGACTCGTGCGAACACTGCGCCAGGCAATGACAGCCAGGCACATGGCGATCACGAGGCCGTAGCTGAACTGCAGGCCAGTGAGTCCAAAGCGATTGTTGATGGCTGCCATCCCGAGTTGAGCCAGCCACGGGATGTTGATCATTCGCACGCCGCGACACAAATGCAGGAGCGGCTCAGTGTCGGAAACCCTCCGCGTTTCGATAATATCCTGCCCGTAGTTCAGGTGATCCCACAAGTCGGTGTGCCACAGCGGTTGATACACCAGCCAGATGAACACAGTTCCAGTGAGCAGCACGAACAGTGCAGACGTCGGCGTGGCGCGAATCCATTCCGGCGTGCGGTCTTCCAGAACGCTGGCGTCAGGTAGTTGCGGACCGCGATTGGGTTCTGCCGAGTGAGGAGTTTCAGGTTTTTCGAGCACTGCTGTCATCCGAATTGCCCGAATCCGTGAGGCTTTGATGCCTGGAAACAGGGCCAGGAACCAAGAGCCCTCAGCACCCTGCGGGCCGAGTGGTTATTGGCTCCTGGCCCTTCTTCCCAGCCGGTGTTGCAAACAGCCTACATCATCGGACAACACGCCTTTCGATCGATTCCGGGTTCCGTGTACTGCGACTCGAACATATCTGCAGAATGCCCAGAAAGTTTGCAAAATCTGTGAAAATCTGCATAGATCGATCAGCCCGTTAGTGTCACTTTTGATGGAAATATCGAAGAATCCTGCGGGGCAGGCTTCCAGACTGCCATCCATGATCTGATCAGCCCAGCGCTAGCGGGTTGTTGATTTAATACGAATCCGACAACCCGTATGAGTGTGGCGGAGCACATCTGAACTGAGCCTATCGCAATGACTTTTCTGCAACCATTCATTCTCTTTGCACTCCCACTCATCGCGTTGCCGATTCTGATTCATCTGATTAATCAGAATCGCCATCGCACGATTCCGTGGGCGGCCACCATGTTTCTGCTGCAGGCCAAACGCATGGCACGTGGCATGGCGCGGCTGAGGTACATTCTGATCATGCTGGCTCGGATGCTGGCGGTCGCCGGGCTGATCTTTGCCATCAGCCGACCGATGTCCGGCGGCTGGCTGGGGCTGACCACCAGCGGAGCACCGGAACTCACCGTTGTCATACTCGACCGCTCTGTCAGCATGGAAGAGCAGGATCCGGGCACAGGACGATCCAAACGCGAAACCGCGATCGAAAAACTGTCCAGCGTTTTGAAAGACCTGGGTCGCAACACCCGCATCGTCCTCTTTGACAGCGCGACTGGCGACCGGCACGATCTGGCCAGTTCGGACGCTCTCACGGAACTGCCCGAAACCGCTGCCACTGCCACCGCCGCCGACATCCCGGCATTGCTGCAGGAAGCCACGGAATACATTCTCACGAATGAAGCGGGACGCACCGACGTCTGGATCTGTTCCGACCTGCGTCAATCCGACTGGAATCCGAGCGGTGGACGCTGGGAAGCCGTCCGCGAACAACTTCGCAAACGCGATGGTGTGCGACTTTATCTGCTGGCGTATCAGGATCTGGCCCCTGACAACCTGTGTGTGTCTGTCAGCGGAGTGCATCGCCGCGAAACGATCGAAGGGGCAGAGCTGGTGATGGATCTCAAGCTCACCCGATCGTCACCGACCAGTGATCCTCTCCGAGTCCCCGTGACCTTTGTCATTGGTGGCGCTCGTTCGACCGTGGATCTTGAACTGACTGGAAGCCAACTCGTCCGCAATGGTCACACGATACCCATCGATCGTGAATCCAAACGCGGCTGGGGACGAGTGGAACTGCCGCGCGATGCGAATTCCTCGGACAATGTGTTCGACTTTGTCTATGCCGAGCCCGCTGTGCAAAGGACCGTCATCGTGTCTGACGATTTACAGGTGGCTGAGTTGCTTCGGCTGGCGGCGGCCACACCTTCGGACAGAAGTCTGATCTATGAGGCGCAGGTCGTACCATCCTCGCAGGCGGCCGTCATTGAATGGGACAAGACCGCACTCGTGCTGTGGCAGGCTCCGCTGGCGACAGACGTTGTGGCAAAGCAACTGGAATCGTTTGTCGAGCAGGGCGGATGTGCGATGTTCTTCCCGCCGGAATCGCCCGACGACCAGCAGTTGTTTGGAACACGGTGGGGCCAATGGAAAGAACCCGACGGCAGCGATCATTTCGCACTGTCTCGCTGGCGAACAGATGCCGACCTTTTGAGCAACACGCTCAGCGGTACGCCACTGCCTGTCGGGCAGCTGATCACGTATCGCACATGCGATGTTCAGAACGAACAGGCCACCGTGCTGGCGCAACTGGAAAAAGGCCCGCCTTTGATTCTTCGAGCGACCACAGATCAGGGTGCCGCCTGGTTCTGTACCACTTTGCCCACAACGGAATGTTCGAATTTCGTCAGCAACGGCATCACGTTTTACGTCATGATTCAGCGGGCCGTCGCTCGCGGAGCTGCCGCCCTCGGGGAAGCTCGACAGCATGACTGCGGGACACTCAAAGCAAGCATCGCAGAGACATGGACCCCGCTGGATGAATTCTCGGACACGGTTCTGCTGTCTCAGCGAACGCTGAATAGTGGTTTGTATGAAACTCCGGAAGCCTCGTTCGCGCTCAATCGCCCGCTGACAGAAGACGGTGTTGAAGTACTCAGCGACGGGACTCTGGAACAAGTGCTCAATGGCCTGAACTATACGCGCATCGACGACAAAGCCGGCAGCACAATGGCTTTGGCGAGCGAAATCTGGCGCACGTTCCTGATCCTGATGGTCCTCGCACTGATGGCCGAGGCGTTATTGTGCGTGCCGGAGAAGGCTCCGCCAGCCGCAGAAGAGAAACCGAAGAAACGCGAACCTCAAATACAGACAACTCCGTTTCCAAAGAAAGTGTCGATGATGAAAACGTAATTTGCGGCTTGCCCCAACGGGGCACGGGATGCTAGCCTGGGGCAAGCGCAGCCGTGACAACGGCGCAGCGCCGCCCCAGGAAACGAAGACATTTGAAACGTGCCCTGAAGGGGCACCGGAAATTGACATGGCAAAAATTCCCTTGCCCCGTTGGGGCAAATCTCCATCACCAATACAAACCCAGGGCGGCGCGAACCGCTGACGCGGATTCGCTTGCCCTGGGCTGGTATCCGCTGCCCCGTTGGGGCAAAAGTCATTTACTATCGTATTCCAGGTCACGTCTCACAGGAGTTGCAGATCATGCCGCAATCCCTCGCCAAGAATCTCATCCATCTGATCTTCAGTACCAGTGATCGCCGTCTCTTGATCAAAGACTCCATACGTATCGAATTGCACAACTACGCGGGAGGGATCCTCCGCAATTTAGAATCACCTGCACTCCTCATGAATTCGGTGGAAGATCACATTCACATCTTGTTCAATCTCCACCGCACGAAGGCGTTGTCAGACGTCGTCGGGGAGTTGAAACGATCAACATCCGTTTGGGCGAAAGAGCAGGGGCCACAATTCAACGACTTCTACTGGCAGGGGGGATTTGGAGGCTTCAGCGTCAGCCAGTCCGGTGTGCCGAGTGTTAAGAAGTACATAGCCGGTCAGGCTGAACATCACAAGAAGCGAAGTTTCCAGGATGAGTTTCGCGAATTCCTCCAACGGCATGAAGTGCCATACGATGAAAAGTACGTCTGGGATTGAGATGACTATTCAGAAAATGGACCAGTCGGCCCATCTGGGTCTTCAGATTGCGATTTGCCCCAAAGGGGCAGTGGAAACCAGCCTGGGGCAAGCGGAGCCGTAACAACGGCGAAGCGCCGCCCCAGGCAGGAAACAGAATAAGTTGGTGCCCCAACGGGGCACAGGAAAGGGAACGTGACTTTTTCATTCGCTGCAAACAGGCACCCGACATTTTGAATTGGAGAGGACAAAATGGAAGAAAACGACAGATTCGGTCGCAGGGTGAGTGCGGGTGCTGCTAGCTACAATACTTTTCTCAGTTACGACGACAAGAAGACAAACAATGAATTGATGGACGCATCAAAATACTGGAACAAAGGCCACATCCAACGACTCGTTAAGGATAAGTATGTTGTTGTTGCTGGAAAACGTGGGCGAAATCCGCCACACAGTATAGAAACCGTCAGATTGATGCTGAATTCGGTCGATCGTTCCTAATTCCCGTGCCCCGTTGGAGCACACACAATCTCATCACACATCAACCCTGGGCGGCGCGAACCGCTGATGCGGATTCACTTGCCCTGGGCTGGTATCCTCTGCCCCGTCGGGGCACAAGACAGAACATCAACACTTCGAAAACGAACACCACATGACCTTTGTCTGGACATTCGCGACACTCATCATCTCCACGATCGTGCTGATCGCGGCGGCGATTTGTTGTTTTATCAGTTGGCGGCGCAGCGGATATTCGCGGTCGATGATGTGGCTGGAGATCTTTCGATTTGCGCTCATCGCGTTAGTCCTGATCACGCTCAACCAGCCGGAGTTTACTCAGGAGATCAAGCCCCAGGAGCAGCCCACGCTCGTCGTGCTGCACGATGTCTCCGGCAGCATGCAGACTCAGGACGTGATCAACCCGCAGGCACCTGCTGAAAAGCCACAGACGCGAGCCGATGCAGTCGCGCCGGTGATCCTGCCGGAACTCTGGAAGCCTCTCGAAGGCCGCATGAAGGTAGTGTTTGAACCGTTTTCTTCACAGCCTCCAACGGGTGAAAAAGGAACTGACCTCAGCTCCGCTCTGCAGTCCACGGGCGACAAATACCCGAATCTGCGAGGCGTCGTGCTGTTGTCCGATGGCGACTGGAACGTCGGACAATCTCCTGGAACAGCTGCGTCAGCATTGCGAGTCAAAAATGTGCCCGTATTTGCCGTCGGCGTCGGCAGTGAAGAACGATTGCCCGATATGCAACTCGCGGCTTCGGACGCGCCCACATTCGGCGTTGTCAACAAGTCACTGCGGATTCCATTCAGAATTATCAGCTGGCTGCCTGCAGATCGTGACGTCAAGGTGTCACTGACGGGGACGCGCGGCGAGAAGATCGAAAAGACCGTGCGCGTCGCGGGCATGGGGCAACAGCAGGATACAATCGACTGGAAACCAGAAAAGACCGGTGAATATTCTCTGACGCTCGAAATCCCCGTAGATGAAACTGAGACTCTGCCCGACAACAATAAGCTGACAATCCCGATCACGATTCGCGACGAAGAATTGAAGGTGCTGGTGGTCGAATCGTATCCTCGCTGGGAATATCGCTACCTGCGAAATACGCTGGAGCGTGATCCGGGTGTAGCCGTGAATTGCCCGTTGTTTCATCCGGATCTGGAAGGCGTGGGTGGGGGGCGTGGGTATCTCGATCAATTTCCCACGGAGAAAGAACTGTTCGAATACGACGTGGTGTTTTTGGGCGACGTCGGGATTGGTACAAAACAACTCACACCGCAGGATTGTGTGAACCTGAGGCAGCTCGTTCGCAGCCAGGCAGGCGGATTGGTATTTCTGCCGGGTTTCCGAGGTTATCAGAATTCGTTGCAAACCAGTGAGCTGGACGAGTTGCTTCCAGTGGTGCTCGATCAGGCAAATCCCAAAGGCCACGGTTCGTCGCGGCCCGCCCGGTTTTCGCTGACCGAAGCCGGACGTCGCAGCCTGCTGACTCGCCTGGAACCCGACGACAACGAGAACGAACGAGTCTGGAATGCGCTGCCTGGCTTTCAGTGGCATGCGGCAGCTCAGCGGGCGAAGATCGGCGCTCAGGTCCTGGCGACGCACGATTCCGATTCCACATCGTTTGGCCGGGTCCCCTTGATTGTGACACGCACGGTCGGCACCGGCAAAGTTCTGTTCATGGGAACCGATGGAGCCTGGCGCTGGCGAAAGGGTGTTGAAGATTTGTACCACTATCGCTTCTGGGGCCAGGTCGTCCGCTGGATGGCGTATCAGCGAAATATGTCACAGGGCGAAGCCATGCGACTGTTTTATTCACCCGACCGCCCTGAAGCCGGGAACGTGCTGACTCTGAATGCCAATGTGATGAGCACCGCCGGTGATCCGCTGCGAACTGGGACTGTGGTCGTGCAAACTGTGTCGCCATCCGGTCAGACAGATTCCGTGAGACTCGCCCCCGCAGGCGAAGATTCGTGGGGCCTGTTCACGGGAACTTTCGTTCCAACCGAAGGCGGCCAGTACAAACTTGTCACGAGTTGCGCCGAAACCGGCGGACGCCTGGAGACCATCATCGCCGTCCTTGGCCAGGAAAAAGAACTCGTCGGCCAACCTGCGCGCGTCGATGTGCTGAAAGAGATCGCCCAGGTCACGCGCGGCGAACTTACCACGGTTTCCGAAATCCAGACCCTCGTCACGCGCATCGCCGCGCTGCCCGAACCCGACGCCATCATCCGCCGCTTCCGCCTCTGGAGCCACCCCGCCTGGGGCGCGATGATCGTCGTGCTGCTCGGCGCATTCTGGACCGGAAGGAAACTTGCAGGGTTGGCGTAACTGGCCCCGGCGAGCGGCATGCCGTCAGCTTGCCGTTACGCGGCGAGTCGTGCCCCGTGAGTGTACTGGTTCAGCCAGTGAGACCCCCGAAATGGAGAAAACAGACCAACCATCAAACGCAGAGAACCCCGAAAAACTGACGTTTCTTCGGGGTTCTGCGGATAGTTTCGGTTCCCTGCGGGAACAACTGATGGGCGCTGAGGGACTTGAACCCCCGACCCCCTCGGTGTAAACGAGGTGCTCTAACCAACTGAGCTAAGCGCCCGGCAATCACGATTTGGACAGTCGGGAGTATCGGCGGTTCGGGGCTTTGTTTCAAGCGAAGGTGATTTTACTGTATCGAGGATCGGAATATTGAGACTGAATGCCAGAAAATCCGGCATCTCCGGCGAGGATTACTAGACCAGAGCTTGCAGGAAACCGGCCATTTCACCAGCGGCGTGATCATTATTCTGATTTTTTGCTTCCTTGATACCAGCCTCGTATGTTGCGCGCGCTTCGTCGGTGCGCCCCAGCCTGGCCAACAACTGGCCAGCCATGAGGAATGCGGGTACGTATCGCAACTGATCGCTCATCAAACTGCGAAACAGTTCAAGGCTCCGTTCGTGATCACTTTCTTTGTCCAATTCCAGCGCCAGCATGTAACGCAGCATCTGGTCATTTTGTGACGCTGCCAGCATGGCTTCCAGTTTTTGTCTTCGATTGATCGCTGCCATTGGAATCTTAAACACTTTCTATAAAGGCTGTTGCGGCTTGTGACAGAAGTGTGACAGAAGTATTTGGAGATTCCACTCACAATCTTTGTTGATAACGCCTATACTGACTGAAGTCGGACTGTGAAGTCGAGTATTCTCTGCTCAGGTTTGACGTTCATGCTGCCTGTTGGGCGAGTTCACAATAACGCCCGTTCGATTCGTCAGTTGTCTGACGTACAGAGCTTCCGGAGTGACGCTGTCTTTGACCGCGATCACCGATGACCGGCCTGAGAATCTTTGGATAGCAGTCTGAATATTTTGTTTTGCCGGTCATTCGCATTTGAAGACCTTTACGCAGCATGACAGCCCCGCGAAATGTGCGGCTCGAATGACATTGCTGCAAGTCAGTCGCCGTCTGCGCGGCGTTTCTCCGGATTGTTCCGGTTCGGCTTTTCACGTGTGTGTGAGGCCTGATGTGCGGTTGCAATCTTGTGCAACCTTCGCTGACTTGTCGTAACGCCCGTTCTGGGCAAGAAGTATGGAATGACCAGGATTTTTGTTGGTAACCTTTCCTTCCAGACCACCGAGTCTGAGGTTCGAAATGTGTTTGAACGCTACGGTCGCGTGACGACAGTGCGCGTGATGACGGAGCGGGCAACTGGTTCACCTCGCGGATTTGCATTTGTGAATATGCCGGGCATGGAAGAAGCTGAAGAAGCAATAGCACGTCTGAACGGCAATTCGTTGGGAGGGCGATCGATGACCGTCAATGAAGCCCGTGATCGGGACGAAGCAAAGCCGTTCGGCGCTGCCACAGGTCGCCGATCTGCGCTGCTGGACTCGCTTTAGAAGTTTGATGTGTTAGAATTGAAGCTCGTGAGAAGCATGTTCCATGCAACAGCGAGCAGTTGTGGTTAGTTCTGATGATTGGGGGATAACATGGTTAAGGTCACAGAAACAGCATTGTCGCGTCTGAAGCGTAAACTGAAGCGTCAGCCGGAAGGTGTCGCCGTTCGGATCACGGTGGAGGATGGACACGTCCAGTTCCGCCCGGATACCGAACAAAAAGGTGACGTCGTCTTTGCTCGAAGCGGTCAGTCCCTGCTGTTGGTTGGGCTGGAGACATCTAAACGGATTACGAATCGCACGCTTGATGTTGTAAAGACGCTGGATGGCGACCGTTTACGCTTCGTCGGCACTGTGTGAATCGGTGAGATGACGTTGATCCGAATCCTGGCTACCGTCATTATCGTGACTCGACTGTTCCTGATGCAAGCTGCAATTGCGGACGAGCCGACCACGCAGCAACTCCTTGAACTTCACACACGGGAAGCGAAAGCGTATCGCATCGCACTGGATGAGGCGGGAGAGACGCAGCTTGAGGTTCAGACCAAGCCGGTATTCGCATGGACAAATCCTGTTGGCGATGGAGTCCAGACCGGACATATCTTCGTCTGGACTTCGGGCGGACGACCGGAAGTCATTGGGACGGTTTTCTCACTCATCAACTCTGAAAACCACAAACGAGCGGTCGTGCATGAATTTCATACGCTCTCCGAAAGCAAACTGTTTCCGGAACGCGCCCCCCAGGCAAGCGAAGTCTGGTTGCCTGAAAGACCGCTGAATTTTCAGGTATTGAACGAACTTGGCCCTCCTGACAAAGCTGCGGTGAGCCGTCTTCGACAGATGCGGGAAATTGCGAGATCTGTCAATGCGCGAACGATTGATTCATCGGAGATGAAACGGGAACTGCGTTTGTTGACGACACCGTTGATGAGGTATGCACCAACGGCGGGTAGCGTCGTGGATGGAGCCATCTTTGCCATGGTGAGTTCCGACGGAACGGATCCTGAATTGCTGCTGTTGATTGAAGCCTGTAAAACATCGACGATCGGAGATCTAAAATGGCGATTCGCGGCTGTGCGATTCTCTGACAAGGATCTGGAAGTTGAAAGGGACACGCAGATCGTTTGGTCATCAAAGCTGGATCCGTCCAGGCGGGTGATTATTGCCAGGAACTACAGGCTTTTGTACACGGAGCACCGCGAATATATCTGCTTCCGTGCCAAGGAAATCGATGAACTCCAGGCGATTCAATCGTTGGAAAATCCCCGGAATTGACGTTGTCGAGACAAAATGGCGAGCCGCCGTGAATTGTCCTTGGGGCTCCGCCTGACTTGTTTCTGCGAATCACGGGAACTTGAGTTCTCTCGACGGTTGAACTGACGAGTTGCCGACATAGGATGCTGGAATATGGCCCCGAAAACGGCCTGCTGACTCCGTACGTATCCTTCGCAGAATCCACTCAGTCCACCTCCATGCCTACCGCCGAACAACTCAAAATTCTGGTTTCCAACGTTGTTGAACCCTGCACGGAAAAGTCGCTGGGCGACCTGCGGATGGTTCGCGATACGTTTGTCAACGGTAACGACGCTCGAGTTCGCATCGAACTGCCAACGCCAGCGTATCCGGCGTCAAAGAAACTGGAAGAGCTTATCCGTCAGCGGATCAAATTCGCCGCTGCGGAATTGGAGCCTCGGATTGAAATGCATTCGACTGTTCGCGGCAAGGACGCAGGCGGTCGGATTGGTCTCAACGTACACAATATTATCGCTGTCGGAAGTGGCAAAGGCGGAGTCGGCAAAAGCACCGTCGCCGCCGCGCTGGCTTGCGGTTTGCATTCGATGGGTTGCCGCGTGGGCTTGATGGATGCGGACGTTTATGGTCCAAGCATTCCTCACATGATGAACGCCAAAGGTCAACCGGCAGCGACTGAAATGAAGGATGAACAGGGAAATCGCGTCATGCGAATGGAGCCGATCGATGTCGGAGGCGTGAAGCTGATGTCGATGGGGTTCTTTATCGAGCAGGGACAGTCGGTGGTGTGGCGCGGCCCGATGCTCCACAAAGCATTGACTCAGTTCCTGAAAGACACACAATGGGGAGAACTGGATTATCTGATCATCGATCTTCCCCCTGGCACCGGTGACGTCGCACTGACGCTGGCTCAACAGGTCAGTCTCGCCGGAGCGGTCGTGGTGTGTACGCCACAGCAAGTCGCGCTGCTGGATGCGATCAAGGCGGTGGATATGTATCAAAAGGTGAACGTGCCGATTCTCGGATTCGTTGAAAATATGTCGGGCGAAATCTTTGGTCGCGGCGGTGCTCAAAAGGTGGCGCAGGAACTGAAGGTTCCGTTCCTGGGGGAAATTCCGATGAATGGCTGCATTCGCGAATACTGCGACCGTGGCCAGATCATGGAAATGCTGACCGAAGAAAATCCCTCCCGCGATGCACTTCGCGACGTCTGCCAGAACGTGGCAATGCAGGTGTTCAAGGAATTGATCAAGTCACCGTCAGGACCGCTCCTGGAAATCCTGTGAAGCCCTGACTCAAACTTTGTTGCGTCGAACGTCCAATGCTGCTGACACTTGAAGAAATCTTTGAAGAATTCGCTGACCTGGATCGGCAGGACCAATCGTTGTATCTGCTTGAACTGGGCGATGAATTACCGGAACTTCCGGTCGTTGCACGGACAGATGAAAATAAAGTGCACGGCTGCCAGAGCCAGGTATGGTTGATCACTGACATTGATGGTGCTGACGATTCGGCCAGATTCACGATTGTTGCTGACAGCGATTCGAATATTGTCCGTGGGCTGATTGCAATTCTGGAGGCATCTTACAATGGCAAAACAGCCCGTGAGATACTGGAATACGACATTGATGCTGTCTTCCATCGACTCAACCTGCAGCAGCACATTACGCCACAGCGGCGCAACGGACTGCGAGGCATGGTGGATCGAGTCTCGAAATTGGCTCGCATGCATCTTGTGCAAAGCGGCGGGAGTGAACCCGACGCCGTGAATCGCGTGATCGGCGAGACGCGCTCGGCTCGGGAACGAATGCTGCCCGGCACGCCCGGCGGACAACCTCAACTCGATGCGAAAGATGTCGCGGTCCTGAATGCCGAGGACATTCGGCGACAGTTTCCGGTGCTCTGTCAGACGCTTCCCGGCGGTTCGCGACCGATTTTTCTGGACAGCGGCGCGTCGGCTCAAAAACCGCAAAGCGTGATCGACAAAGAACGCGAAGTTGAAGAGCAGTATTTTGCCAATGCGCACCGTGGCACGTATCAGTTCGGCCAGAGAATCGATGAAGAATTCGAAGGGGCTCGCACGACGATCGCGAAGTTCCTGAACGCACCATCAGTCGATAGTATTGTCTTTACGCCCGGCACGACGATCGGACTGAACATGATTGCCTCCGGATGGGGACGCAGACACGTCCAACCCGGCGACGAAATCCTGACATCCGTAATGGAACACCATGCGAACTTTGTTCCGTGGCAACAGTTGGCAAAAGAACGAGGCGCGACGTTAAAACTGATTCCCCTGACGTCCGACGGTCGCCTGGACATGGATCAACTGGACTCTGTGTTGACCAGACGCACGCGCGTGCTGGCGATCACTGGCATGTCGAACATGCTGGGGACAATCAACCCGATTCGTGAATTGGTACGTCGAGCCCGCGAGGTGGGCACCTGTGTCGTCGTGGACGGGGCACAGAGCGTCCCGCATCTGCCAACGGATGTCATCGCTGACGATGTGGACTTTCTGGCGTTCAGTGGCCACAAACTGTACGGTCCCACCGGGGTGGGCATCCTGTATGGAAAACCTGAACGCCTCGAGGAAATGGACCCGATCATCTTTGGTGGTCACATGATTTCTGAAGTCCACATTGAAAAATCTTCATGGTCGGCAGCTCCGGCGAGATTTGAAGCGGGCACAATGCCGATTGTGCAGGCCATCGCACTTGGGACGGCAGTGGAATGGGTGCAGCAGACCGGGTTTGCGTCCATTCATCAGCACGAACAAAAACTGACGAAGGAGACGATAGAGCGACTGCAAACCGTTCCTGGAATCACGATCTTTGGACCTGATGCGGCTCATCGCGGAGGCATCATCACGTTTCGAATTGACGGCATCCATCCGGAAGATCTGGCTGCAATTCTCGACCAGCACGGCGTTTTTGCCCGGCATGGCCATCATTGTACGATGCCACTCCATACCTACCTCGGTGTTTCCGCCACGACGCGCGTCAGTCTTGCGGCTTACAACACCGTGGACGATATCACAGCGTTAATGAATGCGATTGAGTTTGCGTTGAAGAAGTTGGTGAAGCGATAGAATCGAGCAGTCCGGACCGATCGGGATTGTGCTGGCGTTTAGAATCTCTCTGAAGATCACTTGCAGTGCGCACGATTGGTATTCGTTTCATTGACAGCGATTGGGCATGGGGTCAACGTCTTAGGAGCGACGCAGAAATGACTGGATACCGCGCAGAAGAGATGGTTGGCGGAGGTCAAGACGCTGCGTGGATTGATCCCGATGTGCGCGTGGTGCAAGAAGATTCGGGATGACAAGAATTGTTGGCATACGCTGGAAGCGTATCTCACTGAGCGCATCGAGGCTCGCATTTCGCACGGGATGTGCCCGGCGTGTTACGAGAAGGCGGTTGCAACGGAGCTGCGCAGACCCGCGGAACTTGACTATGCGGTATGACTGGCTTCGGTGCCGTTTCTGATGCGAGGCGACGGAGCGGCTCGCCGACACAGGGATAATTTCGCCGGAAGTTTGACTTTACGACTTTACACGCGAACATTCACCAAATTGTACGGTTGTCCGGAGTGGCGAGAAAGCAGGGATCTCATAGAAAGGCCGATATTTCGATGTTCGATGAGTTTGAACAGTTTCAGCGATTCCGATCCACCTGGAACGCCGTGCGAATTGAGCGTGCAGTCGAGTTAGGATTGTTCACTTTTGGGGATTCTGATCTGCCGTATTATCTGGTGACATCGTCTTCCGGCAAAAGTGCGACCGGTAGCGCGACGATGGTCAAAGTTCGTCGCGGCACCGTCATTGTGTCCCGAGCACGCATCATTACTCCGGACACGATGCACCCGGAGTTGCGTAATTTCTTCGAAGAACATGAACAGACCGGGCTGATTGAATTCCTGATGTCCCGCACGGCTGCGTTTTCTAATCTGAAGCTGAGTAACGAATCCGGGCCGGAAAAAATTGTCACCGACACCGTCGAAGAAGCCGTCACACGATTGAATCGTCAACTGGACGCGGAAGAAGAAGACCGCGTCGCAATCCTCTCCGCCCCCGATGCACTCGCTGGGTTCGCAGTATTTCGATACGCCTCGGAGAGAATTCTTTCAAGTGCTCCTGGCAATATCCAGGAACTCCGCGAACGTGGCCTGCTGCCGTAAGCGAAATGGCGCTTGCCTGGGCCGCGATTGTTCTATTTGAAATTTGAGATTTGAAATTTGAGATTTGAAATTTGAAATACAAATCGCGGGGCGTTGCCCACGCGGTTAAACCGAACTTGAACGGCCCCAAATTGAGCTTCGAGCGGTAGAAGACTGGGGTTTTGTCAAAAAACTCCTGTTATCAAATTCCATGTGTAGCCAGTCGATATCCAGATTTTCCTGGACATTGTTTTTCCTGCCGCTACAAATCCGTCATGAGCACGCCAGACAAACGCCGCGTGCATGTGGCGGAAATCAAAAAAAAATACAAAGGCAAGGTCCACGTTTCGACGTACCTCCGCCGGACGTTTCGTGAAGATGGCAAGGTCAAGCATGAGACCGTCGCCAACACCTCCGATCTGCCGGACGATCTGCTCGCCGTTATCAAAGATCGGCTGGCCACGGGACAACCGCTCGTCGGCAATGGTGGCACGATGACCATTCAACGCAGCCTGCCGCATGGAATCGTCGCGGCTGTGCTCGGCACGATGCGGAACATCGGACTTGATCAGTTCATCGCAGCAAGGCCGTG
>CAMAVB010000135.1 GCA_945861465.1 Candidatus Kuenenia stuttgartensis
GGCCCACTGACCACCAACAAATCCTGCTGGAGAAACTTGACCTCAAACTGCCTTCAAAAATAATCCAAAAGAAATTGTAGTGGAAACTTTTGCCACGAAACCCACGAAAACATTGTCTTTTTTAATCGAACTGGGGAAGTCGGGCTAAGCGCACGCAGATCGTTATGGAGCTTTGCGCTGCTCAGATGGAGGCGTAGCAGGCTCTTCCTCCGTTCGCTGTCGTACGCGAACACTGGTTTCGAGGCACTTCCAGCACATCGGAGCTTCCTTGAGGAAGCCATCAGAGAATGACGTCGTCACACAAGGACGTGTCTTTTCACACCAGCGGCACGTGGCTGATTCGTGCCAGGCGGTCAACAGAACTTTCATCGAAACTCTCCATAGAGACATCTCAAAACTGAAGCAGCTTCACAACGAAGCCGCATTGATCAAAGGAGATGGAGACACCTGGAAAAGGTATCTCGGAGAGTCGATCACAATGTGACCGAAAGTGTCGCCGGTGAAGCAACAGGGAACGCCAATAGGCGTCACTTGCTGATCCTCCCGGTTCAGGGTCACCGAATGTCAGCAGTTGCGGCTGCTGAACAATTCGATGAACGTGTGTCAAACTGCGACAGCGATTTCCAACGGAGCGAACTCCGAGAATTCGTCGCCACTATCTACTGCAAAGAACTGTGGTCCACGTTCCGCGTACCACCATCCATCAGGCTGATACAGATACACAAACTCACAACCCAATGCTGCAGCGTGCTTCAGCATCGTTTTGCGTTTTCGAAACCTTCGAGAATTGAACTGAGTTTCATCTCCATCACGCCCGTAGAACGTCGTTGAGGATAAATCGTCCCGATCAAGGAAATCGTGTGCATCGCCAATTTCCAAACCCAGGCTCGAAATGTCGCCGAACGACAGCAGGTATGCGATCTTTTCAGGATCGCGGTAGTGATTGAACAGTATCTGACCGTTGCCATGGAGATGGCCATCCCAATGACAATAGACACCCTCCAGAGAGCCGTTTGGTTTCTGAAGGGCAATGAATGAACGTGTCGCCATAAAAAGAGAGGGGAAAGAAACGAAACACTGCTCAATGAAGAGCAGCACAAACCAGACGAATCGAACGCAGGCACTCAGCCGCAACTGAGCGAGAACGAATCGAACCGTCTGGTGTATCAAGAACCGAGCCTGCACAACCATCAACTTGACGATGAACGTGCGGACGGATATTTGCGTGAGAGCAGCGAGCGGAAGCAAGCTCGATGCAGAGATGAGTCACAACGGGTGCGACCAAGAACGCCGGTGACATGACGTGGAATGCCTTGCAGGCACCGCGAGTCAATACGCCCGGTGGCTATTCATTCAATGAACAGCATTTTTTTGAGAGGACCTTCAGGGAGGTCCTCCGAATTCAGATTAGTCATCCTTGCCGGACGATTGATCTGATTCAAGTTTCATAATTGACAACCATGCCTGCCGCGAAAGTTCAGCCACAAGTGGAAGATCATCGCGGGAGAAATTGTTTGTCGTCTTGAATTCGCCGTCTGCTTCCCGATACGTGCGAGTAATGCTGACCTTGTGAAATGCCACTCCCTTGTCGGTAGTGTTTTCAAAGATACTGGCAGAGATACCGCGAAGAGACAGACGCTGTACTGGTTTGTTGGAACCTGAAGATTCCTTGCTTGAGTTTTTCATAAAGAGGATGGGGGATGAAATATAGAAATCCACACGCGACTGCTGAATCTGCGATCGGCCCTGACCGATCTTCGAACCAGCAGTCTGCATGATGTGTGGCAGAGGGACGTCAACTCCGCTCATTGCAAATCAGCTTCGTTGAACAATGGGGACTCGGTTATCGTGATGGCAACAAACGCACAGTGGATCAAAGAACAGATTCGCTTCGCTGGCTTCATCGAACGCGAGGAATCGATAGACCTTCTTTGCGTCATGGCCATCGTTCTTCTTCTTAAACGCCAGTCGCAATTGATCTCGCCGTTTGGTATTTGGAGCAACAAACAAAACGTAGAAAAACGGCAGCGTTGTTTCCGGAAAATGTTTCTTGTGGCCAGTACGCAGTAGCAGTTCCTTGTAGCCAGGACTTTTACGAGCGGCGACTCGATCGTGAAAATAGGTGTCGCGATCCTGCTCCAGATATAACACAGCCTTTTGATCTTTGTACTGTAGAACAAGAGCCCCGTCTGGAAGACAAACCAGATTGCGATCACCCTCGAACGCCGTCCGCAACAGATGGCGACTCTTCTTGTCCGGTTCCTCTGGGTTAACGATCTCGTCTTCATTGACCCAGCGCTTCAGTTGTACTTCGCCGCCCGCTGCCGCCACAGCACGATCAAACAGGCGGTGCGTTTCAGAGACGGCGGCATAGTGAAACAAGTGCTGCGGCTGTGATGGTTCGACGGGCTTTTGCAGCAGTAGGTCATCATCGAAATGAGCCGCCAGAAACGTGCGACCGTCAGCGGTTAGGTGATAAACCGGACTGGCCGCACCGGTCAATGGATTCACAACCTGCATCTGGCGTCGTCGAGCGAAGCCATCGTGTACCATTTTATTCAGGCGGCGGCGCGTGACTCGCCCTGTCGTGTCGTCCGGAAAACAAAGTTCACGGATCTGTGCGGCAGTGAGTATGAAATAGCGGGCAAGGTACGACAGTACCTCGATATCGCGTTCCTGCAGGATCACGGGAAGACACTTTCCAAAGGATAAAGACTCTCAGACACGGCGCATTGGAAGCCGGTGCCTATAATTAAGAAGAGAAGAGCGACGGAATGTCGCTCCTCATCGAGAGTCAGTTCCGGAAGGAACTGCAGAATCAGCCGGTGAAGTCGTCTGGTACACTTTGAAAGTGTCGCTGACGAGTACTCCCAGCCTCCGAACGATCTGCTTGACAAGTCAGGCAGGTGTCTGGCATTCTTTCCTCACCCTCGGAGAAAAAGCACTACGTGCCCAATCCCGATCAGAATGAACAATCCAAGCATGGACAGTTCCAACCCTATCCCATGACGGTAGGGTTGTTTTTTTCGAGGCTCATTCAGCCAACGAATCAGCCGAACGTAGCTCCTGAACCAGTATCTCATAAAGAGAATGGGAAAAGAGATAAACCGTCGAACCGAAAAAACAACGCTCATCAGGGTAGACCATACTGAGCAATTGAACTTCCGTTCCAACAGCAGAATTAGAACAGAATTCAGTCAGGGATCAAGCGGAATTTTCATCGGGACGTCAGATATTTTTCAATTGAATCGCGAAGCTCCCGCAGGTTGCAATCAACGGGGGGACGCAGCTTTCTGAGGTAGCGAATCAGATTCGATTCAGTCTGCCATCAAGTTGAGCATCAGTTCGTTTGCCTCAGATGACGGCGTCGTGGCTCGATGCCCGACGCCGTCAAGGGTGCAGGGGCTGCGAACCTGAGCAAGCGTAACGCAGTGCAGCGCTGCGAATGGTGAACAAGCCCTTGCCCTCTTTGTTTAGCCCGACTTCCCCAGAAGTGTCGAAATCCGAGACGGCAGGAAAATTGTTTGCCGTGTTTTTGAAGTTGATTTTTCAAGACTCCAGTGTTTTGGAATCGGAAACGTGATGTAGTGACGACCAGATATCTTGGCCCCGGCCCGAAGGGCGTTAGCATTCGCGGGCATGTTTATTCGCCAATGCTACAGAACGAAAAATGGAAAGCGTCACGCTTACTGGGCGCTGGTGGAATCGCATCGCACTGCCACCGGGCCGCGGCAGCGAGTAGTCGCCTGGCTGGGGAAGCTTGACGAAGCCGGACGACTCGGTGTTCAGCAGGCAGCTGATGTCGCTCGGAAGTCGATCGAACCAGTCTCTGCAGCTGAACGAATGCAGCCACTCGGGCGGCAAATGCGGTTTGTATTTGATGATGATGTTGCTGCCACTGAACCACGCTGGGTGGAGGTCAATGCCGGTGGCGTGCGAGTCGAGAACCTGCGGCAGTTTGGCGGACCGTGGTTGGCGCTGCATCTCATTCGAACGCTGCAGCTCGACACTTTTCTGGACAAAGAGATTCCGGAAGGACGCGAACATGTGCCATGGGATGTCACGTCGCTCATTCTGATCATTGCGCGACTGCTCAACCCCTCGAGTGAGCTTCACATCGCCGAACAATGGTTTGCGAAAACGGCGCTGTCCGATCTGCTCGGCGTTCCAGAAGCATCAGTCGATGACAACCGCCTGTATCGTGGACTCGATCAACTGCTGCCGCTAAAGGAAGCACTTGAAGTCCATTTGAAAAGCCGGCTTGGCGGACTGTTTGAACTGGAATATGACCTGCTGCTGTACGATGTGACAAGTACGTACTTCGAAGGTGCCGCAGACTTCCCGCTGGCACAGCGAGGCTACTCGCGAGATCAGCGCAGCGACTGCAAACAGGTGTGCATCGGGCTCGTGGTTTCACGCTGTGGGATGCCACTTGGATACGAAGTTTTCGCAGGAAACACGGCGGATGTGACGACGGTTGAACACATCGTCGAGATCATGGAACGCCGCTACGGAAAGAGCAATCGCATCTGGGTGATGGATCGCGGAATGGTCAGTGAAGACAACATCGAATTTCTTCGTGAAGGCGGCCGACGCTACATCGTCGGAACACCAAAGTCGATGCTGAAAAAGTTCGAACAGGAGATTCTGAAAGAGGACTGGCACAGCATCCGTGATGGACTCGAAGTGAAGATTGTGCCGTGGCCGAAGTCAGACGACGATGATGAAGCATCCACATCAGAAAGTGATTCGTCTCCGGAGCGATTCATTCTGTGTCGCAGTCGTGAACGATCAAAGAAGGAAGAAGGCATCACGCAGCGTTTCGAAAAGAAGATCGAAGCAGCGCTGACAAAGATGAAGGCTCGCTGCGAAAAACAGAAACGCGATGCGATGAAGGTGGAGCGTGAAATTGGAAGAATGCTCGGCAAGAATTCTCGCGCCGCGAAACTGTTTTCAGTGAAGGTGACGACGACCGAAGACGAAGGCGCTCGCATCGAATGGTCAAAGGTCGAAGCCACGCGCGACTGGACGACGCTGAGCGCCGGGTGCTACCTGCTTCGAACCAACATCGCCGACTGGTCAGACGAAGAACTTTGGAAAGCGTACATTCAATTGACCGAAGCTGAGGCCGCATTTCGGATCCACAAGAGCGACTTATCAATTCGCCCAATCTGGCACACGAAAGAAGAACGAGTTCTGGCTCACATCTTCGTGTGCTTCCTGGCATACGTGCTGTGGAAAACGCTTGGTCAACTCTGTGACAAAGCAGGGCTGGGCAGCGAACCACGCCGAGTGCTTTCCGAACTCTCAGACATCCGCTCCATGGACGTCGTGCTCCCGACTCGCTCCGGCCCGGAGATCCGCACCCGCTGCATTTCCAGGCCCACTGACCACCAACAAATCCTGCTGGAGAAACTTGACCTCAAACTGCCTTCAAAAATAATCCAAAAGAAATTGTAGTGGAAACTTTTGCCACGAAACCCACGAAAACATTGTCTTTTTTAATCGAACTGGGGAAGTCGGGCTAACAAATCGGTATCGAATGCTCTTTTCAACCGCACCAACTTCGACACGAGAAGGCGTGGCTGTTTGGCGATGTACATCCACGTCGGTTCGCCCAAGCCGCAGCGATTGAAAGCGAGGTAACTCCTTCAACAGCATTGCTCCATTGCAAATCCCAACGGCGTTTAATCGTCCCGACGACGTGACATAACGAATCAACGGTTCCCCATAACTCAGTTTCTGCCCGAGATGATTGTGAAATTCCGGCCGCTGCATCACATTCGAGATCGCCCCTCGCAGCCGCCGTGCGTCTTCAAGATTCACGGCCTGAGAGACTTCGAAACCTACGATGCAGTGTTCGATCATTGAGGTAGTACAGACATCGGCATTCATTGGGATCTCCTGTTCGTTCGGATCAGTTTCCGTTTGCAGGTAACGGGGAAGCTGGAAAGTCGTGCGCCAATATCTCACGAGCGGCCGCCGAAACAAGGCGTTTCAATTCCTCCGGCTCCAGCACCTGACAATCCGCGCCCCAGTAGAGGACCCAGCGGCGGATTTCGATGAGGCTGCTGACTTGCAGTTGCATGATCACGCTGCCGTCGGGTTGAGGTTCCAGTTGTTGTGTGTGGTGCCAGACTTTTTCGCTAATGCGGCCAGACATCTCGGGGCCGAATCTCAGGCGTACGTGCCACGTTTGGTCTCCGTCGCCACGGACTGCTCGAAAGCTATTCCCCAGATACTTCGTGATGTCAAAATCATTCGGTCGCTCGAATTTTTGGCCGGTCGGTTTAGCACCCCGAATCCGCACGGTGGAGAACATTCGGACTTCCTGCCGAGTATGACAGTGGGCGATCAAATACCAGTCGTTGTCCACCAGAGACAAATGCAGCGGATCAACAATGCGATCGGTTTCACGATTCTGTGACGCAGACCAATACAGCAGCCGCAGTTGGCGCGACTGCTGAATCGCATTTGTCAGGCTATGAAATGTTTCCACATCCTGCGTTGTCAAAACGCACGGCGTCACGGACAGTGTCTCTGCAGCTGCAGCCAGGCTGACTGTGATTTCTTCGGGCAGCATGCGAGTGATTCGATCAAATGCTCGTGCCAAATCGGTTTCAAACGGCGTGCCGCGATATTGCCTCATGAGCCGTTCCGCCAGGAAAACACTGACAAGTTCGCCTTCGGTGAGTTGAAACGCGGGCAGCGTCCATGAGAGATCGCTCAAGTGGTAGCCGTTGCGTTTCCGGCAGAATTCCAGCGGTGCTCCGAGCTGGTCCTTCAAAAACGCGATATCACGCTGCACCGTTCTTGAATCCACTTCCAGTTCTTCCGCCAGCGATTCAGAATTCGGATACGCTCCGCTTCGAACGGATCGTTCGATCGCTAGAAACCGACGCAGCGGTGGTCGGGTTGATGGCTCCATCAGGGTGTTCCATATGTGACTCATTAAGTATTCGAGTGAAGTCTACTCATCTCACCACGACACACGTTGTCGTGCCAATTAATAATTCCGGAACTTTTGGAGAATCCGAATCGCAGCTTCACTTTGTTGCGGGCAAACATTGTTCTTGCGACGAAGACATTTGATGAGACCATTTTTCGATAGACTAGTTCCTTGTTTGTACCGCCTACATCGACCTTGTGTTCGGGGAGCGGCGCCTTGTCGGCTAGAACGGAACCGATCATTCATTCTTCCACCGACGCAGCCTCCAATGGCGGGAAAACAAGGAGCAGGGGGCACTAGCCGTGCAGGAATTCGAGGTTATTCTTCGCAAACCTGATTTCGCTTGGTACAATACTGCACCGCAGGATTCAGCCTGCATCCGGCAAACCAACGCCTCTGCTCCAGCCAGCCTATGACGAGTCGTTTGGTAACTTTGGCGAGTTGTAGACTCGTCACTCGCCTGTTCGATCCTCCGAAATGAGTCCAAAATATGAATTCACCATTACTGCCAATGCACGATCCGGCGGATTCCGATGTTTGCTGCAGCCCTCCGAGGCAATGGTTTCCGTTCGCCCTGATTTTACTACTGGCAGGAAGCGTGGCGGGACTCCTGGCGTCGCAATTGACTGCCGATGAAGTCGGTGCAACCCCGAAAGCCGGCGCAGTAAACAAGGCCGTTGTGGTCGATGAACAGCAAGCGGATGAGAAGCCAGGCGAAATACCCGAACTGGAATACGTCCGAATTCGAAAGAATGAGCGCAAACTGGCGGTGGCACTTGAAACGTCGGTCATTCATTTTGCGGATTCAAAGAAGTTTCCGGACGCAACTGTTGATCTGATTGGTGCAATCCACCTTGGCGAACCGGACTATTACCAGCAGTTAAACAAACTCTTTGAATCATATGACGTACTGCTGTTTGAAGCCGTGATGCCGGAAGACGCAGTCAAGCGCGACATGCGACCCGGCGGTGGAGATGGTTCGCGCCGCAAGGGTCTGGATGATGAAGTCGAATGGACAGAAGCCAAGGTCGGCCTGGCCGCGATCTCAGTGTTGCAGCTCGGAATGAAGGATGCTCTTGGAATGGAGTTTCAACTCACGGGCGTGGATTACAGTGCGGCGAATTTTGTCCACGCCGATATGACAGCGGAAGAATTTGAAGCGTCGATGGCAGCACGCGGCGAATCGTTTTCCGGGATGTTCCTGAAGGAAATGAGTAAGTCGGTTTCAAGTCAGCAGGAACATAATCCGCTGGCGATGAATCTGGACATGATGTTGTCGATGCTGGCGTCAGATCGACTGTATCGGGTTCGACGGATCGCCGCTGTGCAGTTGGCAAAGGCCGGTGAAGGTGACGCATTCGCAGGCTTTGACGGCTCATCCACCATCATCACAGAACGCAATAAGAAGTGTTTCGAAGTTATGGTTCGCGAGTTGAAAAAGGGCAATCAAAAGGTCGGAATTTTTTACGGCGCAGGACATTTTGCTGACATGGAAAAACGGATGGTGGCGGAATACGGGTTTGAACGAAAGTCCGAAGATTGGCTCGTCGCATGGCATTTGCGGAACCCGGACGAGAAATCAAAGTCCAAGGCCGCAGTTCCGGAATAGTCACCATGATTCTCCGAGCGATCATCGGCACGTTGCTGCTTTGTTGCGGTCTGACTGGCCCCGCTAATGCGGGCGTCGAGGATCATGAGGCTCAGTTTCGAGAAGTAGTCGAACCTGTCCTGCGCAAGCGATGCTTCGCCTGTCATTCTCACGCCGCTGAATTGATGGAAGGCGGGCTCGCGCTGGATTGGCGGAGCGGTTGGGAATCGGGCGGCAGTCGCGGTGCTGCGATTGTGCCCGGCGATGTTGACAGCAGTCTGCTGATTCGAGCCATTCGGCACGTCGATCCGGATCTCCAGATGCCGGAAGAAAAGTTGCCGGATGATGAAATCGCCACGCTGACGCAATGGGTCAGGGCAGGAGCCTTTGACCACCGTCAGACGATTCCGATCGGTGTGTTTGATGCTCAGGCATTGGACTGGTGGTCGTTGAAACCACTGACGCAATCTGCAGTACCCGGTGATGATTCGCGGCATCCGGTGGATGCGTTTATTCAAAGTCGATTGCAGCAGGCTGGACTGACGCCGTCACCCGCAACTGATCGACGAACACTGATCCGCCGCGTCTACTACGATCTGACGGGCCTGGCTCCCACACCCCAGGAGGCCGATGCATTTGTGGATGATCTGGACCCGCTCGCATATGAAAAAACTGTCGATCGGTTGCTGGCTTCGCCACGCTACGGCGAACGTTGGGCTCGACACTGGCTGGACACGATCCACTTTGCCGATTCGCATGGCTACGAACACGACGTTGGCCGCGACAACGCCTGGCCATTTCGGGATTACGTCATTGATGCATTCAACCGCGACATATCGTGGACGCGATTCATCCGTGATCAACTGGCGACAGATGTCTTCTCTCCAGACGAAACCGGGTTGACTCCGGCGCTGGGATTCCTGGGTGCCGGTACGTTCGACCTGAGTACCTTCAGCACCGCACCGGTCACGTTCAGTTATCTTGATCGTGACGATCTGGTAGCTCAGACGATGTCGGCGTTCACCAGCACCACTGCTAACTGCGCTCGTTGTCACGCGCACAAGTTTGACCCGATCACGCAGGAGGATTATTACGCGCTGCAGGCTGTCTTTGCCGGTGTGCTGAAAGGTGACATCCCTTATGACAGCGATCCGGACGTTGGACGCGAACGGCATCGGCTGCAGTCTTTAATTGTATCTGCCGAACGACGCGACGAGGCAGTGCTGCTTGATCCCGTGAATGCAGAATTGATCGCCTCGTGGGTGACAGAACGAAGCAATGCAGCATCATGGAGACCGCTGGCGCTGGAAACATTTGAGTCAACCGAAGGGGCATCTCTGACGCTCACCCCGGACAACGTGATCCTCGCAAGTGGAACGCTGCCGGAAAAGGATACTTATGTGGTCAAGGTCGCTACGATTCCTGAGAGGATCAGCGCCTTGCGGCTCGACGTGTTTCCGCACGAATCCTTGCCGTCGAACGGACCGGGGCGATGCAGTAACGGGAATCTGCATTTATCGGAGATTCAACTCCAGGTTTTCGCCCCCGGTGTTGATCAGGGAACAACTGCGGCGTTCAAACGAGCGACCGCAGATTTCAATCAGGTCGATTGGGGAATCGCACGCGCTATCGATGGCGACCCGGAAACGGCCTGGGGCGTTCATCCTGCGGTCGGGGAAAAGCATCATGCCGTTTTCGAACTCACTGAACCGTTAACGCTCGCGCCCGGCAGTCGGTTGGTCATCACGCTGCAACAACTCCATGGGCGATCGCATCTCATTGGTGCCTTTAGTCTCTCAGCGACATCCGCTGAGGCTGCTCAGGCGAGCGCCCTGCCGGAAGAAGTTGAACATGCCCTGCGCACGCCTGCCCTCGAACGCACATCTGAACAGCAACTGCTGCTGGCGGCCACGGCGCTGCGGGCAGCGGCAGAATCAGGCCTCAAGAAACTGACACCGCCCGCAAAAGTGTACGCCGCGGGGCCATCAGTGATCATTCCCACAGGCAATGGTGCCATGCAGGCGCAGGCCCTGGCGGAACCTAAAGTTGTGCATATCCTGCAGCGAGGCGACTTCGACAAACCGCGGGACGTCGTGATGCCCGGTGCGTTGTCAGCTTTGACACATGAACCTGCACGCTTCAGCATCCATGATCCGCAGCACGAAGCCTCGCGCCGCGCAGCACTGGCAAACTGGTTAGTACACCCTGAAAACGTATTGACCTGGCGGAGCGTTGTGAATCGCGTCTGGCAGTATCATTTTGGACGAGGATTGTGTGACACGCCCAGTGACTTTGGTCGCATGGGCGGTGTGCCGTCACACGTGGAATTGTTGAACTGGCTGGCCGTCTGGTTTCGTGACGACGCACACGGATCATTGAAACAACTGCATCGACTGATCGTCACCAGTGCGACATATCAACAGTCATCGCTGCACCGGGACGACGGCGCGGAAATCGACGCCGATAATCGTATGCTCTGGCGGCAGAACCGACATCGTCTGGACGCCGATTCCTATCGCGACTTCACGCTGGCCGTCTCCGGATCGCTCGACCTGACCATGGGAGGTCCCGGCGTTCAGCATTTCAAGCAAAGCAAAGGGCCACAGTCAACTCCCGCCCTGGACTACACGGCGTTCGATTTGAACACTCCTGGAGCCTCCCGTCGCAGCATTTATCGCTACGTCTGGCGTGGCATTGCCGATCCGTTTATGGAAGCACTCGACTTCCCCGACCTCGGGCTGCTCTCACCCACCCGCAGCTTCTCCGCATCGTCACTCCAGGCGCTGACGCTGTACAACAATGACTTTGTATTGCACCACGCGGAACGCATGGCTTTAAAGATTCAGGGAGAAAACGACTCGCTTGAATCCCAGGTGATACAAGCCGTTCGACTGGTCTGGCTCCGCAATCCCGCGCGTGACGAACTCCACGATTTCGGCGAATTCACGAGGACCAACGGCCTCCCTGCACTTTGCAGATTGTTGCTCAACAGCAATGAATTTCTGTTCGTTGATTGAGGGCCCGTCAGTGCCTGATTTTCCTGTCCTTCATTTTCCTGCCATCTGTTCTTCCGCGATTCATCCGCGCGGATTTCGTAAGTCAGGTGGCGTCGTTAGGCGAGCGGCAGGATAGAACTTACCATTCGCAATTTGTACGACGGACTTCCAGTCCGTCGAGTAGCACCATGCGACGGACTGGAAGTCCGTCGTACCGGTAAATTCATTTCTGCCGCTCGCCTTACTGGTATCACCGCTGACAGGAATGCGAGTCGGCGGAGCGACGTCGCCTCCTGTGCAGTCGCTTCGCAACAGTGATTATGGGGGAAAATGCGGCTTTTGTTGGCACGTTTCGGCAATCTCGAACTTGCCGCATGGTTGCGTTCGAAAGTGGAGGCGATTCACTCTATCGTTTGCATTCTGGCCTCATCCACTGAACCTGATTGTTATTGGTCTCCCATGTCGTTTCAAGTTGCAGTTGCAGTCGTTGCTTTGCTGATCGCCGGAGGTTCTCCGTCCCGGGGTGCCGACGAAGAAGTCCCGCCGGAGACTTTTCCGACTGACGCAGCGTCGTTATTCCAGACTGATGTCGAAATTACGGTTGAAGTCGATCGATCAAAGTCGCTGATTGTACTGACCGGCTATTGTGCAGCAATTATGGTGGCGTCGGTTGGGGGAGGCTGGTTGCCGACGATTTTTCGACTCACCCATACCCGGATGCAGACGACGATCAGTTTCGTCGGCGGCCTGATGCTGGGAATCGCCGTTTTTCATCTGCTGCCGCATTCGGTCCATGGAAACAATTCGATCGACGATTCCGCCTGGTGGATGATGGCAGGCATCCTCACGATGTTCCTGCTGATTCGCTGTTTTCATTTTCATCACCACGGCCCCCTCGAGATTTCAACGGCACAGGAAGATCCGTGTGCCGGTCATGATACTCACGACCATGACCACGACCATGATCGTAATTCGCGTGCGACCGCGCTGCCCGTGATTGGACAGCCGTATTGTCACCATGCGCATCAGTTGAGCTGGATCGGAATCGCGATTGGCCTGTCGTTGCACACTCTCATCGACGGAATTGCACTGGCCGCGAGCGTTGAGGCCGACGCCAAGTATCCTTCGCGAATGGTGTTTTACGGTCTCGGCACGTTTTTGGCGATCATGCTCCACAAGCCTCTCGATGCCGTTTCAATTACATCGTTAATGGCAGGCAGCGGCTGGAAGAGTCAATCGCGTTTCCTCGTGAATTTGATCTTCTCGACAATGTGTCCCATTGGTGCCGCGTTGTTTGTGCTGGGAATCAGGCAGTTCAGTGGCATGCAGGACACAGTGGTGTGTGCGGTCATTGCATTTTCTGCTGGCGTGTTCCTGTGCATCGCGCTGAGCGATCTGTTACCGGAAATGGAGTTCCATGCACACAACCGTCTCCGTCTGACCGTGGCTCTGACGGCCGGTGTTCTATTGGCGTATGGGATTACATTTCTGGAGCCACCGCATCTGCATTGAGTGGGTGGCTCTGCATACAATCTCTCTGAAGGTATCTGCCATTCCAGCATGCGGCAATGCGTGACGCACTCGGAACTGTGAGCGTCCGGGCTCATGATCGCTCAAGAGACTTTTCTATCTGAATCCAGAGCCATCAGCTTCGTTTCAAGCTCTGCGATCTTCGCTTGAAGCTGTTCAATGATGGGAGCGACTTGCTTCTGTGGGAATCGCTTGTGGATGTGCTGCGGGCAGTTGACGTCCCAGGCTTCGATCTCGAACAGGATGGATCGCTCAACCTTGCCTGGGTAGGAAGCGTCGCGCAGGCGATCGACCAAAGCCGGATCGTTTTCCACCACACGAGCTGTGCCCCAGAGCTTGATGCGTCGGCTACGTGCGTAGTCCATCAGGAAGATGAACGCCTTGGGGTTCTCCGACAGGTTTCCCAGCGTGATGTACTGTCGATTGCCACCGAAGTCGGCGAATCCCAATGTCTTTTCATCGACCTTCCTGAGGAAGCCGGGCGAACCTCCACGGTACTGGATGTAGGGCTGTCCTTCGGCGTTCGTCGTCCCCAGATAGAACATGTCCAGGTCGGACATAAACGCTTCAAGTTCCGGGGTTACTGTTGTTTCCCAACTGCCTCCCAATTCCATCCGGGCGTAGCTGGGTCGAGAGCCCTTGTCCGTCTGAATGTCCTTCACTGCGGGAGTGAAGGCGATGTCGCTGGAGTACTGACGCATGGAACAATTTCCTTAGTTGCTGGATGTTCGACTTCTTCTCTGTTTTATCATCGCACCGCGCGCACATCATCGTGGCTCGTGTCTCCGACGCGAGTCTTCCCGCCACGGGGTGACGGGCGACGGAGTGACGCGCCACGGAGTGACAGGCGACTTCAGGCTGTGGGCCTTCACCGCACGGCGAGAATTCCCGCATCGTCCGCAGGTCGTGGTCCGGGAGCGGGCCAGTGAAACCTGCGTTCGTGTTCGTGGATCACCACGTCGGGAAGACGACAGTTATTTCTGCGTCGGTCCTCAGTAGACTTGAGCCATGGGTCGCTGACCGATTCGAGGTCAAGAAATCGAGCGAGCTGCCAGTGGCTCGGCCTTTGGAATATCGAGATCGGTGTCGGCGACGTTGTTGAGAAAGTTCGTGAAGCAACCCAGCACCACGCTGGCGACAATCTCCACAATCTCGGCGTCACCAAATCCTGCTTCTCGCACGGCGGCGAGTTGCTTGTCGCTGACCTTGCCCCGACTTTCCAGCACGTCGTTGGCAAATCCCAGAGCCGCCTTCGTGTGACGGTCTTCGGAGTGACCGGTGCGACCGGCAAGCACGTCTTCGACAGTGAGTCCCGCCGAAGGTGCCACGGCACTCAAAATCGACGTGCAGTAGCTGCAGGAATTCGTTTCGCTGGTCGTGAGCTTCAACTGATTATGCAGCTTCGTGCCGATTCTGGCTCCGCCCATCGCAGTGCTGAAGGCAAGAAAACTGTCGAGCACCGCAGGCGAGTTTGCCATGACCCTGGCCGTGTTCGGGACCATGCCGAAAGCCTGCTGCACAGTGGCGAGCAGCTCCTTGGCTTTGCCAGTGGCGGTCTCGGGAACAATTTGATGAATGCGTGACATGTTGAGGAACTTTCAAGAGACGATCTTCGGTGAACTTCTTTGCCAACTGACAGTTCAGCGGGCGATGGTTCGATAGAAAACACTTTCCGTGCCAAACACAACGAATTGTCACAAACTGTTATGCTAAAATGACTTAAGTCAATTTTTCGACACTCCATATTTCAACGAGATATCGTTGATAAACGATTTTTCGTTGATTGTTCACGAGAATTCGTCAAAATGGCGGCATGACAAACGCAATCCAAAACTCTGGACTGGTGGGTGATCCGAAACGGCTTCTGCTCGAACTTGCGGAGTTGCATCAACTCACGGAGCTTCTTCCGCTGACGGGTCAGCGATTGTCGGAAGCGTCCTCGGTGGCGCTCGTGCGCATTTGGCTGACGCAGCCGCCTTTGCCGGACGATTGTTCAAGCTGCCGCTTTGCGAGCGAATGTCCGAACCGAGAACGCTGCTTGCATCTCGTGGCGAGTTCCGGTCGCTCGCTCATCGACGTCAACGAGAACTGGCAACGACTCGATGGAGCGTTTCGTCGTTTTCCCATCGGCGTTCGGAAGGTCGGCCAGATTGCTGCCACTGGAAAGTCACTGGAAGTCACAAGCGTCGAACAGGATCGCACCTGGATTGCCAACCCGGACTGGATTGCGGCAGAGCAGATCACATCATTCGTCGGCCATCCGTTGATGCATCGAGGCGAAGTGCTGGGTGTCCTTGGAGTTTTCGCGAGAGAGCGGCCGGGCGATTTGTGTTTCGAATGGCTGCGAATGATCGCCAATCATCTCGGCGCTGCAATCGCGAATGCTCGCGCACTGGAAGAGATCGAATCGCTCAGGAAACGGCTTGAACAGGAAAACGAATATCTTCGTGAGGAAGTCCAACAGGCGGCGGCGTTTGGCGACTTGATTGGGCAGGCTCCGGCGCTGCAGGCGGTGACTCGTCAGATCGAGCTCGTCGCGCCAACCAACGCTGCGGTGTTGATCCTCGGAGAAAGTGGTACGGGGAAAGAAGTCGTGGCGCGAGAAATCCACCGTCACAGCCGTCGGGCCGAACGGCCATTGATCAAAGTCAACTGCGCTGCAATCCCTCGAGAACTCTATGAAAGCGAGTTCTTTGGACACGCCAAAGGTGCGTTCACCGGCGCGCTGCGTGATCGAGCCGGTCGGTTTGAACTGGCCGACGGCGGCACGTTGTTCCTGGATGAGATTGGCGAGATCCCGCTGGACCTGCAGGCGAAGTTGCTGCGGGTTCTTCAGGAGGGCGAAATTGAACGGATCGGCGAAGAGCGAACTCGCAGGATCGACGTTCGGATCATCGCCGCGACCAATCGAAACCTGCGTGCTGAATCCGAGGCGGGACGCTTTCGACAGGATCTGTTCTATCGCCTGAGCGTGTTTCCGATGGAACTGCCGCCGCTGCGAAAACGACTCGAAGACATCCCCTTGTTGGCCGAACACTTTCTCAATCGATTTGCTCGACAATTGGGACGCCCGCACCCACGACTGACACTGGCAAACGTGCAGGAGCTGCAGCAATATGCCTGGCCCGGAAACGTCCGCGAACTGCAACACGCATTGGAAAGAGCCTGCATTGTTGCCGCTGACGGCCGCTTGCGATTCGATTTCCCGGCGACGCCTTCAAAGCAGCCATCTGCGCTTGCAGAATCTTCCTCGCCTCAACGCATTCTGACCGACGAAGAGTTGAGATTGCTCGAAGCCAACAACACCCGAGCCGCGCTGTCGAAATGCCACGGAAAGGTCTACGGAGCGAATGGGGCAGCGGCATTGCTGGGAGTAAAACCGACCACACTCAACTCCCGAATTAAATCCTTCGGTATCAAAGAAGCGTGAAGTTTGCGAGCAATGAGGGACCTGATTCGGTATTCTGCCGTGCGTTGTGGAATCACGATTGCTGGTTGGAAGAGCGAAGTCGATGATGAACTCGATGAAGGCACCATTCTACAGGAAACGCACGATCGATCGACGCACGTTGTTGCAGAGCGGCGGGATTGCTGCGCTCGGTCTGAGTCTGCCACAGTTGGCCACCCAGCCGCTGCGGGCGAAGGAAACCGCTCAGGGCTCTCAGTTTGGCAAAGCGAAGAATCTGATCTGGCTGTATCTGGCTGGAGGGCCGTCGCAGTACGAGACGTTCGACCCGAAGCCCAATGCGCCTGTGGAGATTCGAGGTGTCTTCAATCCGATTGCGACCAGTGTTCCCGGCGTTCAGATCTGTGAATTGCTGCCGCGCGTGGCAGGGATCGTGGATAAGCTCGCCATTGTGCGATCGATGACGACGGATGATCCAAATCATGAATCGGGAGGCTACTGGGTTAATACGGGGCACAAATACATTGGGCCGAACATGCGTTCCGTCAACCCTGACGACTGGCCGACGCTGGGGTCAGTGATCAAGATGCTCAAGCCGAGCGACAGTCTGCCCTTCAGCAGCGTGATTCTGCCCGAATCGATTATTGCCAACCCCAACGTTTTTCTGCCAGGTCAGAACGGTGGCTTCCTCGGGCATCGATGGGATCCCGAGGTTTTTCGATGCGATCCGTCGGAACCCGGATTTCGGATCGACGATTTTTCGTCACTCATCGAAGTGCCATCCGCGCGGCTTGCAGCTCGCCGAAAACTGCTGGAACAATTCAATCAATCTGCGCACCGGCTGGAGACCACGGACCTGCAGGAATATGATCGACAGACTCAGGAAGCGATGGGGGTGCTGTTGTCCGGAACAGCGCGTGGAGCGTTTGCTCTGGATGAGGAATCCGCGACGACTCGCGATCGCTATGGTCGTGGAAAATGGGGACAGTCCGTGTTGCTCGCTCGTCGGCTGATCGAAGCCGGAGTCCGCATGGCCTTCGTCAACTGGCCTCGTGAGCCGGGCGACCTCAGTGCGGGTAATCCGCTATGGGACACGCATTCGCAGAACAATCCTCGGATGAAAGATGTCTTGTGCCCACAGTTCGATCTGGGATTCACGGCGCTGATTGAAGATCTCGACGCACGGGGCCTGCTGCATGAAACGTTGGTTGTGGCGATCGGCGAAATGGGCCGGACACCGCGTTTCAATGCTGCCGGAGGACGTGATCACTGGGGCAACGTCTTCAGCTTCGTGATGGCAGGTGCCGGAATCCGCGGCGGATACGTTCACGGAGAAAGTGACTCGACGGGTTCATTTCCGATCTCCGGTCGAGTCCAGCCGCAGGACCTCACTGCAACGATCCTGCATCTGTTGGGCATCGGTCACGAAGCCATGTTCCCGGATCGGTCGGGACGACCGCTGCGGGCGACAGAAGGCGAACCGATCCGTGGAGTGATCTGAACGTTGATTGTGGATGGTCACGGGAGGCAAGAAAGTCAGCCAGACGGCGAATTTCAGCCTCGTACAAATCGATTTGCCGCAGCAGTACCCCCTTCAGGTCTGGGTCGCGTCTGAGAGAACATCCCTTGCTGAGTGCGAGGGTTAAGAATGACTCAAAGCCTTCAGAATTGATCGCTTGCGTGCCAAACTTTAGTAAGATAAAGTAGCTTTATCTCTATATGGTAAAGCGGCTTTATCTCACTGGAATGGTATGTCCGACTGGAAATTCTATGGACGAAGGGAGCAGCTCGCGGATTTGGAGCGAATGCTTGACCGCAAACGCTGGTTCTTTGCCAAAGTCACTGGGCGTCGCCGGATCGGTAAGACGACGCTGATTCAGCAGGCGATGGAGGAACTCGGCAGCAAGCAGCCCGTGTTTTACGTTCAAATACCTGACTCCGAGCCCGCCGGTGTGCTCTCCGCAGTGAACGACGCCCTGGAAACTTTCCAGGTGCCAGCTGACCGGCACCCTCGCCCCAACAACCTACTGCAACTTGCGAAATTGCTGGAGGCGATGGCAGAGGGCGGGTACATCCTCATCCTTGACGAGTTCCAATACTTCAATCGTAAAGGCTACGCAGAGTTCTGTTCGTACTTGCAGGCAAGCGTGGATCGTCTGGCGGCGAAGGCAGATCAGGTTCGGGGCGGGTTGATCGTGCTTGGCTCGATTCATACGGAGATGGTGGCCTTACTCGAAGATCGCACGGCTCCGCTGTTCAACCGAGTCACTGACACCATTCACCTCACGCATCTCGACATCGGCTCCATCCTGTCCATCCTTCAGGATCACGCTGAGCCGAACCCGGAGCGACTGTTGTTTCTTTGGAACCTCTTCGAGGGCGTGCCGAAGTTTTACCGCGACTGCTACGAGCAGGACGTGCTTGCTGCCGGACGCAAGACCCTGCTCCGTCGCATCTTCTTTGAGAGTTCATCGCCGCTGCGGTCGGAAGCCGAGAACTGGTTTCTGCGTGAACTGCGTGGCCGGTACGATGTTGTCTTGAAGTTCGTGGCCCGCAATCCGGGGCGAATGCACAAGGAACTGGTTCAAGCGATTCGAGATGTGAGCGGAACTGCTGATACACAAGTTGGCGGCTACTTGAAGGTTCTCATCGAGCGGTTCGGGCTGATCGAGCGCAAGTTGCCGGTGTTCGCCAGGCCAGAAGCGAAGCGAAGCCGCTACTACGTCACCGACAATTTTCTCCGCTCATGGCTGGCGGCGTTGGCCAACCCCGTTTCAGCGATCGCGTTTCGACCACTCGACGAACTGATTGAGGAAGCCGATCAGCGTCTCGAAATTGTCGAAGGTGGTTCACTGGAGAAACTAGCTGGCCAACTTTACGAGGAGCGAAGTCGCAAGGGGATTGGCGATTTCCCGATCACCCATCGAGTGCAGGGATTCTGGGACAAGGCCGGCACCGAGATCGATCTGGTGGCCTTTAATGAAACGACCGAATCCATTCGATTCGGTTCGTGCAAACGCTCACCCAAGAAGTTGATGTCCGATGTGAACAACTTCAAGCAGCACGTTGAACGATTTCTCACGGCGATGCCGAAGTATCACGACTGGAACAAGCAGTTTGTCGGCATCTCACCTGTGTTGGATGCAGAGCAACGAGCCTTCCTGACCAGCCACGACATCCTCCCGCAGGACTTGAACGAGCTGACGCTGGGTTTGAAGTGACAACGTAAGGCTCCAATCGGATTAAAGAGATTTCCGGACCCTGACAGGAGCCAGTTTTGGTTTTTGTCTATGGTGCGAGCGGTTGGAATTGATGTATTTCTTTGGCGAGCGGGGGATGTCGATCCCCTGATTGACCGCGTGGACACTGCAAAAATCAGGAGACTTACGCTGGGCTGTTAAAAATCTGGGGTTGTTGCCCGGTTTTCAAGATGCAGGATTTGAGCGGCCCGTGTTATCAGCGGGGATTCTATAATGCATCGGCTTTGCATATTGTGGCTTTCCACCCTGGCTCGTCCAGGTGGGAGCCAAATTTGGAAACCAGATCGGGGCGCGATTCCCATCACGCCGCTTTCCACTCTGGCTTGCCCAGGT
>CAMAVB010000136.1 GCA_945861465.1 Candidatus Kuenenia stuttgartensis
AGCGGCTCACCAAAGCGATCACTGGCGCACGTTCCTCAACGATCACATCGCCAGCGAAACAGTCAAAGCTCACCCGCAGCGAAGCCTCATCCAGCAATATCACCGCACCATCCTGACCTGCTGACAACACGCATCGCCGGTTACACCCCGAGCCGATGATGGTTGGCTTTCGTGTCTGGATGTAATCAGACACGTACGAATCGTGCTGACTGCGATACGGTTCCGGCATGAGTAGGCTGATATTGCTGCCTAGCAGTTCCCTGGTCGCATAACCAAACATGCGCTCGGTTGCCGGATTGTGGGAGCAGATGCGACAATTGTGATCAATGGTAATAATCGAATCGACAGCTGTGTTGAGGACCGCGCGACTTCGAGCAACTTCGTCAGGGCCAGAGGAAACCGGGCGAAATCCTGAACACAGCGTGACAAGGAATCTTCCCTCATCGAGCCCAAAGTGCATTGGCATCGCGTGTAACAGCATCGACACCGGCGCACCGTCCGAAGTCAATGCAACATCGACGACTGCGTGGATGCTGAAGCCATTTTTGGACAGATCATGCCACAATTCCGTAAGTCCTGCGTCATTGTTGGTAGAGACTGCATCCAGCAGGCAGAAACCTTCGGCGAGCTCGAAGCAACTTCCTTTCATCGTGGCTGACGACAGAATTCGGGAATCGGCTCCGCAGACGAACGCGAGAAGTCTGGGTTCATCGTGATCGATGCGTGCGTTGTTGGTCATTCGTGGCACTCAAAGTGGAGGAGGGACGTTGTGCATTGTGAACCGTGCTTTGATGTGTACCACTGGCTCTGCCAGTGTTCTCCATCGGCATGTAGCACTGGCAGAGCCAGTGGCACACAACCCATCAAACCATTACTGACAGAGCAGTTGTCGCGTTGTCACCGAAATTCACGACCGCCCCCCCCGTAAAGATCTATTCGGCAACTGAATTCCTGTAAACCAGCAACCGTACGTTTCTGCAACTCGGCTTATCCCCCGGAAACCTCAATGCGTCTCGGTTTGGCACGTGGCGCGCGGGGAAGTTCGACGCGCAGAACACCATTTGTGAGTTTCGCCTGGATACGGTCGTGATCCACTTCGTCACTGAGAATGAACGAACGCAGGAAGTCGCCGATGTGGTACTCCTGATGCAGCATCTGAGCCGACGCGGGCACATCGGTCGTGACGCGGCCAAACAGCGTCAGTCGATTGTTCTGCACCTGCAGATCGAGTCCTTCAGAATCGACGCCCGGAAGATCAGCATACAACACCAGGCCGTCTGGCGTCTCATAGATATCGATCGGCGGATTGAACAGCAATCGCGGCTCGCCTGTCGCATTTTCTGGCGCCGGGATCAGGGAGGTGGATTCGTGCGGTTGAGTGCGATCCGGAGATTCAGTCATGTGCAACACACTTTCTGCGGCGGAATCCGCTACGGTCCTTCATTCACTTTGATCTGCCGCGCTGCTGACGCAGGAGCCTTCAGCAGTGTGACACGTAAAACGCCCGCGCTGTAATCGGCTCGCATCCCATCTTCATTGATGCGATCCGGGAGCTGAATCTTTCTCTGCCATGGTCCGTGGAATCTTTCCTGACGGCGAAAGGCATCTTCCCCGGCTTCTCCCGGTGGCAATCGCGTGCCTTTGATCGTCAGGCAATTGGACGCGATTGTAACATCCAGTTGACTGATATCGATGCCGGGAATTTCCGCAGTGAGCACGTAACTATCGTCAAGTTCCAGCAGATTGACCTGAGGAAACCGGCGGCTGAACCGAACGCCATGCAGCGTCAGGTTGACGCCCTGTAACAGACGATCGACCTCTCGTTCAAGGTCTAGAAAGGGATCCCATGGCTGACCCCAGCGGAAAATCGGCATTAGAACTCCACTCTCCGTGGTCAGGCAGCGCCGCCACGTTTCAACTGTCAAATACGACGAACGCCGTCGCAGCCGGATTCAGGCTGCACACCATGTTCCAATTCTGCAGAAGGCGGATGCGACCGAATATTCTGTTTTCTGTCGCCGATGTAAGCTACTGCTCCACAGCAGTTTACTGCGTTTTGTTAGATTTGTCACCACTGTCAGAGGAACCTGGGCGGTTTCTGCCATTTTGCCAGCACTCCGATCCGGAAAATTTCCCGACGAGAACTTCGCAACGTCGGGTGAAATGTCCTCAGGTTTGCTACCCTGTAGTCGAGTGTTACCCGGATCTGAACAACGGACAGTCAATCCATGACCCCCAAACACAATCCGCTCTCTGCAGTTTACGTCGGCAGTTTTGACCCGATTTCGCTCGGGCATCTGGACATCATTCGCCGCGCGTCGAGAATTTTTGAACATGTGACCGTGGGTATTGGCGTCAATCCGGACAAGACCCTGTTGTTTTCTGCAGCAGAACGAATGCAGATGTGCCAGGTCTCGGTCTCCGAATTCTCCAATGTCGATGTTTGCACTTTTGACGGGCTCACCGTGGAATTCGTACGCCACTGCAACAGTCGCATTCTGCTCCGCGGCGTCCGCACGTTGACGGACATGGAACAGGAATTCACCATGACACTGGCCAATCGTGTGCTGGACGAAGAAATTGAATCCGTGTTTCTGATGTCCGCCGAACGATATGCTCACATTTCCAGTTCTCTGATAAAACAGATTGCCAGAATGGCGCGGGACGATGTGAGTCTTCGATTGAAGGATTTCGTGCAGGGCCCGATCATCGATGCGTTGATTAAAAAACGGCGCGAGCTGGAAACATCACATAAGGAACAACATCCCAATGGTTAAGACAGCTTCCACAATGCTCAGCCTGGGGACTCAGGCACCGGACTTTTCACTCGTCAATATCGACGGCAAGATCGTGTCTCGCAGGGACTTTGCAGGCAAGCCGCTGTTAGTTGTCTTCATGTGCAACCACTGTCCGTTTGTCATACACATTCGGAGGGCTCTGCAGGAATTTGCGGCGGAGTATCTGGCGAAGGGCATGGCCATCGTCGGAATCAGCAGCAATGACATCGTGGCCTATCCGCAGGATGGCCCGGAAAAAATGCAGGACGAAGCACGAGCGGCGGGTTACACGTTCCCCTATCTGTTTGATGGGACTCAGGAAATTGCCCGAGCTTATTGTGCCGCCTGCACGCCTGACATTTTTCTGTTTGACAAGCATCATGGATTGGTTTACCGCGGGCAGTTTGATTCCAGTCGGCCTGGAAACGGGTGGCCTGTGACAGGGCAGGATTTGCGAGCGGCAAGCGAGGCACTGTTGGCCGACCATCCGGTGTCCGATGTGCAGCAACCGAGTATCGGCTGCAACATCAAATGGAAAGCCGGTGCGGAACCGGGATATTTTACAGGGATTTCCGCAGGTTAATACGACCGTGATCTACAACAAGTTTAACCGCGTGCCCATCGGGCCGCGCTGTCGGTGCCCTTCCAAAACGCGGCCCGATGGGCACGCGGTTAAACAGTCTCTTGTCGAGAACGCGCCGCAGTCATCAACACCACCTATCTCCCCAGAACGGAATATGGAATGGCATCGGATCTGTCGATTGCATTAAGTCAACTTCATAAATTGCTGGCGCAGCTGGCAGAGGCCGAAGGGGCCTTTGCAGGCGGGCCGCAATCAATCGCGGTCGCTGAAAAACAGGTTGCTCAGGTTGCACAGAAGATTGAAGAACAAAAGGCTGCGATCAAGCAGTCGCGTAAAATCGCCGACGACTTGAATCTCAAACTGAAAACGAAAGAAGCGGATCTCAAAAAACTTCAGGGACAACTCAACGCCGCAACATCCAACAAGGAATTTGACATCTTTAAGAGTCAAATTGCCAGCGTCGGCAGTGAACGCGCAGACTTTGAAAACACTGCGTTCGAAGCCATGGAAGAAATCGATGCGGCTCAGGTGAAGTTGAAGGAACTCGAATCCGATTTGAAGTCTCGTCGTCAGGCGGTTCAGACTTTACGAGCGGAAGTGGAAGCAAACGGACCTGGTCTGGAAACAGCTCTGGAAGAGTTGAAGTCGCAGATCGACGTCGCTGAAAAAGTCATCCCGCCAGGTGAAGGATTATCGGCCTATCGCCGCCTCCGAATTGCAAATGGTGCCGGTGCCCTGGCAGGAATTGAAGATGACTTCTGTGAAGGCTGCAACTGCCGCGTGACCAATCAGGATCTTGTCCGCATTCGCACGGGCGAATTCCTCCGCTGCCGCGAATGCAATCGCGGGTTGTATGTCGTGTAGAAAGTCATTCCCAGCGAAAAACGCGGATGGCAACGATAAACGTCACCACTCCCCAGATTGTGATCAAGCCCAGCTCGGGCAGAATCTGAACAACACTGGCTCCTTCCTGCATCACGTGTCGTAACGCATCGATCACCGGAGTCAGCGGCAACAGTTCAATCATCGGCTGAGCAAACGCTGGAAACCGTTTTGCCGAAAAGAAAATCCCTGAACCGATCCACATGGGCACCATCGAAAGATTCATCAGCCCGGAGACCGTTTCCAGCGTCTTCGCACGGCTGGCGATCAACAGACCGATTCCGGCGAACTCAAACGCTCCCAGTGCGACCAGCAGAATCACGCTCAGATAGCTGCCGTGATTCACGACGCCGAACGCAAATCGCGAAACCACCAGCACGATGATGATTTCCGGGATCATGAACACCATGCGACTGAACATGATCGCGGCCACGAAATGGGACTTCTTCATCGGTGTCCCGAGAAACCGTTTTAACACCTGACGAATCCTCATATCGACAATCGCAAAGCCGACTCCCCAGATGCCGCCGGCCATCAGGCCCATCCCGATCAGGCCTGGTACCAGAAAATCGATGTAGCGGCTGCCGGGTTCTGTCACCGCCAGATCGGTTGTGGCAACAGGATCCTGTCGTCCGGCTGCGCGCTGCAGAACATCATTGACCGCGTCGCGGGCATACACGCTGCCGGGTCGAGTGGGATCGAAAACGAATCGGTATCCGGAAACTCCGTCCAATGACTCCACCACGACAATCAGTTCACTTTGCCCGGCTCGAAGCTGCTGCCGACATTCCGCTTCAGTGCCCGTCGATACAATCAACATGCGACTTTCACGCAAAGTCGCCTTTAAAGCCTCCGAACCAGGTCCGTCCTGAACTACGATGGAGATCGCTTCCATCGGTTCACTGCGAAACGCCAGACCCAGTGCGACCATCATCACCAGCGGAAACACATATGACCAAAACACGGCTTCCGGCTCGCGTATAAACTCCCGGAACCGCGCGAGGAACAGCTGGTTCACAGGATGCATTTTCCATGACGAACTCATCGGACGGCTCCTGTTTCATCGTCGTTCAGGCGATGTCCGGCGAAGTGTACAAACACGTCTTCCAGAGTCGCCTGCCGCGTTGTCAGCGAAGTCAGCTGCAGCCCGCGTTCGTTGATCAGGGCGAGCAAGGCAGGGATCGCAATGTGTGGTTCGCGGACCGACAGGCATCGATGCTCACTTTCTACTCGCGCTGAAATCACGCCCGGCAAATCTGCACCGAAATCTTCCGCCAGTGACGATGCCGAATCACCATTCACAGTAAACACGACGACATGCTGAGCACCAAGATTGGCGATGAGTTTCTGAGGCGCATCAATGGCCAGGATCTTGCCACGATCAAAAATTGCGACGCGGTCGCAGAGTCGCTCGGCTTCGTCCATATAATGAGTTGTCAGCAGCACGGTCCCGCCTCCTTCACGAAACTCGGTGATGATCCGCCAAAGATCACGACGCGATTGAGGGTCCAGGCCCGTGGTGGGTTCGTCCAGAAACAGCAGCTTCGGATTGCCCACGAGAGCCGTTGCCACAGCAACTCGCTGCCGCTGGCCTCCAGACAGCGCTTTGATCCGAGCGTTCGCTTTCTCCTGCAGCGAAACTTTCGCAATGGCTTCAGATGGTTCCATGCCCGATCGATAAAAACTGCGAAACAGCGTCAGCGTTTCGAGCACGGTGAGTTTCTCCGACAGCCGCGTTTCCTGGAGTGAGATGCCAATCTCCTGACGAATCAGGTCTCCCTGAGTCGCCCAGTTCTTGCCCAGCACATAGGCATCGCCGCTGGTCGCCTTCAGCAGCCCTTCGCAGATTTCGATCGTCGTGGTTTTGCCCGCACCGTTTGGCCCGAGCACACCAAAGCATGTGCCCTGCTCCACCTTCAAATCAATCCCCCGTACCGCCTCCACCGGCGGCTTCCCCGGCCAGGTCTTCGTCAATTGACGACATTCAATCGCGTAAGTCATGCAGTACCAATCTCTTCACATCGCCGTTGTGTCGTTTTAATCGTTTAACGGCAAGCCGCAGGCGTCGGTGCCCCGTTTCGCCTACGCCTGCGGCTCGCCGTTAAACAAATATACCGACACAGGATCTAAACCGACAGTCTCCACGCTAATGCGTATTTGACGTGCCCAGCCGGGCGGCGTCAATACACCGGACTAATGCTGGTGCTCCAGCCGATTGACAAACCACAGCAGGAATGGGACATTGATTCAGAATGCAGGAGTATCTGATGAACACGATGATCCAGACTCATGGCCCGATGACATGACAAGACGTGGTCGAGAAAGCGATAACTAAGCTACTGTCGGAAGTCTGAATGAGTCGTTCCAGAAGTGTTCATTGTTCAAAGGTCCCACCCCATGTCATCGCCCGTCGTTGAAGATCGCTTGAATGCCCTCGAACGTGAGTTGGCCGAGGTGAAGGTCGAACTGGCCAGAGTCGCCGCCAAGTCAATTGGCACGCAGCCTGACTGGCTCGATGTTATGGAAGGTTCTATGTCCGAGTATCCCGAGTTCGATGCGATGGTTCGCCTGGGACGCGAGTACCGGAAGTCCTTCCATCCCGCCGTTCCCGGATTGAAATTCGAGGACTGGACACGCGAGGAGCCTGTGCGTGATTTGCCGTAATTCGAGTGGCAGAACAATAGGGCAGGTCTAACTGCTTTGAACGAGAAGGGCAAACGCCATGACTCATTCCCTGCTTCCCAGATTATTCTGCTCCTACCATTCTGCCCCGATCGTTCTGGGTGCCCAAAAAGGGCTTAATGAGGATGCGCTTTGTTGACCTGTACGGTACACTGCTTTCCTTGGTTTTCGCGCGAGGGACGTGATTTACTGCCGGCTGGTTGCAGCGAGATACACGCATGCTGATCCTGTTTATCATTGTCATGACTTTGCTGGTTTCCATGATTCCCTGGTTGATACACCACGGGCTGCCCTTCTCGGGGAGAAGTAGTTCGCACCAGAAGTTCAACTTTTACCGGAAAGATTTGCAGCGGTCACCAGCCCGTGACGATATCGTCGCACCTGTTTTTGACTTTGACATCGACGAAATCGACAGCGCGCGTGGTGAAGCCGAGCCTCATAGGCCGCCGGATGAAGATTGCGGTTAACGACAAGATCCACGCGAGCCCATATTTAATCAACCGTGGCGGGGCGGCGCGACCAACCGGTAAAACAACAAATCGCAAACAAGATCTGAAGTCATTATCAAATCGCATCCCAGAGAATGGAAAATGCCGTATTCCTGTCGGGAAATCAAATCGACATCATTGCTGTTCCGAGACCGAACACCTGTTTGTCTGGTGTCCGTCGAACATTTCGTATGCCCACAGGAACAAGGGGTTTTCGTCGAGTTTCGAAATGAGGATAATGAATCTCCTCTTAGATTTCGTTATCGTGCAAAATTTGAGGACTGGGAAGTCAAAGAACTCATGACGAAGTTGCGAGACCTCTTGCAGTATGATCTTCCACTTACGTTTTCGGACTTTCAAGGTCTTGTGCATCTTGAAATTCCCGTTACAGAAGTTCTGGCAAGTGTGTATCCGATTAAACTCAAATTGCTCGGTTCGATGTGTACGCCAGAACGAGTCGAAGGCGTCCTTTACGATCGTTTTGGCGGGTCATTGATAATGGAAAAGTTCACGACGAATCGAGAGTCTTTGAGCCGTTTGCTTGAATTACTGAAGTTCGTTTTTTGAGGCCGTCCCTTCCGTCGAGCATGCCTCGGCGGAGGGCACAACTGACAGCTACAAAGGCGAGAAACTGGCTGCGCCGCGCTCCGCTTCGGGCTTGTCCCGGCGGACGCAACGACTCGATTCGCTGATTCCGCTGGGGCAAGCCCGAAGCGAAGATCCATGTTTGTTGAGTCGCAGTTTTCTGTAGCCATCAGTTGCTTGCCCCGCCCGGATAAACCGGACGGAAGCAGAACAGGACTCACATCGATATCTTATTTCTCTATGGGTCAGCCATCGACACGACGCCACAGCTCGTCGCGATTGATAGCAATCGATGGATCAGACTTCAATTCAGCCGACCTTCGGTCGGGCTCAGTCGCGTGCCACGGATGCAGGACGATGGGCTCATCAGAGGCCCCGATGTCGTCCCACAGCAACTCCACCAGTCGCAACTTTTCTTCGACCGGCAAGCTCTTGAGTGCTTTCAGATCAATGCTCATTTCAGCCCCTCATTCAATTCGAACCTCCTGGCCCACTCGAATTTTATGTGCCGTGATTTCCAAAACCAACGTTGGTTTTGAATGGTCTTCAGGGACCTGTCTTCAGGCCCAAAGGGCTGGTCCTATGTCAGCCTGGGGCATCGCCCCAGGTTTCATGCAAAACAATGTTTACAAAGCCCCAACGGGGCGATCCTAATCGGATTTGTTTGTTAGTGCCGCCCCTTTGGGGCTCAATGACTCGCTGGTGTTTCCGTCCTGGGGCGATGCCCCAGGCTGACATAGCGCCGTCCCGTTGGGCCTGAATTCACCCCGTAAACTCGGTTTACTTAACTGCACATAGGAGCCGGTAGAGTCAGGGAGTTCCATTCCTTCCATCGTGTTTGGTCGCTTGTCGCGGTGAGCCGCGAAGTCCTGCCCGGCAGGCAGGACCTACTTGAATAAGTCATCAACCACTCGCGCATGCGTGACCTCGGCATCGGTGAGGCTGGTGTCACGACCATCGTAGGGAACTGTCAATCTGGTGTGGTCCAAGCCGAGGGATGCCAGCAGCGTGGCATGCAGATCCTGGACATTGACGACATTTTCAACGGAAGCATAACCAAACGGATCGGTTGCACCGTGGACATAGCCCTGTTTGAATCCACCACCGGCAAGCCAGAGCGAAAATGCGTGACGGTTATGGTCGCGTCCGTCGGGGCCTTGTGAGATGGGAAGACGTCCGAATTCCCCCGTCCAGATGACGATGGTTGAATCCAGCAGACCGCGCTGCCTGAGATCCTTAACGAGTGCTGCAGATGGCTGGTCCGTTCGCGCGCAAAGTCCCTTCAGACTCTCGGCGTTGCGACTGTGAGTATCCCACGGCTGACCGTTCATATAGACACCGACAAAACGTACGCCCCGTTCGATCAATTTGCGGGCTGTCAGGCAGCGCGCGCCGTATTCTTCGATCGTCGGATTGTCCAATCCGTACAGACTCCGAGTTTCTGCGGTCTCATCGGACAGGTCCAGCAGTTTCGGGACAGAAGTCTGCATGCGGGCAGCAGTTTCGAAGTTCGCAATGCGTGCGGTCAGTTCCGTGTTTTCCGGATACCGCAAGGATTGTCGGCGATTGAGTTTCTCCAGGTATCGTAACTGGTTCTGACGGGCCTCAGCGGACACGCCGTTCGGACTCTTCAGATTCAGCACGGGCGAAGGGCCGGAACGGAACACGGTTCCCTGATACACTGCGGGCAACCAGCCGGAACTCCAGTTCTTTTCGCCGTCGATCGGCAGCCCGCCCGGATCCGACAGTACCACATAGGAAGGCAGGTCCTGATTTTCTGTCCCAAGTGCATACGTGACCCATGAACCCAGTGTGGGCATCCCGGCAAACAGCCGTCCGGAATGAATCATGCGGAGAGCGGCTTCATGATCGACCGAACCGGTTTTCATGGAACGAACCAGCGTGATCTCATCGGCGATGGACCCTGTGTGTGGCAGAAGTTCACACAGTTCCATCCCTGACTCACCACAGTGCCGAAAGCGGTAGGGCGAACCAAGGACATTGCCCTTCTGCTTATCGAAATGCGTTTCCAGGTCACCAGCCGGATAGGGTTTACCATGCCATTTCTGGAGTTCCGGCTTGGGATCAAAGAGATCCATCTGACTCGGGCCACCGTTTTGAAACAGGCAAATGACCGACTTCGCACGAGGCTGAACATCGTGGCCGGACGCAGACTGCGTCTCCGCTGCGGCACCACGATTCTGATCGTTCAGCAATGCGGCAAGAGCCAGCAGACCGACGTGGCCTGCGTGCTGACCAAGGAACATACGGCGCGTGGTTTCGAGTGTCGGAGTTGAAAAATGCATAGATCTATTCCAGATACAAACACGCATTACTCGCCAGCAACAACTGGCAAAAATCTGACCATGCTCGCGATTCGGCGGCATCACCTTCGCCCGCATAGCCCTGTCGCTGATCCCGTGTGAATTGCAGTGTCTCCAGCAATTCTTCATCGCTGCATTCGCGACCGATCGCCAGCACAAACGCTCGTCTGACACGAGCCTCGGCAGACTCACCGGCTTCGCGATGAATGCGTTGAGCGAAACTCTGACCGCGTTTCACGGCAAAGTCGGAATTGAGCAGGCTGAGCGACTGCAGAGGCATCGTCGTCACCGGTCGATGCGTGCAATTCACCACCATCATCGGAGCATCGAACACATTCAGCAGGCTCAGTCCCTGGCTGCGTCTTTGCTGAAGATAGATTGAACGCCGGAACGCTCCGGGTTTATCCTCTGGAACAATGACTTCCGCTGCGCCATTGCGAGTTGTCGCGACATACGGGCCGTCATGCGTGATATCAAGTTCACCACTGATCGCCAGTTGAGCGTCGCGGATAGCTTCCGCATCCAGACGTCGCATGGGATATCGCCACAACAGCCTGTTGTAAGGATCGACCTTCAGACAATCCTCGTTTGCCAGGCTGGATTGACGAAACACAGCCGATCGAACTATCAATCGATGCAGCGACTTCAGGCTCCAGCCCGATCGAACGAATTCCTGCGCGAGCCAGTCCAGCAATGCCTGATTCGACGGTTCCGAACCACTCATACCAAGGTTTTCGGATGTGCTGACAAGACCCGTGCCGAAGTGATACTGCCAGATTCGGTTCACCTGAACGCGAGCCATCAGTGAGGCGGCTCGGGAATGCGGCTTCGTCACCCACCTGGCCCATGCCAGACGCCGACCGCTCGATGGGAAACCGCCCGACGGTGATGAGATCTCCATCGGATTCTGATCGTCGTCTAGCACGCTGATGGGGGCAGGTTCCACATTATCCTTCGGCTGCGAATACTCACCGCGATCCAGCAGGAAAACGTCCGGTGGTGTGGCCGTCGAGTCTGTGATCCAGGCGATTCGACCGGGTTCCGCAGCCTGCAACTCCGGAATCTCAGCAGCGATGGACTTGATCTCAGCCTGCCGTCTCTGCAGCTCGGCTTGATAAGCCTGAACAGCCGTGTCGTGTTGCGTGGCGTCGGGAGCCGAACATGACGATTCAATGACAACGTCATCCACCTGAAAACTGCGGTTGCAGCAGAATTCAAATCCAAAACTTCCATCGGGAAGATCCCGCTCACTCAGATCGACATGACGTCCCTCGGGCAATGCATCCACAAGATGCTCCAGTCGAAACTTGCGATCCGGCAGATGCGTAATGCGGACTCCAAACGAGCGTCCCGCAACATAGCCTTCACCCCCGATATTGCCTGCCAGCGTCGATGACGGTCCTGGGTAATCCACATGCACCGCAGCGCCGCCAGCGGGGTTGCCGTCAATCAGAATATTCCCGCCGGGCGTGGTGCTGCTGTTGTCGAAATCATGCAAGGCGATTCCGTAAGCGATGCGCGCCGCTGGCGTATCTGCGTCATAGACTTTGGTGTCCAACAGGACGAACGATACCTGAATCCACTGGCCTTCAACATCCGGGGTCCAGTCAAACGTCTGTGTTGTCGATAACCATTTGTCGCCGGCGAGGCCACCTTCGATGATTTTCAGACGTCCTTCCGAGGATAACGCAACTGGCAAAGTTGCCGGCGGAGTTTTTTCGTTTGTCAGAAGTGTCACAGCCGAGACGCCAGCCGGTCCAACATCACCGGGAATCGTGTTGGTCCATTGTTCGCTGAAGCGTTGGCTGTCGTTGAATTCATCCACGAAACGAACGAGATCCCGCAGTCTGTTTTGCTTCGCCCATGCACGGTAATCAGTCTGGGCAGCACTCAGCTTTGCCTGTGCTTCATGAATCCTTGACTCCCATGCTTCGTACTCTCCCGGAACGCTGGCGTAAGTGAATCGGTCGTTGGGCTTCACCCACTTGTCAGGGTTCCAGGCAGGGTACAAGACGGACTGAAATCGATAAAAATCCCGTTGCGTTACTGGCTCAAACTTGTGATCGTGACACTTCGCACACTGAAATGTCAGGCCCAGAAGTGACGATGCTATGATCTGCTGTGAGGATTCCAGTGCCGTATAGCGATCAATACGAACTTCGTCCGGGTTACCGTCACTTTCGCCGGATCCATCCTGTCCGTTTCGCAGGTAATGCGTGGCGGTGAGCATCTCGATCATCTGCGGAGTCGCCGTGCGTCGATGCTGCTCCGGATTGAAGCCCGCGAGTTCATCTCCCGCAATTTGTTCTCTGACGAACTGATCGAACGGCTTGTCGGCATTCATCGACCGTACGACATAATCCCGATATCGGTATGCGAGAGGTCGATCAGAATCCGCATTGAAATAGCCGTTGGAATCCGCGTAACCTGCCGCATCCAGCCAGTGACGTCCCCAGCGAATTCCATATTCCGCCGATGCAAGGTAGTCATCCGTCAGGGACTCAACGGCGTCAGCGCTTTGGTCTGCCAGAAATCTGTCGATCTCTTCCACGGTCGGTGGAAGCCCGGTGAGCGTAAAGCAGATGCGCCGAATCAACGTGCGGCGATCTGTCTCCGGGCTCAGTTGCAGTCCCACCTTTTCCAGTTCAGACTGTACAAACTGATCGAGCGGGGTGCGGCAGGATTCTGAAGCCTTGACCGCTGGCGGTTCCACAGGATTGAGTCGAGTGAACGCCCAGTGTTCGTCCTGCCTCATCGACTCGGCTTCGGCGTCACTTTTGGGCAATCCTTGTGCTCCCTGAGCAATCCAGTCGTGGATGATCCGCTTTTCGTGTTCAGTCAGAGGTTTCTCGGGCGGCATTTTATTCTGTTCGACCTGAGCCCAAAGCAAACTCTGCGAAGGATTCGAAGCGACTACTGCGGGACCGGATTCTCCGCCTTTCCAAATGCGGACGGTCGAGTGCAGCTGCAGCTGTCCTTCCTTTTTCGAAACACCATGGCACTTCAGACAGTTACGTTTCAGGATCGGCAACACCTCGGCCTGAAAGGAGATCTGCGATTCATCCGCAGATCCAAAAACTCGCGCAGGCGGCTGACCGTGCAACAGGATACAGAACAGTCCGATGACCACAGCGCAGAGCTGCCGCCACGCACGACAGTCTCGCGATTCACGCGGCGAAGCTGGTATTGCTGTTCGACGGGACTCGCTCATCAAAACTCCGGGACTTGCAGGAACCAATATCGGTGTGAACGGAACCGCAATCGGGGAGCCGCGAATCACCTGATGGGGCAGGAAATGCAGCCGTTGGCGGAACCTTGCATCTGACAGGATACAAAGTAACGTCCCTCAGACAAGCCGCAATTGCGCGGACTTGATCAGCGAAATGGCAATGGTAGCTTGACTCTCCGAGTCGAGCATGATCCGCATCGGTAGCTTGACTCTCCGAGTCGAGCATGATCCCCATTGGCAGCTTGACTCTCCGAGTCGAAGGGACAAAGGCCGCGGCATGTTCAAATAAGCGATGTTGGGGCAGATCGGCTCATCAGACGATGGGCGCATCCTGCGTGCGTAATTTCCGCAATGACTGGAGTCTATCGGGCAACTTCAGCTGCAGATCACAACCAGCGCGGTGATGTTGTCGCGGGAACCGTGTTCGAGTGCTGCATCGACAAGGATTTCGGACAGCTTCTGTGGATCATCGTGCGACGTCATCAGTTCCGCGATCTCGTAGTCTTTCAGGCCATCGGTCAGGCCGTCGCTGCAGAGCAGGAATCGGTCGCCGGATTTTGGAGCGACCTCAACTGCCGTTCCGCCAGTAGCGCCATCGCGGCTGCCAAGGTACTTATACAACACATTGCGATAGCGATGCGTTTTCGCCTCTTCTGCGGAGATTGTGCCTGCATCCATGAGAGCCTGAGTCAGCGAGTGATCGACGGTCAATTGTTTGAACTTGCCACCGCGTAATTCATACGCGCGACTGTCGCCGACTCCGGTAAAGTAAAACCGTTCGCCGACGCGAGCCATCATCACGACGGTCGTACCCATGTTCCGCATGCCGGGATCCTGTTCGCTGAGAGAGATAATCTCCGAATTAGCGTGCGCGATGGATTTCTCCAGAGCTTCATTGACGGCCTTCGTATTCGCATTTTCGAAGTCCAGAAGTCTGTCCAGCCAGCGCGGGATGCTTTCAATTGCGAGCGCACTCGCACGTTCCCCGGAACTTTGTCCACCCATGCCGTCGGCGACGATGGCATACCGCTGTTGATCATCGACGAAACAACTGTCTTCGTTATTATCCCGAAAGTTCCCGGTAATACTGACATGACCGATTTGAAACGAAACCATTGACAATTCCAGAGTGCAAGTGGGAGGGCGACGAGGCGAGTGTTCCGTCACGCATTCATTGATCAGTTGCGTGCCACTGGCTTTGCCAGTGCTCCCCATTTGCTGGAAGCACTGGCAGAGCTAGAGGCACGCATCAATACACGACTGAAAGAGCACTAGCTCCTGATCAAAACTCGATATTTCCTGTGGTCCATCCCGGATTGTTTCGGTATTCGGCAGCAAACGCAACAGAGGACGACATTTTCTTTGTTTCCTGGCGACAACGCAGGAATGAAGTTGTTCATTCACCATGCCGTCCCGTGGCACATCGCTTCAAACACGTTTGTCAGGCCGAGCGTCGTGGCAGAGATCAGCAGTTCGCCGGCTTCGAATCCTGCCGATGCACCCAGCATCCGGCCCTGGCCTTCGACCAGTCTGAATACGCGATCTTTCTCCGGCGGAAACTGAGTCCGATAGGCTCGAATAGAAGCCAGTTTGATTGAAAGTGTTGCAGAAATATCCGACACAAATGCACCGCCGCCCGCCGGATGATTGAGCGTCTGCAATCCCAGCGGATACCAGATCTGCCGTTGGACGCGATGAACCGGAAGGCCGTCGAATGCGTCATCCCATTTGGAAAGCCGCGAATAGAACACGGCGGCGTCTGTGATCTGCATGGCTTGCCAGTGATCGGGCGACGCCATCGGAGTTCGATCGGCAATCCCCAGAACCAGGCGTGGACGATAACGACGCATGACCTTGGCGAGTTCGACGCGGGCTTCAAAGTTATCGAAAAGTCGTCGGTTCGGAAGTGCGAGAGTCTCGCGGACCTCGATTCCCAGAATTCGGGCGGCTTCCTGAGCTTCCTGAAGTCGGACTTCCGGACCGGGGCTGAGCGGTGTAGGTTCGCCATCGGTCAGGTCCACGATGCCGACGCGAAATCCCTGCTGAACCATTCTGGCCAGTGTTCCGCCACAGCCAATCTCAACATCATCCGGATGAGCCCCGACGGCAAGCACGTCCAGTGGTTCCGGCAGCGATGGTGTTTTGGAATTCATCAATCAGCGCCTTTTTAGGACTGAGACAGAAATACGTGGGGCACGATTCCATCGTGCCGAGCACGTTAAGAACGTGCTCCACGACCGGAAGACGACAGTTATTTCTGCGCCGGTCCTTAGTGCATCACGTCGCGTTTTCAGCGAGTGGCCTTCAATGGATCCCATTTCGCCAGACTGGGATCATTCGGAACGACAAACAGTTCGACGCGTCGATTGCGCTGGCGGGCAGTTTCTGTCACGGACGATTCCAACGGATGGAACTCACTATACCCCATGGCGGCGATGCGCTCGGCATCAACGCCCTGTTTTTGCAGTTGCAGAATCACGGCATCGGCACGGTCGGTGGACAGATGCCAGTTTGTCGGATGCTTCGCCGCAGTCTCCGGACGAGCGATGTTCTGATCATCGGTATGGCCGACAATCAGAATCCGCATGCCGCTGGCTGCACCGGAGATCGTATTCGACGCGAACTCTTTCAGGATTGGACCTGCTTCAGAACGAATCGCGTCGCTGCCCAGATCGAACAGAATATCACTGTGGAACTTGTGCAGACCTGTGGCCGGGTCGTATTCAAATCCAGCCGCTTCGAGAGCGGAATCTGCACTGCCACCGACCAGCACCGAATCGTCGGACAGGGCTTTGGCGTAACGGTCTGTGAGCTGATTGCGTTCGGCCATCAGGTTGTTGAGCCGTTCTTCGGCTGTGCCGATCTGCGCCAAAAGTGACTGGCGTTCCTGGTCCGTACCGGCCATCAACTGATTGGCTTCTTCGTATGCGGCCAGCAACCGCTGGTTTTCCGCGTACAATTCACGAGCCTGCATTTGCGCATTCACCAGCTCGCCGTCGCCATCGCCCGTGAAGCAGCAACAGCCGCTGGACATCGGCAACGCAGCCAGCATGAATACTATGATCGATCGAACAGGAATCCTGCTCATGGTTATCATCCCTGACAAACTTGTCTGCTGTCCGTCTCACGACAGTCAACCGTCCGGACAGATTACCACTGACGGAAACGCAAAGTGAAGGCAGGCTTTGAGCCTTTTTGCGCCGAATCGCGATGAAGCGCGCCAGGACACATTTTTTCCCGGCTGTTTCGTGCAGTTCCTGCCGAACGCGAATCTGGATCGGGCGTTCTGTGCTGCTCGAAAGACACCGTCATTCGGCAGTTTTCGCCGGAAGCAGGAACTCTGTCGTGAAGCACTCCTCCGCCTTCACGCTGCCCGGTTTGATGTCTTCGACCTCTTCAATCTGACCCACCAGAGTTTGCCAGCGTTGCAGCGTCATGTTGCAGAGCGGTTCGTTGTCGCGGACTTTACAGAGCGGGGCCATAGCAGATGCCCCGAATTCCAGAGCGGCGGGGCTCATGTTCTTACTCATGGCGTAGATCGCCGCATTGCCGGCACTCGGATCGGCAAGATACTTCCCCCAGCCTGCCACGCTTGCGGAAACCATTGACCTGACAAGTTCTGGCCGCTCGCGAATCGCCTTTTCGGTTGTGACGAGCAAACTCGCGTAGGGATTGAATCCGATGTCAGACACCATCATCGTCTGCGGGTCACTGCCTTGTTCTTTCGCGGCGAATGGCTCGCTGAAGACAAAAGCCTGTTGGGCAAATTCTTTTTTCAGCAGGAACTCCCCCACACTGCCGCTGAATGGAATCAACCGTACATTCTTTAGGGGCAGTTTTTTCTTCATCCACAACGCGAAGGGGCGTGTTTCGCTGATCGCCAGTTCGATGTCAGCGAGATCTTCCAGTGTTTTGAATCCTGAATCCTGATGCACCATGATACACCGAGGCGAATCCTGCAGCGGTGCAAGCACAGCGACGATCGGATATCCGGACGCCCGAGCCTTCACGACGTTGTCAGCATCAGAAACGGCAAACAGAATTCGTTCTGCCGCCAATTCGCTGATCACGAGTTGCGGCGCACCGGGTCCGCCAGGCACGAGTTCCACATCCAGTTTTTCCGCGTCGTAAAGTCCCAACGCCTCCGCCGCGATGAATCCACCATGCTCCACTTCGGGATACCAGTTCAGTGCCAGCTTGACGCCGACCATCCCGTCCTTCGCTGGTTGCACGTCCGCCTGTTCCGTGCAGCCTCCACATATTAACGCGATCAGAATCGGGACGGAAAGGCGATGCGAAATGGACATGCATGAATCCAAAGACAAAGTTGCGATGTGTACGACACGTGATTGTGAACTGCCAACGATTCGTGTGCAAGCATTCGCCACGATCGTACGATGGACATTCATGTCCGTCGCATGGGCATTCAACCCAACAAGAAAAGTACCAGTCACGAATGGTTCTCGCATTTTCTCGTACTCGTACTCAGTGAAACGGTACTCGTAATCGGAAGGATGATACTCGGCTGATCCCGCGGTCGGAGAGTTTACCGCACGGATTCATCGAGTACGAGTACCGCGAAGCTGAGTACGAGTACGAAGAGAGCCCGAACAAAGCTTTGGAAGCGGAGTGGCGGTGATTCACGATCACACATCCGGCGAGCGGCTGGGCGTCAGCCCTCCGTGTAATCTTGCCCAATACACCGCGCAAAATCAGCCGCCACGCATTAGCGTCCGGTTCTCCAGCAGCGCAGCAAACCGTGAGCTAGCGCTCAGCGGCTGATGAATAATCCGGGTTTAATATCTGGTTTTGTGTCCGATGCCTGTTTCGTCTGTTGGCGTCAAATCAGGGAATACTGAATTTTCTCCAGATACCGGTGAACCGGAGCACCGGAATCTGCGTTCGGGAATTGGTGGTCGAACCGGCACGTGCCCAAAGACTGCGGCTTTCAAGCAAGAATCCGCGTTCGATCTCCAGCGAGTTCCTTTTCTGTGGCAGGTACTTCGCGACACTGCGGAATTCTCCAGGTGCCACAATCACTGCTCCGTTGAGATTTCCGATGCGCAAGCTCATTTATCTCGTCATTTTGATCACAGCGATCGCTGTCCTGATTTTTTTCGCAGTCAGTTGGTACAATTCTCGCCAGTCGCTTCCGCGAGTGATCCGTATCGCTGGTGGCAGATCAGACGGGCTCTACTACCCAGTTGCACAACAACTCGCGAAGAGCCTGAGCAAGTTGACCGGCCAATCGGTACATGTCATCGAGACCAACGGAAGCGAAGCGAACCTGGATCTTCTCAGCAAAGGCAAAGCAGAACTGGGCTTCATTCAAACCGTTTCATCAACTCCCCAGGGTATTCTGGGGATTGCACCGTTGTTCGAAGAGCCAATGCATTTGCTCGTCCGGAAGGACAAGGGAATCCGGTCAGTATCCGACCTTGTGGGCAAGCGGGTGACGTTCGGTCCGCTTGGATCCGGGTCGCGGCAAAACGCATTGACGATGGTGGACCACTATCAAGTCCCGTTGAAAAACTTGCACGATACAAAAAAGTACTTCGGCGCAATCGCCACCGACCCGAACATCGACGCCGCATTGTTCACGACAGGCTGGATGAACCCGACTTTGGAGCAACTTTTCCAGCGCAACGATCTGGAATTAGTTGGCATTTCCGACGCGGAAGGATTTGCCGCGAGCCACCCATGGTTCGTTGCTACCACAATTCCCCGCGGCCTTTATTCGGGCAATCCGCCAGTGCCGACTGAATCGATCGAAACTGTCGCTGTGACAGCCCTGCTGGTCGCACGTGCGGATGCTTCCGATCGGTTGGTGCGCGACGCATTGGCGGCGCTGTTCGAGACAGACCTGCGTGCGTCGTTCCCGACGGCATTGACTGCGAAAGCTGCGAAGAACTATGACGCAACGGTGATGCACCCCAGTGTCGCCAGCTATCACGACCCGACTGCCGCGATCAACCGCCTTGCCAAAACCATGGAGGTCATCGGCAAATCCAAGGAAGCGCTGCTCGGGGTGATCACGATTTTTCTTTTGGTGTGGGGCTGGGCGCGCCGCCGCCGCGAACGAGCGACCGTAGCCGCAGATCAGATCCAAAAGCAGAAGCTCGACGACTTCATCGGGGAGACCCTTGAGGTCGAGCTGCAGCAAATGGAAGTGACGAAGCCGGAAGAGTTGCGCCCTTTCCTGCGCCGTCTAACAATGATCAAGCAGGAGGCTCTCCGGGAGTTGACCAGCGAAAAGGTTCGCGGCGACCAGCTGTTCGCGATCGGGTGCATTTGCGTTTTACGTGAGCAAGAAGGCTGAATTATACAGTGTTTTGAGCAGATTTGGAATTAGATTCAACCTTGTTGCTCATAGGATGGGGTTCCCATGACCAATCCGTAAGGTTAATTGACTTTCGCCCCAATCGCAT
>CAMAVB010000137.1 GCA_945861465.1 Candidatus Kuenenia stuttgartensis
GACGTCACCTTATCAAGAACTTTGCGTCGCGTCGAATCTTCCAGACTGATCATGCCGCCCTTAATCGCCTCCTGACGAATTCGAAACGATGGTTCTCCCCGGTGGACTGCGTCCTGCAGCGGATCGGTGAGTTCCATCACCTCAAATACGGCCGTGCGCCCTGAATAACCTGTGTGGAAATTCGTGTCTGTGGGGATCCCCGAGGCAATCTGCACAGGTTCGGTGCCACCAATGCGGAGCAGTTGCCGGGCATGTTCATCCGCGACAATAACTTCTCGGGACGACTCGCAGATCTTTCGCACCAGTCGTTGAGAGATCACTCCTCGGAGACAGTCTGCAATGGCTCCCGACGAGATTCCGAACCCTCGCAGCACATCCACGGCACTGGCTGTGTTGTTTGCATGAAGTGTCGAAAAAACAAGGACACCGGATGTCGCAGCTCGGCAGGCAATCTCCGCTGTCTCAGCATCCCGGATTTCACCGATGGCCAGGATATCAGGATCCTGCCGCAGCGTTCCGCGCAAAGCCGTTACAAAATTCAACCCTGTTTTGTTGTCGATCTGGATTTGATTTGCCCCCGGAATGCGGCGTTCGACAGGATCTTCAATTGTGACGAGACTTTTCTCCGGACTGTTCAGTTCACTCAGCAGGCTGTAGACGGTTGTGCTTTTTCCGCAGCCTACAGGTCCGACGACAAGAATCAGTCCATACGGGGCTCTCAGCAGCCTTTCGACAGCGGCAGTCTGGTCATCGTAGAATCCCAGCGATGCCATAGAATTCAGATTTTCTGAGTCTGGCATCAGGCGCAGGACAAGTCGTTCTCCCTTGACGGTTAACGAACTGCCAACGCGAATGTCCCGGGCGAGTCCCGGGAATTTTTCGGCCGCAATCGCCCCGTCTCTTGGCAGACGGCGATCGGTGATGTCCATCCCTGCCATGACACGAATGCGCGACATCAGAATGGCCGCTTTCCCGGCGGGAATCGGCAGAATATCCTGCAGGATGCCATCAATCCGGAAGCGGATACGCATTCCCAGAGTTGTCGGGTCAAGGTGAATATCCGTGGCACCGTGAGCAAAGGCACGCTGCAGCAGGATGTTTGCCACAGATGCCGGCTCGACAACACTCAGGAGTTCTTCCAGTTCGGCCGCCAGCGCCAGATTTTGAGACAGCACTGACGCGGCATGCGGCGGCTTGTCGGTGAATTCAGTCCGGGCACTTCCGGATACGTTTGATCGAACATCGCCGTTCACCTGGGTTTCTCCCATGAGGAAGTTTTAGAACCCCTCACAATCCAGCTACGAAGAGCGGGGGCTGAATTCTGGCGAATCCAGCTACGAAGAGCGGTTTTGCCAGAGGTTTTTAGGACCGCTCGAGAAATAACTGTCTCTTTTTGTACCCCTCACCCTGCCCTCTCCCCTTGCCAGGGGAGAGGAGGATGCGGTCAATTATTTCTCGAACGGTTCTTACTTTGATTTGCCAGTCGAATTTGTCTTGTGGGCACCACGCGAAAACGAAACAGGGCTGCTCTCAAAGGCGAGTGAGGACACTACCAGAATTCCAATGACGACAGCAATGCACGCGATCACACGATAGATCCCAGAATCTCTCATGACTGCGATGAAGCCTGTGGCAACGGCAGCCGACGCAAACAGCAGCGCGGTCAGCTGTGCGTTGATACCCATCACCAGGGACTGCTGCAGATACGTGGGAATCAGCGCCAGAGCGGCGATCACGGCACAGAGCACAGCAACCAGGAGCAGAAATCGTCGCTCGTGTCTTTCGACAATGGCCGCCTTCGAGACGCCAAGTTCATAGACGGCTTCTTCGCGATTCTCGACGACAGACCAGAGCTTCCACAGCCCCGCCGTTTTCAGCACGTCGGTCACGTTTTCGTTCGGGCTGACGAGTGAAAATTGTCCGTCACGTTCCTTCATCACTTTCCAGATCCGGACGAGTGATGCAATCAGACCGCTGTTGATCATCGGCATCTGACTCAGGTCAACCATTACGCTCAGGTGTTCAGATTCCCGCAGTCGGCGAACGACATCGCTTGTGGCTGCTTCCACTTCATGCCAGTCCATGGTCATGCCGGTCGGAAGAAACTGCACAGAATTGAATCTCTTCTGGCTCTGCATTCTGATGGGCGAATCCGGAGAATTGCTGAGAGCCTGGTTGGCTTTGTCCAGATGGGTCGCCGGGTCGATCACATCACCGGCATCATCGGACGCTTTCAGTGCCTTGATGCTGGCGTCCGCAGAATCGACGACGGTCCACAATCCGGACAGGCCCGTTTGTTTCAGTTCTTCGCGAATCGACGACTGCGTCGCGAAGACCACAAACCGTCGATCCGCCGCGTCCATCGCTTTCCAGGCAAGTACTAATGAAGGCAGCAGGCCGACTGGGATTTTTTGAAGCCGCGACAAGTCCACCAGAACGGCCTGCGTCTGTGCATCACGCACAAGTTCCGGCACGACAGCGGTCGCGCTCTCTACCTCGTGCTGTGTCATCGCTTCAAGCTGAGGCGTAAAACAGAGCACGCAGTATTGCGAATGCTTTTCAAATACGAATCCACTCATAGCTCATGTGCTCGTCGCTGCGTGGAGTGAAAAACGGTGGTGCCACGTCCCGCCAGACGTCGCATCCGTCATCAAAAAATCTCGGCAATCGACTTTGTAATCTACACAGGGAATGTACGGGATTTGTGATTGTCAAGACAGCGTCCGGACTCCGGTTTGATGACAATTTTTCACAACTGCGGTCGATGCCGTTTATCAATCTGCAGGATTATCTGCGCAGTTGTGAGCATGCCGGAAAGTACTCATGGTCAGGGCAACTGGTGCAGAAGATGAGCAAAGCGATCGACAAGGTTCGGGCAGCGGAAGTCAAACAGATGCTGCAGGATGGTTACCTACGGAGCATCGGGGAGCAACAGGATCCGGGCTCGGCGGATGTCGAGTTTCGCCGGAAGCGTGGTTCGATCCAGCGACACAAGGACTCCCAGTCGGCCCGCACGCAATTCCTTCAATGGCGATGTACTTACCGGCTGACCATTCAATCGAATCGAGACTTTCGGACCATCGACCAGAATTTCGACATCGTTCCAGCCTGAACTCTGCGGCGCGGCGGTTGAATTTCCGGTGACCAGGGTTTTGGCAACCGGCAATGTCGCAATCTGTCCGAACGCTGATGCGTCAAGCGTGATGAGATGTGCGTCCAGATTCTGGTCGCGGCTGGCACCAAGGATCAGCATGGCGGACGTTGTCTGTGCCGAAATCTGCATGCGAATGATGTATCGTCCCGGTTCACGCACCGTTTCAATAAACCCCAGCACACCCTGGGTCGGCTTTGCTTCAAACCGGATGTGATCATTTTCCAGCGTCCAGAGCGATCGACCACTGTCCGTCAATCCGTTCGCCTGAACACCGGACTGCAGGTAACTGAACGAATCCTTCGCGGTGAAGAGTCCCGTGAATTGCCAACGATTCAGAATTCGCTGCAGTTCCTGAAGCTTGACGTCTGCTGCCGTGCCAGCGTCTTTGGACAGTTCACCTGACAGCTCTATGACTTGCTGGACATCATCCGCCAACTGCCGCGAAATTGAACTGCGATCGGCTTTCTTTAACAACGCCGATGCTGGCTGAAGCACAAGTCCGACGTCAGCAAACTGGCCAGCCACAGCAGCGATTGCTGCGAGTCGCAGGCCATGCTCAATTATCGCATCCTGTTGCCCCGAAGTCGCAGAACTTACGCGAAACGCCGAAAATAAGCCCCTTGCCTTTGACAGTTCGTCCGTCTGATACCGTGCGGCCCGCAGTTGATTGATATCCAGTGCGACGTTCGTTGATTTGCCGCGTTCCGCAAATTCTGCCGCCAGGTTCAATAAGGCAAAGTCCGTAGCGCCAACTGTCTGACCTTCCGCGCGGTCCAACAACTGTTGAGCCAACTTCGCGCGGTCGCTCGTGGATTTCGCCTGTGCAATTTCGCGTTTGAACAGTTCGCGAAGCTCAATGTCGGCGCTGGCAATTTCTGCGTCCGCCGGAATCAGCATCTCCGGAACCGCAGATTCGACGTTGACCACAATTCTGGTGTCGGTCTTCGAGCCAGGAGCAAATTCCATCTCCGGCAACAGGGGCTCAACCTGCAACTGGATTTCATACCGACCTTTTGCGTCGCTCGGCACCTGCCAACGCAATGTTGAGGATCGTGGTTCGAACTGGACTCCTTCCGGCGCACCTTCCATGATTCGCAGCCGCAGCACGCGCCCGAGCAATGGCAGGGGACGATCCGAGAGCTTCAACTCGAATGCTTCGCCAGCCTGCACTTTCTGTTCCGTGAAAGCGGGCAATGAAAACGAGAGGGAGGTCGGAAGGACAATGAGCGTGATCGTACCCGTGGCCAACACTTGATCAGTGCCCGCTTCGCACAATTCCACGGCCACCTCGTGTCGGCCTGCGTCTTCGTCCGACGGCAACCATTCGAACAGTCCAGTGTCAGGATTTATCGACATCCCTGGTTGTTGATTTTTGCCCAGGCGATACGTCAGACCACGTCCTTTTTCCGGTGGCGGCGATGCGGTCATCGGAATTTCGATCGCCTGCTGAGTAAGAAATCTCAATGGGACCGTGACTGGCAACGCATACCGAGCCATTCCGGCTTCCACGGTGACACAAAATTTGGTTTGGGCGACGACGCTGGTGGAGTTGTTATGCGTAAAAATGTATTCAATTGGCAGGAAGTATTCCGTCGGCGACTGAAACTCGGAAATCGACCACTCAACGGCACCAGTCGCCGGCTCAATCTTCGCTGCCGCTGGTGATCCTTTACCAAAACGGAACTGCAGGCTGCCGACGGTACTGATCGGAACCGCCCCCTCAAATTCCGGCTGATACTTCACAACCTGTCCGCCGCGCACGGTCACCGGATCAGCAGGTTTCAGCTTCGCGACTGGAATCCCTGCACCGGATTTCTGTGAACCCTCCGATGCGTCGAATATCGACGGAACATCCGAGCCTTTGTTGCGATTCACAAACACAAACAGCGCGACGAGTGCGATCAGGGCTCCCACGGACACCATTGCGATGGTCGTGGCGATACGGCTTTGCCTGGCAACGCTTGCGCGCGTGTTGACACGTCGAATTTCGACTTGTGGCAAAACCGGCAGCGTGGTGCTGAGCGACTGATGCTCGCCTCCGTTCGTCGTGAGCATCAGATCGACTGCCGCGCCGGATTCCATTTCTTTCAAAAACTGCTGATATCCAGCGTCCAGAGAGTCCACTCCGCTACCGGGTGCAGAATTCAGTACAAGGCCCGTATCGACCAGCCCTGCGTCCTGCATGGCCTTGCGCAGAGATTCCTGAGTTAACGCGCTGCAGAACGGCGTGAGTGCGCTGATCACTTCCGCCGCATTCTGAAATCGGGCATTCGGATCACGCAGGGTCATCCGTCGCAGAATACCATCCACCACCTCAGGAATTTCGGGACGATGCGTTCTCGCCGACGGCGCGTCCTTCGAACACCGCGCCATGAGGACCTGCAACGGATTGTCGCCGGGGAACGGCACGCGCCCCGTGATCAAACAAAAGAACGTACAGCCCAGACTGTAGAGATCACTCCGCGCATCGACAGTTGCCGTATCCCAGCCCTGCTCAGGCGACATGTAGTCGGGAGTTCCCATAACCTGCCCGGCACGAGTCACTGAAGTATTCTCTTCGCTTTCATCCTGAAGTCGTACCAGCCCCATGTCCATGATTTTGACCGTCCCTTTTCCATCAGGCGACCAGTCAATAATCAGGTTTCCCGGCTTGATGTCGCGATGCACCATCTTCTGTGCATGGGCATGCTGCAGCCCGACGGCCACCTGACGAATGATGTCGCAGGTGATGCTGATGGGAATCGAACTGATCCGCGACATGATCCGATCCAGTTGATCCCCGTTCACGAATTCCATCACCATGAAATCGACTTTACCGACGCGACCTGCATCTATGGTTCTCACGATGTGCGGGCTGTTCAGCAGCGAAGACGCGCGAATCTCGCGGTGAAATCGGCTGACCTGCGTCTGATTCCCCGTGAGCTTGCGAGACATGACTTTAATGGCGACAATTGCTCCGGTGCTGTCGTCTCGTGCCTGAAACACATGTCCCATACCGCCCTTGCCGACCGGTCCCAGCAAACGATACTTTTCGAGCACGAAACCCGTCTGGCCCTTAAGCAACTGGCCGGCTTGCCATTGCGTCAACAGACCCAGCGTAACCAGTTCGGTGGCCACACTCTCGACGACTCCGGTGCCGGGATCACCGGTGCCGGGAGGATCAGCCTTGCGATTCTTGTTCAGATTTTTTGCGGCATTCTGCGCAGTTTCCCATTGCGCGGTTGTCAATAGCCCACTTTGCTTGAGAAGCGAAAAGAATTCCATGACATCCAACTCCGCCATAGTGGTGGTGTAACCGCCGACCGCTGAAGTTTCGACAGTATCGACCGAGCCATCTCTTGTTTTGTGTCTGATACCCAATGGCAACTCAGGCAACGCATTGCCCAAGTTCTCGCGAACGCAACGTTGCCGCTTCGACGGCATCAATCAGTGCGGCACGGACGCCACCCTGTTCCATTGCGTGCAGACCCGCGATCGTTGTGCCGCCAGGACTCGTGACTGAATCTTTCAGGACACCGGGATGCTGACCAGTGCTGAGCAGCATTTCTGCTGCACCTGCCAGTGTCTGTGCCGCCAAGCGCGTCGCGGTTGCACGCGGCAGTCCCATTTTGACACCGCCGTCACTTAGTGCTTCAATGATCTGAAACACATAGGCCGGTCCACTGCCGCTTAAACCTGTGACTGCATCCAGAAGGGGTTCAGGCACCACTTCCACAAGACCTACCGTCGCCAGCAATTCACAGATCAGCCCGGCATCTTCGGAAGTCGCTGCCGAACCCGTCGCCAGGCCAGAGGCTCCGCGACCGATCAGACACGGCGTATTCGGCATCACTCGAATCACCCGAGTCCCGTGTGGTAATGATTGCTCAAGTCGCGCGAGGGAAATGCCAGCCGCAATCGATACAACGAGCGGCGTTGACCCGCCGCGAACCATGATCGATTCGGCGAGTGGTTTGATGGCATCGTGCATCACCTGTGGTTTCACCGCCAGGATGACGACGTTCGCACCGTTGACAGCTTCGGTTGCAGAATCAGACAAACGTACCCCCTCACCGACCTTTGCCGCAAAAGCCACCCGCGATTCCTCAAGCGGATCATATCCGCTGATCTGTTCGGACAAAAGTAACTCCCGCACAAACCCAGCCGCCAGGGCTGTTGCCATTTGCCCGGTACCAATAAACGCAATTTTCTGAGACTGCCAGTTCATGTGATTTCTGCATGCTGCAAGATTGGGTTGATGATCCAGTCCCGATGATAACGAAGCAGGCCACAAATGTTTAGCGACGTCGCTGACGGCGCGAAGTCTGCCAGTTTGTGATTACGTAGGGTGGGACAAGCGGAGCGCAGGCCCACCACATCGGCAAATTGTGGGCCAACACTGTCGCTTGTCCCACGCTACAAACAGCAAATGGTGGGCCGGCGTTGTCGCTTGTCCCACCCTACAAACAGCAAATGGTGGGCCGGCGCTGTCGCTTGTCCCACCCTACAAACAGAGGCATGCGGTTCACCGAACAGTAGTCGATCGGGGAGTCATATCCGCAAAGGGCAACACTCACGTGATGACGCCGGATTCAGCCGCCAAGCCCCAGTCGCTCTCCGCGGTATTTGCCGCTCTGGACTCTGCCGACCCATGTCGGGTTTTCGAGATACCAGCGGATCGTGAGCTCAAGGCCGGATTGAAAATCCTGCTGCGGTTTCCATCCGAGTTCATGGGCGATCTTTGAAGCGTCGATGGCATAGCGTCGATCGTGACCAGGACGATCTTTGACGTAGGTAATAAGACCTTCGCAGGGACCGTGGGCGAGGTTCGGTCGTAATCGATCGACTGTGGCACAGATCATTTTGACGATGCTGAGATTCGTTTGCTCGTTGAGACCACCGATGTTGTAGCATTCTCCGATGCGACCGCCTGCCAGAACACGCTCAATCGCAGCACAGTGGTCTTCCACAAACAACCAGTCGCGCACATTGAGTCCATCGCCATAGATCGGCAACGGTTTGCCTTCGATGGCGTTTAAAATCATGAGCGGAATCAGTTTCTCCGGAAACTGGTACGCGCCATAGTTGTTTGAACAGTTTGTAATCAGTGTCGGCAGTCCGTACGTGTGATGGTAGGCCCGCACAAAATGATCGGAGGCAGCTTTGCTGGCGGAGTACGGACTGTTCGGAGCGTACGGCGTTTCTTCCGTAAACAGTCCTGCAGCGCCGAGTGAACCGTAAACTTCGTCGGTGGAAACATGCAGAAAACGAAAGGCATCCTTCGCTGAGCCGCTCAACTTCGCGTAGTAGTGTCGCACTTCTTCAAGCATGCGACATGTGCCCTGGACGTTCGTTTCCACAAACGTGAGCGGGCCATCAATCGACCGATCAACGTGCGACTCTGCCGCAAAGTTGACGATTGCGGTTGGTTGATGCGTATCGAGCAATTGTCGCACGAGAGCGGCGTCGCCGATGTCGCCGACCACGAGCTGATGCAGAGTTTTGTCTGCGGGTGGCAATGAATCCGGGTTTCCGGCGTACGTCAGTTTGTCCAGGTTGATGATCCGCACATCGGATCGCGAGATCGCACGCCGGATAAAACAGCTGCCGATGAAGCCCGCTCCACCGGTCACGAGGAGTGTTTGCATAAGTTTGGTGTTCGGCTTTTTTGTGGGAGTTGACAAGGAAGGGGGCGTGTTAAGGACTGGGGCAGAAATAACTGTCGTCTGCCGGACGTGGGGCACGTTTGTAACGTGCCCAGCACGATTGTAACGTGCCCCACTTATTTCTGTCTCAGTCCTAAGTTCAGTCCATGGAATCATAGCGATCCCTAATCGACCGGCAACCCTTTTTCGATACGGATGCGACGCACTTCAGCAAGTACGCCTTCGACGATTGCTGAGTTTTTAGTAATGGCGAGATATTGCGTCATGTTGACGATGAGATTGACAATCCATGTGCAAACCGCAGCAGCGAAGTGCAGTGTCGAGTCGTTAATGCCCAGCGTTCTCTCCAGCGACAATACTGTGGCAGGATCGGCCACAGCTCCCAGTGAGCCAGTCACAACCAGCATCAGAAAACTGCCAAGAATTCCGGGAAGAATACCATACTTTGTTCGCTGATTCTGACGATACCATTCGCTTGAAAGTCGATAGGCCTGCGATGTCTCTTCGATCCATCGCCCGGTTCCCATGAAGTATGTCAGGAGCAGCGCATGGACCATCGTGGCGCTCGTCAGTGCACCCAGCCCGACCAGCAGATGAGTCCCAATACGATCGTTGACGTCCGGGTCGCGACCGTTGAGAGTCGCAGGGTCGCCAACCTGCCAGCCCATTACAAACGCAACCATCAACGTGATGTTTGCGAGGAGGGCGAGCGTAAGAAAGATTCTTTTCACGGCTGCGTCAGTTCACAAGTTTCATCGAAGTCGTCTGCTTAATGGTCTGATCAATGACCTGGCCGAATGACTTCACCTGGATCTGCATCGTCAGGTCCAGGTCCGATTTTGAAACGCGACCTTTGGCGACATCAAACAGCACAAGACCTGTACCTTCAGATTTTGTGAGTGTCAAAGTGACGGAGGCTCCCGGTTTGGGAGCCACTGAAATTACGGGGATCATCGCAATTTTTGCATGCCCACTGCTGGAATCAATTCCCTGATAAGTCAACTGGGATTTGACCGACATCGTGCCGAACGGCAGCTCAACCTGTTGCACGCTGTCCCATGAATGGCCCGGGAGGATAGGTTTTTCGGGAAGTGTGATTGCAGACTGCGTCATCATTTGTTTCAGCGTCGCTTCATCAAGTGCATTCCCCGTCGATCCAGTTTTCTTCAACGCATCAGTCAGCGACTGCGGAACAGAGACCTGATCGATCTTCCCGGTCGTTTTCATGTGAACGCCGAATTCCTCACCAATGATTTTACGAAACACTTCGGCCATGGACTTCCCGAGAGGCGTTTCCGGAGCCTTGTCGCCGTCCGAATCATATGCCACGACCCCGAACGGACCACCCTGCGTTTTCAGCTGGACACGTTCGATCGTCTGAGACATGTTTGCGTCACCGTTACCTGAATCGACGTCGGCGATTTTCCAACGCATATCCATCGTCTGGTTCATTGCGATTGTCTGGGTCTTGCTCGCCACGGCCATGGTCATATTCATGTCCTGCTGCACAACATATTTCAGCGATTCACCGGGAGTGAACTTCCATGCCAGTTGTTCCTGAGCGGACACGACGAGCCCGCTACTCACGAACATTGTGATGGATGAGAAAACAGTCAGGCAACGAACGAACATCTCGGATCTCCGACGAATGAGACGGGCCTCGGCAAAATCGACAGTACCTTAATTGCAATCAAACGGTTCAACGGTTCACCAGTCCATCAATCCCAATTGCAAACGACGCTGAAGCGTAGCAGATATCCTCAATTCAGCAGAAGACCGATTGTCCAACGCAGGAATCAGGCACCGTATTTTTCCAGCCGACCGGCATGTGACAGAGCCTGCAACATCAGGTATTTGGCTTCAAATTGCCCCAATTCGCCGATGCGGCAGGCGGATTCGCCAAATTGGCGGGATCCATCAAAACGGCAGTTCTCGGCGACAAGCATCGTCGGAACGGCATGTCCACTGTGCGACTTCATCTTCGACGGAGTGCTGTGATCGCCGGTGATGATCAACACGTCCGGCTTGAGTGCGTTGATTTTCGGAATAGCCGCATCGAACTCTTCCGTGCGTTTGACCTTGGCGTCAAAGTTGCCGTCTTCGCCTGTGCTGTCCGTGTACTTAAAGTGAATGAAGAAGTAGTCGTATTTTGACCAGTTAGCCTCCAGACATTTCATCTGATCGTCCAGCGTCTGGCCTGCATCCAGAATGTCCATGTCCACCAGGCGAGCCAGCCCGCGATACATCGGATACACGGCAATCGCAGCGGCACGAGTTCCATAGACTTCCTGGAATCTCGGTATCGGAGGCATTTTGGCAATGCCGCGCATGGTGAGCAGATTCGCCGGAGCGTCGTCCTTCAGGATGATTGTGGCCTGACGCTTGAACTCGGCAAGGATTTCAGCCGTTTTCTGAGACGGGGCGTCTGTTCCGCGTGGCTTCAACGGTGGAACACCGGTTCGCTGTGGATCGGTGTCGTTCACGTTGCCGCCAAGCCCTTCCCCACGAATCACGATGACGAGTCGATACTCCTTCACGTGACGCACGAAGACTTCGACGCCGGGGATTTTAATCTTGTCGAGCTTTTCACACAACTTCGCAGCGATCTCACTCGAGATGCGTCCCGCGCGGCGATCGGAGATATTCCCAGTTGCATCGATCGTGCAGAAATTTCCTCGCACAGCCACGTCACGATCGGTCAACGCAAAATCAATCCCCAGCGCTTCCAGTACGCCACGACCAATGTCGTACTTCAGCGGGTCATATCCAAACAATCCCAGATGTCCCGGACCACTTCCCGGAGCAATCCCTGGCAACACGGGAATGCTCATGCCCAACACCCCGCGCTGCGCAAGTGCGTCAAGGTTCGGAGTGTTGGCCGTTTCCAGTTCAGTCTTACCGCCTGGCTGCAATGGCAACCCTCCAAGCCCATCCGCAACGAAGAGCACAATTTTCGAATCCGCAATTCGCTGCAATCGTCGTGTCAAATCATGAATATCGGTCATCGAAGCTCGTTCCTGAAACCATTATAGTTGAGTGAATATGTTACGAACCGCGCGAACGGTCCGTGAATTGCGTGCTGTTCGGCTCAAGGTTACAAACCTCGCCGTAGATTCAAAGTGAGTCATCGATCACTACCGTTCCAGAGAAGCGCAGCCTGTCACAAAGCTACCAATCTTCAATCGCAGCACCACCGTGGACCGTTTCTTGTTTCATCAAGTGCCGTAACCCGCAGTATACGCTACAATAGCCGCACACGTTTCGCACAGGAGTCCTCCATGCCGCTACACGACTGGTCGCGCGTTGAATCGGGAATTTTTCACGCATTTCACACCGCGTGGATCACTGGAATTCAAAACTCGCTCAACGCCGGGCTATTGCCTGAAAACTACTATGCTCTGGCCGAGCAACATGCAGGAGATTATGTCGCGGACGTGCTCGCGCTGCACGTGCCGCCCACACCGGAACAATTGAGTCCACCAGTATACTCAGATGACGAAACAGCTGGTGGGACTGCTCTTGCGGAAGCGCCGCCGAAGATTTCCCAGCATGAAAAGATTGAACTGGATATCATCGAAATTCAGCGTTACTTATCGATTCGACACCTCAGTTCGCATCGAATTGTCGCATTGCTCGAAATCGTCTCACCGGGAAACAAGAACAACCAGGCCCGCTATGATACGTTTGTCCATACGACAGTGGACGCGGTTCGTCGCCGAGTGAATGTGTTGCTCGTCGATGTGCATCAAACAGGCAGATTTGATCAGGATGGAATCAACGCCTGTATTCGAAACATGCTGTCACCGCATTCCACGCCGATCATCGATAAACCCCGACACTCGACGCTGGCGTCCTACTGCCCCGACCCGCCGCGATCGGTCGATATCTACGTCGAACATGTCGCCCCTGAAATGTCGCTTCCGGACATGCCGATTTTTCTGAACCCGGATCGATATGTGAACGTACCGCTCGAAGCCACCTATCTGGAAGCATGGAAAGGAATGCCGTCCTTCTGGCGAAACGTCGTACTCGGAAATTCTGTCAGTTGAACGAGTCGCACTGCTACGGAACTGAGTTGCCTCTGCATTGGCCGCGAAAGAAAGAACGCGTCGCCGACCGGTATCGGGAACCAAATTGCGATTTGCCGAACGACCAGACCAGAAAGAGCCCGCCAGCAACTGCAGACAGGATGGCGCGTTGGCGACGCCGCTGTGATTGCACGGTGCTCCAAATTGTCTGTCCGGAGTTATCCAGGATTTCGTACTCAAGCGACCAACGCCCCAATGGCTCGGTAATTTTTGACGCAAGTCGGCCAATCGACCCTGATAGATTCGTGGCCATCCTGTGGAGGGCTCTGCCTGCATTGCTTTGATCGTAATAATATCGCTGGAAGCCGAAATCAGTTCGCTCACAGGTCGCAGGATCGAATCCAGATGACCAGCACTTCGGTGGAGTGCCAAGGTTCTGAATCTCGCGACCGTCGTGATCAAGAACCAGCCACTGGTCCGGAGAATAACTCACCACGTGAATACCATCGTTTCGCCATGGCTGATTCCACCAGTCATTCCACACCGCGACGGAATACCATTTCGGCTCGATTTGCAATTGTCCAGTTTCGTTGATGACACCGTATCGTTGCGTCTGGCGGTTGTCGACTTGAAGCGTCACCAGTGCACATCCGTTGTCTTCGAATGGTCCGATATAGTCCCACTTCGGTGTTGAAACCTTGTCGCCGGCGCGATTCACCAATCCCCAGCTATTCCCTGACGTCCAGGTTCTTGCTATGCCACTCGCGTTAAACGGCGGAAGAAAGCAAAACGGATAACTTTCAATGACTCGGCCGCTTGTATTAATCAACGCAGTTTCTGATTTTCGACTCATCTATGCGCGGCCAGCCGCGTCGAACGGGAAAACCCGATCCCACTCAAACGGAATGACGACCTCCCCGAGCCGGTTGATGCATCCATATTTGTCATGAGTATCCGATGCAATTGCCAGTCCAAACTCGTTCATTGAACCAAGGCTCTTGAAGCAAAACGGGATCACCGTCTGTCCAAGCTGATCGATGGCTCCGCATGGCTTATCGAACATTTCCGCCGACAGGATCAGATCTCGTTCAGCGGCCAGAACGACCTGATCGAGATGCCATTGCCACCCAGCGTACGCGAGTAAACAGAGTCCCGTAACCAGCGGCCCCAGCGTTTTCAAACGGAGTGTCGTGATGAGTCGATTGGCGTTTTTCACGATTCTGCACCTCCAATTTGAGAAGGAACGAACCGGCGTCATATTTGTCTGACGATTCGCAGTCATTTGTAAGTCCAGGAAAACTGAGTCAACCTGCCCGACTGCCCCGAAAGGTTCGCCTAAATACAGCGGTCATCCGGAATCTGGTGCAATTCGGGCAAGAAGTACTCGAATTCGGCAAAAAAACGTGTAAATTCGGCGCAATCGAAATCTGACACTTCGGATGACTGTCTGGATGTTCAGTTTTCGAGATCGCCAGGGGCATGGAGTCGCAACGAATACATGTTCCGCGTGTGTTCTAATGCGAAGCCTCTGCGTACGATTCCGCGGAGCAACCAGATTCGTGACGCCTAACCATTGGAGTCGATGACACATGATCACGGCCGAAGCCGAAATTGACCGTTTGTATCCTTCCGGACCGCTACCAACCTATACGTATTATCCCGGGTCCGGGATGCCTCACCCGATTCGGGATCCGAAAGGACACAGCCACGGGCGAAAACACGCCCCTGGCCAGGGTCCCAGAGCGTTAAGCACTGACACATGGCCCAGCAATCGCAACTATCTCCTTGGATTGGACTTCTTTAATCTCGGTTTTTACTGGGAAGCCCACGAAGAATGGGAGCGTCTGTGGCGTGTTTCCGGTGCCGACACGACTGTCGGTCGTTTCCTGAAGGGACTCATCAAACTGGCGGCTGCGGGTGTCAAAGTTCGCGAACGCAGCATCCACGGAGTTCGGCGTCATGCTGCCTCTGCGGGTGAAATGTTTGCTGACGTTGCGGCTGAGGCCGATATTGATTCCTTTTGCGGACTGGAATTCATCCGATTGCAGTTTGCAGCGGATCGTGCGGCTCAGCTTGCGTACAAGAAGCAGCACGCTCCGGGCACTGCAATTCGCGTGTTTCCGTTCGTATTGAAGCCTGAGTCGGCACCGGTCACCTGATCCAGAAATCAGGACGCTTCCGACACTGGTTCGAAATTACATCAAACTCGCGGTATTCTACCGCGAGTTTTTTGTTTTGTTGCACTCCGCAGGACAAGTTGTTCAATGAAGATTCTGGTTGTAGGTTCCGGTGGTCGCGAACACGTTCTGGTCTGGAAACTCTGCCAGTCACCGCTCGTCGAAAAAGTCTATTGCGCACCGGGAAACGCCGGCACCGCGCAGGATGCTGAGAACCTGAACATTCCGGCAGACGACGTCATGCGTTTGGCGAAGTTTGCGAAAGACAACCAGATCGATCTCACTGTCGTTGGCCCCGAAGCGCCGCTGGTGGCCGGAATTGTCGATGAATTTCGCCGCCAAAACCTGAACGTGTTTGGTCCGACAGCCTCGGCTGCTCGCCTTGAAGGCAGCAAGGTCTTCACCAAGAAGCTGCTCCGAAGAGCCAATATTCCCACGGCAAATTTCGCCGTCTTCAGCCGGATGCCCGAAGCAATGCAGTATCTCGAAGACTGCGAAGAGCAATCGCTGGTCGTCAAGGCCGATGGTCTGGCAGCTGGCAAAGGTGTCTTCGTCTGTGCCAATCGCGCTGAAGCTCGCGCTGCCGTGAAATCCGTTCTGCAGGACCGCACCTTCGGAGAAGCGGGTTCGCAGGTCGTGATCGAAGAATGTCTGGTCGGCCATGAAGCCAGCATTCTCGCATTGGTTGATGGCGACACGATCGTGCCCCTGGATGTCGCGCAGGATCACAAGCGAGCCTGGGATCATGATCGCGGTCCCAACACAGGCGGCATGGGCGCGTACTGCCCTGCTCCGCTCGTCACACCGGCTATTATGGACGACATCATCCGCCGAATCCTGATCCCGACGATTCACACGATGAAGGTCGAAGATTGTCCTTTTTCCGGCGTGCTGTACGCGGGCATCATGCTGACGGCGCATGGACCGAAAGTGCTGGAATACAACGTGCGGTTTGGCGACCCTGAAGCTCAGCCGGTGCTGATGCGACTCCGTTCTGACCTGGCTCACATACTCCTGCTGGCTGCAACCGGTCGTCTTACGGAACTGGAATCACTGGATTGGGACCCCCGCCCAGCGGTGTGCGTCGTCATGGCGTCGGAAGGATATCCTGGCGACTACACTAAGGGGCGAGCCATCACAGGTCTCGAGGACGCCGATGCGCTGCCGGACACGAAGGTTTTCCATGCGGGTACAGCCATCAAGAACGGTGAAGTCGTGAACGCAGGCGGACGCGTGCTGGGTGTTACGGCTCTGGGCGACACGATCGCCGCCGCGAAACAGAATGCCTACGCTGCGGTCGAAAAAATTCACTGGCAAGGCGGCTGGTGCCGCAGCGATATCTCCGATAAGGCGTAAGGCAGCGAAACAGGTCGATTTCGTCAAGAGTAACGAGAGCGAGGACCGCGCCTTAGGACCGTTCGAGAAATAATTGACCGCATCCTCCTCTCCCCTCCGAAGGGGAGAGGGCGGGGTGAGGGGCAACGCCGTTAAGGATTTATCGTCGTGTTCTCACAGGGTTTCCCGAAGTCCCTTCTCCCCCTGGTAAGGGGGAGAAGGTGGCCGAAGGCCGGATGAGGGGGTTATTCGCTGATTCTGACGCTATCAAATCCTTAACGGCGTTGGGTGAGGGGTGTAAAAGAGACAGTTATTTCTCGAGCGGTCCTTACCAACGTCCTGCTTCCTCATCCAACCTCCAGTTTGTGTTCACATCGCGTACTCCCGGGAGTTCTTCGACATGTTGCATCTTCTTCGCATGATCGTGCTGTGTGCCTTTTTTGGATTGAGCAGTCTCGGCTGGAATCACTTCGCTGCAGCACAACAGCCGGATGGGAGAGTGGAGATCGTGCTTCTGAACGGGACGATTCATCCTGGAGATGGCAGTGAACCGTCCGTCGGACATGTGGCGATTCGCGACGGACGAATCGTCATGGTCGGAAGTGACAGCATTCCGGAAGCGGATGTTCGCATTGACTGCTCGGGAATGGTGATCTCGCCGGGTTTCATTGATCTCCACAATCACAGCGATGACCCGATCCTCGAACGCGATACTCGGGCGAACATCAACTATCTGCTTCAGGGATGTACGACGGTTGTCACGGGAAACTGTGGGATGGGACCGGTGGATGCCGGAAAGTACCTGGACGCCATCGACCAGAACGGTGCCGGGACACATATCGCTCACCTGTTGCCGCACGGAAGTCTGCGCAGCGAGGTCATGGGTAAGGGTGCAGGGAAGCCTTCTGTGGAACAGCTCGAACAGATGCGAGCCCTGGCTGACAAAGCCATGCTGGACGGCGTGTTCGGGATGTCCACAGGATTGATCTACGTCCCTGGAACGCTGACCGAAACCGAAGAACTGATTGAAATCGCCAAGGTCGTCTCGAAGCACCATGGCATCTACGCAAGTCACATTCGCGGAGAAGGGGCCGAGCTTGTGCCCAGCGTTCAGGAAGCGATCCGTATCGGCAACGAGGCCGGTTTGCCGGTGCATGTTTCACATTTCAAAGCCAGCGGGAACCTCTACTGGGGAACTCTGAGACTTGCCGTTGAGCAAATCGAACAGGCTCGTGCTCAGGGAATGAAGGTCACGGCGGACCAGTATCCGTACACGGCATCAAGCACTTCTCTCGAGGCAACTCTGCTGCCGTCCTGGTCGCGTGAAGGCGGTCGAACTGCACTCGAAGAACGGCTGAAGGACGCGGAAACAGCACAGCGAATTCGGGCAGACGTCGCAAAGACTCTGGAATCCGCGTCTCGAATTCAGCTGGTTTCCTGCAAACACAATCGTCGATGGATTGGCAGATCCATTCAGGAAGTTGCGGAGGAGGAAAAGAAGGCGGTTGTTGATCTGGTGCTTGAAATCGAAAGCCACGGCGGAGCATCGGTGATCAACTTTGGCATGAATGAAGCAGACATGCAGATGGCGATGCCTTTGCCGTGGGTCGCGACAGCCAGTGACGGAGGTGCCAAAGTTCCGACATCAAGTCAGCCACATCCCCGATCATTCGGCACGTTCCCGCGCAAAATCGGTCGCTATACGATCGAACAGGGCGTGATGCCTCTCAGTGCCGCCATTCGCAGCGCCACAGGACTGCCTGCTGAGATTCTGGGACTCACCGACCGAGGATGGCTGAAGCAGGACATGGTTGCAGACATCACGGTGTTTGATCCGCAGACATTTCGTGATCGGGCGACTTTCGATGCGCCGTACCTGCCTCCCACCGGAGTTCGTTATGTCCTCGTCGCCGGTGCATTTGCTGTCTACGACGGTCAGGCCACCGGAACGCTCAACGGTCGATCATTGCGGAAGGCGTCGAGCAAATGAGGACTGAGACAGAAATAAGTGGGGCACGATTCCATCGTGCCGGGCACGTTAAAAACGTGCCCCACGTCCGGAAGACGACGGTTATTTCTGCGCCGGTCCTAATCGAGCGGAGAACGGCTTGTCGGGCGTCTCTCCCCGCGTTTCGCAAAACTCAAGGTAATCATCCACTGACTCCTGAAAAGCCTGCTTCAGGTCGGCGACGCTTTCGCCCTGAAACGTGATCACATCGAGGGTGTTGATAACCTCGCCGTGAATGACGCCAACTTCGTCATCGAATTCAGCTTTGCTGATGTAACCTTTGTATTCCATCATCGTGCTTTCTTCGTGCTCGTACTCAGCTTTGCGGTACTCGTACTCGATTGAGCCCTCAGCGACGTTCTCCGTCCGCTGGATCAGCCGAGTCAGCATTGACACAATTCGTTTCAAATTGGATTTGCCAACGTGATTGGTCTCGGCGTCAATCGCCTCGAAAGAAAACAGGATATCGTGGATCGCGGCACATTCCAGAGCGGAGCCGCGAGCAATCTCGAAGAATCGATTCTTGTCTTTCAGACTCTGCTTGCCGTTGCCCTCTGCGATGTTCAGTGGAATCGATTGCGCGGCCCGGAGCCATTGATCGCGAGCATGACGTAGGGAACCATTGAGAATTTTCGCAACCCGAAACGATGAAGTGACATAGTCGATCGACAGGCGATAAACGTCGAGTCGTTCGTGATCGAAGATCGGTTCGTTCATCATCGTCCTTTCCAGTAGGAGTACGAGTACCGTTTCACTGAGTACGAGTACGAGAAAATGCGGGACCCATCAACTCTGGGCCGAAACGGCGGCCATCCAAATTTCAATTTCAAAATGACACGAACCGCCGCTCGATCTCCAACGCCTTGTTCGGGCTTTCTTCGTACTCGTACTCAGCATCGCGGTACTCGTACTCGTACTCGATTGAACCCTCCGCTACGTTCTCCGTCCGCTGGATCAGTCGAGTGAGCATCGACACAATTCGTTTCAAAGTGGATTTACGAACCTGATTGGTCTCGGCGTCGATTGCGTCGACAGAAAACAGGGTATCGTGGATCGCGGCACATTCCAAAGCAGAGCCGCGAGCAATCTCGAAGAACCGGTTCGTTTATCATCATCCGTACGAGTACGAGTACGAGTACCGTTTCACTGAGTGCGAGTACGAGAACATACCGGAACATCAACTCTGAGCCCGAACGACCGTCATCATTCAGCGGCAGGTGTTGACGAACCATTGCCAGCAACCGAGCTACTGCCGCTCGGGTGCATCGGCCTGTTCGCCGATTCTGGAGACCAGACGGGACGACCTGACGCAGCTTGACGTTTCCGAGCATCCGCAAGTATTGCATGAAGGTCACCACCAAACCGATCGGAAATTTCCCGTCGTGTTCGGTGGATCTCATCGATCACAGGATCAGTTGTCGTCAATCTCTGAATCATTTCCAACCATCTCCTCTGGCGTACAGATGACCGGT
>CAMAVB010000138.1 GCA_945861465.1 Candidatus Kuenenia stuttgartensis
CTGCTGAATGACGAAAGGCAGGCGGCGGCAGTTTCTGTCATTGCTCCGCGACGCTGCGGGAAGTCGTCATTGCTCCGCATGTTGCCGGTCAAATTGCCCGATACGTTGTGCGTGTTCTTCGATTTGCAGGACAACCCTATCGACGCTCCACTGGACTTGTTTCCGGCTCTGGAAAAGCGGTTGCGGGAACAGGCACGGCCGCAGGAGCGGGAGTCGCTGCCGCGATTGCGGGACTCGTCGCTGGAGGCCGCGCGGGATTGGCTCGAAGCTCTCGAACAGCGGCCCGGACGGGATCGCGTGCTGTTTTGCCTGGATGAGTTCGAGCGGCTCGAAGAAGCCGTCCGCTTGAAACCCGAGGCGATGCCGCAACTCGTGCAACTGATGGGGCTGCTGCGGGCGACAATTCAGCACCGTCGCCGAGTGCGGCTGCTGGTTGCGGGGAATTCGACGTTCGAGGAACTCGGGCCATTGTGGAATGACAGCTTCATCAGTGCCCGCGAACTGCGGCTCGGGCCGTTGGCGCGCGAGGTGGCCATCGGGCTGTTGCGGCAACCGATTCCGGTCAGCGAAGGATTTCCTGACGACGCCGTGTCGCAGGAAGTCGCCGAGGCCATCGTCGATCGCACGGGCGGGCAACCTTATCTCACGCAGTTGTATGGATTCTGGCTGGTCGAAGAACTCAACAAGACCAAACGAAAGCGGGCGGATCTGACGGATGTCGAAACCGTTGACCAGATCGTGTTCGAACAGGCCGCACCTTTCTTCCGCGACAGCCTGAACCCGCGCGGAGCTACCTTCGAAGTGAAGCCAGTCATTGAGCAGATCGTGGCCGGTCAGAAGCCCGAACTCACCGGCAATCAGTCTCGGTTCCTCAGCCGCCGAGGCCTCATCACCGCCGAGGGGACGCTCGCCTTCCCCATCCTCGCCCGCTGGCTGAATGAGTCTGCGGAATAGCCGCACGCCAAAGAATTGCCGCTCAGATATGCAGGCACACCGAATCAGCGACATGGTGTGCCTGCGCTGTCGCTTCTCACACCCTGCAAATTCACAAACTGGTTGGTCGAGCAGGGACTCGCGCGGTCTCGCGTGCTGGTGCTGAGGATGACCAAAGCCCGGTTGTAAGCATTGATGCAGAAGTTTTTTAGTTTAACGGCGAGCCGTAGGCGGAAGCACGCTGGATTCGCCTACGCCTACGGCTCGCCGTTAAACGATTTGTGCCAACTTACTTATGCACCAGTGCTTAGCAGAAACGTGTGCGTTATTCCGGCAGCAGCGACCGTTGCGTTTGATCGGATATTTTTTTCCTTGCCGTCAACGGTTTCCCTTCAGCTGTTGACGGCGCGCTGACTTTCGGCTCAGGAGCGCCATCCAGTTTGTCGCCGCGGGCGATGCTGTTGAGTCGCGAAGTTCCTTGAGCGGCATACTCCTGCGACAGTTCACAGCCCAGAAATCGGCGATGAAGCTTCTTCGCAACCGCCAGCGTGGTCGCACTTCCCGAGAACGGGTCGAGCACGATATCTCCTTCGTTTGAGCAGGCTCGAATGATTCGTCCCAGCAGTTGCTCTGGCATCTGGCATCCGTGAAATCCAGCCCGCTCCTTGAATGTTCCCGCGACTCGCGGAAAGTACCACGTGTCTTCCTCAGCATTGAATCCGGTCGGGCAGTCCTGCGGTCGCAGAATCCAGGTGTCGTCCGGAAGTCGACCTTTGCTCTCTGCACGCTTGTCATTGTAAACCAGCTGGCGAGCCGAGGGGACGCGAATATCGTCTCCATTAAATGTGAAACTCTCCGGATGATTCACAAAGTGAAACATGTGAGCATGAGATCGAGTGAATTTGAATTTACAGTTGACGCCAAACGTGTAGTACCAAACTACCCAACTGCGGCACGTGAAACCCAGTTTTTGAGCCTCTATCTTCAGCTCCGCAGCGTATTCATCCCCGATCGCCAGCCAAAACGCACCGGACGGACTGAGCACACGTTTCACATTCGCCATCCAGCACCGCGACCATTCAAGGTACTTCTCGGTGTCGAGCCGATCATCATACTCATCGTACTCATAGCCAATATTAAACGGCGGATCCGCAAACGCCAGATGCACACAACCATCCGGAATCTGCTTCAGTGTTTCCACACAATCCCCCTGATGAATCCTGCCGAGCCAATGGTCAGGGATTTCCGCCGTCGGTCCTGCAGGCGGAACCTTGTTTTTTCGGGGCTTGGTCATGTAGAGGAACTCCGTTATCGACGCACGTAAGGACGGGCGCAGAAATAACTGTTGTATTCAGGACGTGGGGCACGTTTATAACGTGCCCGGCACGATGGAATCGTGCCCCACTTATTCCTGAATAGTGTATCAGCCGTTGTGAGATGCCCTTGCCGAGGCTCGGACTCGTGGCGCAGCATAGACCGAAAATCGGGTAATTCCCAGCTTAGGACCGTTCGAGAAATAATTGACCGCATCCTCCTCTCCCCTGGAAGGGGAGAGGGCACGGTGAGGGGTATAAAAAGAGACAGTTATTTCTCGAGCGGTCCTTCGTCATCAATGGCAAGCCGCCTCGGAGACGCAGGCATCGCGATCTGGTGGCCAGACGGGGCTTCCATCCACGCATGGTGGACGGCGTGCCGGGGAATAAGGAAAAGCTGGGGATCACGGAACCATGGCACAACCATTGAGATTCCGGATGAAGACATTGCGATACCAGACCTCGCTGCCGTGGTCGGTGAGCATGATTCTGCCGGAGCTGTTCCTGCCAAAGCCCGCCGTATTCTTGAACTTGCTGGCATTGACGGCGTCGCTGAAATGCTGCGACTCGGTGTGTTCATCGATAATCAGATTTCCGTTCATCCAGTGGCGGATTCGATTATTCTGCACAATGATGCGTCCGACGCTCCAGTCACTTAAAGGCAGATAACGTCGTTCAAAGGCAGGTTTTGAACGATCGACGAGATCGTAGAGTGACGCAGTTTGATGCTTTGCAGACTGTCTCGGAAATGCCGCATCGTCCTGAATCTGATACTCCGGTCCCAGCCACGATGTTCCGAATTTCTGCACGCGATACTTGATCCCGCTGTTTCCTTTCTCCGAAATCCGAAAGTCGAACCAGAGATCGAAGTTCTGATATTCGCAATGAGTCAGGATGTTGTCGCCTTTGCCAACCAGATGCAGAGCTCCGTCCGGATCAAAGACCCACCCCTTCTCGACAGGCGTGCCAGCTGGCAGAGTCCAGTGGTGAAGTGCTCGATCCTGAAGCAGATTGGTGTAGTTCTGAGCACCAGCATTCCCAGCATTGCCGACAATGATGCACATGGCGAAAACAGCGAGGAAGGACTTCATTTCAACTCCGGAAGGCTGGCGAGGTAAGTTACGAATTCATAAACGGGATGTGCGTATCTTGCACATGCCAACACCCAAAAGTCACGAACGAGACGGTCGGATTCTGAATTTTTGGTTCATGTACAAGTCGTCCCCGCACATGCGATTAATCAGACTTTTCACTTCGCGCGTGCTTCGCCCGCGAATCGCGCGAATGGGCGCGAATCTGAGAGGCTATCCGAAAAGTCGTGGTTCGCTCCGCGAGCTAACGTCTTGATATGAGAAATGCCATAATTGGCAGCGTTTGAAATGCGATGGTTCGCGGAGCGAACCACGACGATCCAGTTCTCGGATAGCCTCTGAATCAACAGCCCGCTAGCGCCTGCGGCAATTTTTTTCGTCCGGATGTTCAAATCCCGTTCGTCATGACATGATTCTGTCGTACCACAGGACCGTCTCAGGAAAGGGCGCAGCAATCCGTGCGTTCGCACGGATCGGGAATTTTTTGATTCAGCGAACCTCGACGATCTGGAAACCACGATGACAAACCTTTCTGGCAGCAAATGGGAACCGCAACCCGACGGAGCAGCATGGATTGCAAAGCAACTGGATGGATTTCGCCGCCAGCATCCGGATGTGATTCCGTTTGAAGTGTTGCTGCGAGAACGAACGGGCACGCGCATCATTGACTGGATCGATCACCTGCAGCTGACCTCTGTCGATGGCATTGAAGTGGCAGGATTTGTGAAAGCGGGTGACGGCTGGTACGAACATCCCGGCGCGCTGCTTCCCGTTGTCAGGCAGGCGTCGCGCGACCGGATGATGCTCCGCATCGATTCCGTGAGTGATTTCTACGTTTCGAATTGTCATCGCTTTTCGATCGATGTCACGGGGACACCATTCGACCTGCGGCGTGAAGCCATCCTGTACGACGCCCATTCGACCGTGGACTTCGGTATGATCGAACGGAATGGCTGCAGCATTCGGACGGATGTCCAGGCTTTAACCGATCGTCAGAAAATCGAATCGCACGCCGTCCGTGAGTTACTTCGCCATCGGCAGCGAGATTTCGACAACTTGATGTCAGCGTATGATTCGGTTCAACAGGTTGTCGGACAGGCAATCGACACTGTTGGTCGCGACGTCGCGTGTCATCTGTTCTTCGAAGCTGAGCGTGCGTACTGGCAGGGACGTAATCGTGCCGGTCAGGTTCAGTTCATGCGACAGTCATCAATCGGCGTCGGCTGGGGAAATCACGATCACCATACCTATCGCAGCAGTCGTGTCTGCTTTTCACGGCTCATTACACTGCTGGAGATGCTGGGTTTTCAATGTCGCGAACGCTTCTATGCCGGCCTTGAAGCGGGCTGGGGGGCTCAGGTGATCGAACACCCAAACTGCGGCGTCGTGATCTTCGCCGACGTGGATTTGAGTCCGGATGAAATCGCAAACGACTTTTCGCATCTCCCGTTGGAAAGCCGTACCCGCCTCGGCACAATCGGACTCTGGTGCGCGCTGCATGGAGAAGCGATGTTCGATGCGGGAATGCATCATCTGGAATGTCAGTTTGATTTCGATGGGGCTCGACGGCAACTGGCAGAGTTCGGAGTCAACAGCATGAAACCGTTCACGGATTTCCCGTTTCTACGTCAGTGCTTTACGGAAGGCGAATGCTGGAAAGTGCGTCCCGATCGCATCGCGAGCGCAGCACGCGCGGGCTGGATCACGCCAGAACAGGCCGCTCGGTTCGCAGCCGAAGGTGCCGTTGGTTCGCATCTCGAAATCCTCGAACGGAACGCAGGCTATCGCGGGTTCAATCAGACAGGAATCAATGAGATCATTCGCAGGACGGATCCAAGGTACCTGGCAGTTGACGGGCCTGAAAAACCGGTCATAAACCAATAGCAAAATGACCAGGAGGGTGCTCCGCACGATTGGTTTCTGCCCCCATTTTTAAAGCACGCTGAACACTCACACAGGATAATTATATGCATCCGGATCAGGTTGGTCCTTATCGTATTGAACGCAAGATCGGCGCGGGAGGCATGGGGAATGTCTATCTGGGAGTTCACAAAGTCACTGGAAAAGCAGTTGCGGTCAAAGTGCTGCCAGCATCGATGGCTCGTGAAGACGGGTTTGTTCAGCGTTTCCGCCGCGAAATCGAATCGCTGAGAAAGTTGTCGAATCGGCACATCGTCGAGCTTTACGAAGACGGCACTACGGATGATGCCACATTCTGGTATTCAATGGAGTACATTGATGGCTCGACGCTGACGACCGAGATCATAGATCGCAAGCGCCTGCCCTGGAAAGAAGTGCTTGAGTTTGCGCTGCAGATATCGGCAGCACTTAAGGCGGCGCATGACGCCGGGATTGTGCATCGGGACATCAAGCCGTCCAATCTGCTGCTCACCAAAGATCGCGTGATTAAACTGACCGACTTTGGAGTTGCAAGTCTCTTTGCCACGTCACGACTCACGCGCACCGGCGGCATCGTCGGAACCGCCGAATACATGTCGCCCGAACAGGCACGCGGACAACGCGCGGCAAAGCGAAGCGATTTGTATTCTCTGGGTGCTCTGATGTATGCGATGCTCACGGGTCGACCACCGTTTACCGGCCCGACTGCCAACGACATTCTGCAGAAACATCAATTCGCAAACTTCGATAAACCCAGTCGATATGCTCCCGAAATCCCGCGTCTGCTGGAAGATCTGGTGTGTCAGCTGCTGGAGAAAGACCCGGCAAAGCGACCGCATGACGCGCTGGTGCTGATGAAACGACTGGAGCAGATCCGAGCGCGGCTGCAGTTTCAGGAAGACAACGCTGAATCGCCCACGATGGAACGTTCCGGACCGCACGAAACGCTGCAGGCTGATTTCCACGAAGCCCCGACGCCGTCCGGTCAACCCGGTCCTGCCACGATGGTTCGCAACGCCATGCGCGACGAAGCCACTGCCGCGTTGACGAAGTCGCCCGTTGCTCGGTTCTTTGATAACATTTTTGTGCTGCTCGCGCTGTTTGCGCTGATTGTCGTTGTGGGAATCTGGCTGGGTCGCCGACCAAAAATCGATCCGGCCAGAAATCTGAATTCCGCACGGACAATACTCAGTCAACCGGCCAGTCGAGCATGGATGCGGGCCAGAGATGAATACCTGCAGCCGCTGTTGAGTGACAAACTGCTGCTGGAATCGGAAGCAGAAATCCATGCCCTGATCGAAAAGGCAAACCAGTATGAATTTACCAGCTCCCTCAGCTTAGATCGAGAAAGCAGTGCGACGGCAGATTCAGAAATCCAGCGAATCATTCGCAATGCATTTGATCTGTACAATAAGGGCCAAACCGCGACGGCACGCGACCAGCTGAAGCTGATTCTGGACATGGCCGAACCGGATCCGCACAATGCCTTCCTCGTTGAATTCCTGAATGCGACGCTCAAACAATGGGACGGAAAGACCTTATCCAGGGGTCGGGACGAACTGTTCGAGATGATCATTGGTCGCGTCAAATCAGCCGCCGGTGATCCAGAAAAATTGCCAGCCGCCAAAGCAGCACTGCAGGCGGCCGTGACACTTTACGAGAAGGATCCAGCCGTGCTGAAGCACAGGGAAGAAGCAACGCAATTGCTGAAGTCTCTGCCCGCAGAAGCGGAATAAGAGTTCATCCAAGGGAAAGAATCTATTTCACATCCGCCAGCAATTTCTCCACAAACGGGTTGATGTCATCCCGGTAGGTGAACGCTTCCTCTTTGCCATCGACCAGCAAACTGTCGTCGAAGCGCTTGAGTAGTTTTCCGTCGGTGCCGTAGACATAGGCTGCTGGAATGGACGGCAGTTCCAGTGACTGAAAGATTTCGTCGGACGGCATTGTGGAAAGGATGTTTGTGCAGGTGGCTTTGTGCTTCTGCAGGAATTGCTCGACCTTCTTTGCATACGTGGCCGCAGGTTTGGACTTGATCCCGACATAGTCCACGTTAAAGCTGATGCAGACAACTTTCTCGCCGTGCTTTCGGTGCATTGCCACCAGATGAGGAAACTCCGTCATACACGGCAGGCAGGACGTTGACCAGACATCCACTACGACGATCCTGCCAGCGTGCTTTGCAACCAGCACTTCGACATCTTTCCACGTCCCGGCAGTGAGTCTGACTTCCGGATCATCCACTTTCGATGTTTCGACTACTGGTTTCTCATCGGCGAATGGGCTTGCCGAGAGCTCACTGCCCGCCAGCAGCAACGGAAACGCCAGGATCAGCAACATGAATCGGAACATGACGGGCCTCTTCAGAAAACATGGGTGCAGGAACAAATGTTATTGTAGATTGCGACTGTCTCTTATGCAGCATGTAGGGTGGGACAAGCGACAGCGCCGGCCCCACCGTTCTCTCGGTTGGGTGAGCCGGCGCTACGCTGGTCCCAGCCTACAAATTTACGGATCGTTCAGTGATTTCAAATGCGTTAACAACGAATTTTCATAGAATTGATCGACATTTGATTGTTCCAGCCTGTGCGTCCGCAGGAAAGCGGACGCATCTTCATGCATGATGATTTGGCCAGCGTCCCACCCGTTAAAAAATACACCGTCATCGGATCGAAGGTCTGCCAGATTCACCACACTGCACACGGCGATTCGACCAGCTTCACGAGTTTCTCCGGCGGTGTTTCTGAATTGAATTGTTCCATTCTGCAGAATCCGGACGTCCGTTGCACCTTCCGGTAACGGCGTTGAATCTGAGGACGCTATCTCCTCACAGCTGGTGACGATTCCAAGTCGGCGATCAGCCAGTAGTCGAAAGTCACCACGCCGAGTCAGTCGATTACCTTCCAGACGGAACATTGTCGAATCTTCTTTCGTCAACGCGACGTGTGTCGCAATCGGAGAGCCGATCAGCGTGCCGGATTCATAGCTGCGAAAACTTGTCACAGTCACGCTCCGTGGTTTGTCTCGTGACCATGAATTGGGATCGACGCTGGTGTCCGGGAACACGACCATGCGCCGAAATCCCAGTGAGTACGCGGAGCGAAGGTTCGCTTCCACCAGTCTGACAGCGATCTCGTCCGCCTGCGCTGGGCCTGAAGGCCGCAGTTCTGCCAGCCCTGTATCAGTCAGCGTCGGAATGGACGGCATCAACGTTGCAGGAGGGCTCGCTCCAATCCCCTGTGACGTGACGCGTTTCTGTTCCAGCACAAAAATAATCTCATCCAGGCTCAGGTCTGCGCAGGTCTCCACCCAGATCTCGGCGGCGACTGCATCCGTGTCTGGAAAGTGCTGCTGAATCAGGTTCCGAATGTCCTTCCTGTGATCGACAGCGGAGACATCATTTCCCGGCGACTCAGCCGTGCGAAACTCCGCATTTTCAATCGCGGTGGACTGGCTGATTAATGCAATAGGCAGGGAATCATCCGCTGCCGGAGAATCAACCGGAACGTCGCTGGGAGGCTTCTGGCCGATCGCGCGAGCGGGATTTGTCTCTTCGATCGAACCCGTCGCCGGGGCTTTGGTGGACGGAACGCTGTGTCCCGCAAAGATGCCGACAGAAAAAAAAAGTCCAGCCACAATTGCGATTGTGATCCATTTTGCCATCGAACGCCTCCATGATCCGACGAAAACCGGGCGAAGAGAATTGATCATCCGCCGCTGGCCGCAACTTCCCTGCTGGCCACTTCAATACGAAATCTAGCAATCCATACAACTTATGTCTTCGGAGAAATTGTGGATTTTTGCAAACGGAAGGGCGAACCTGTCGTTGACGATCGGGCTCTTCATGGGTACGCTGCCTATGTGACCGCGAATTTTTGGCGAACGAAACCCTCAAACCGGGTATTGCGACCGATGACTTTTCTGCTTTCAAGCCTGAGCCTCCTGTTGCTTCCTATGTGAAGCCCGCCTCAGGTACGTCATGCACATGACAAACTTTTCCAGCCCTGAGGATTCCTCAGGGCTTTTTTTGTTGCTTTTCCAATTCCCGTAATTGCTCCGCATGGAGAAAGACCAATGACCAGCGACCAGATTATTATCTTTGACACGACTCTGCGCGATGGCGAGCAGTCTCCCGGCTGCAGCATGAACACTCGGGAAAAACTGGAAGTGGCCCGAGCACTCGTGGATCTGGGTGTCGATGTGATCGAGGCCGGATTTCCAATCGCATCTCCCGGCGACTTCGAGGCCGTCTCGCAGATCGCCGCGAAATTCGGTGATCGGACCACGATCTGTGCCCTGGCACGCAGCCGCGAAGACGACATCAGCCGCGCCAAGGCGGCACTGGTATCGGCCGAAAAACGCCGCATCCACGTATTCCTCGCCACGAGCGCGATTCATCGTGAGTTCAAGCTCAAGATGGACAAACAGCAGATTATCGAACGCGCAGTCTCGTCGGTCGCACTGGCGAAAGAGTTCTGCGACGACATTGAATTCTCACCAGAAGATGCCGCTCGCACGGAACTGGATTTTCTGTGTGAGGTCGTGGAAAAGACGATCAATGCCGGTGCCACGACGGTCAATATCCCCGACACCGTCGGATACGCCACGCCGAATCATTACTTCAAAGTGATTTCATATCTGAAGCAGCACGTTCCAAATATCTCAAAGGCTGTTATCAGCGCGCATTGCCATGACGATCTGGGACTTGCCGTGGCCAACAGTCTGTCCGCGATCGAAGCCGGCGCGCGGCAGATTGAATGCACGATCAACGGACTGGGCGAACGCGCCGGCAATGCGGCGCTGGAAGAAATCGTGATGGCGATTCGCACGCGCGCCGATTATTACGGCGTACATACGAAGATCAACACACAGAAGCTGTATCCGACCAGTCATCTGGTGTCGTCAATCACCGGTATGAAAGTGCAGCGCAATAAAGCGATCGTCGGGCAGAATGCATTTGCTCATGAAGCAGGAATTCACCAGCATGGGATGCTGCAGGAACGCTCCACGTACGAAATCATGAAGCCGGAAGATGTGGGCTATATTGGCCAGAATCTGGTGCTGGGCAAACACAGCGGTCGCCATGCGTTCCGTGATCGGGTGGTCCAGCTGGGCTTTCCGCTCGACGATGCGGCACTGCAACGTGCGTTCGACGATTTCATCGTGCTGGCCGACAAGAAGAAAGAGGTCTTCGATTCCGACATCCTTGCATTGATCGAAAATCGCATGGCCGATACCGTAGACCGCTGGAAGCTTGTGAGTTTCCATACGTCCGCTGGTTCGTCAGCGATCCCCACGGCCACGCTGGAATTGCAATGCGAAGAGCAGCCATTGCTGTGCGACGCAGCCACCGGCGACGGTCCGATCGATGCGGTCTTCAAAGCGATGGAACGGATCATGAATCTGACTGCGAAGCTGGATGAATTCGATGTGCGCAGCGTTTCGGAAGGCAAGGATGCCCTCGGCGAAGTGCGTGTCACGATTACCATCAATGATCGACATTATCAGGGCAAAGGAGTCAGCACAGACATCATCGAAGCGGCTGCGCATGCGTATCTTAAGGCCCTCAACAAGGCGGACCATGATCGACAAAACGCGACCGATTCGACCGTGGCACGAGTCACACCGCAGCCATAGTGAAAATAGGCCAAACATCATGGGAATCCCCAATCCGGCATTGCCAGACGGGAAAAGTCCCCGGAGAATGCTATTCGGCGAGCGGCAGGGCGTCAGCCCTCCGAGTGATTTTTGGTGATCAACGCAGTATCTCGGTAAATCGTTTTCCTCGGAGGGCTGACGCCCTGCCGCTCGCCTGGACATCAGGGACTATCGATATGCTGTCACGGATCAAACGTCATGCCGTCGTCCTGCTTGTTGCAATCGCAGTCACGCTGCTCGTCATACCACAGCGTTGCCATGCCGATGAACAGCTGGACGCTGCCGTCCGACAATCGCTGGATTATCTTGCCTCCCTGCAAAAACGCCAGGGGTACTGGGAAGCGAATCAGGGGCAGTACAAAGTTGCGATGACAGCTCTGGTCGGTACGGCGATGTTGGCGGAAGGTTCAACAACCACCAGCGGACGGTACTCAAAAGAGATTCGACTGGCCGTGGATTATCTGCTTTCCATGAGTCGCCCGAATGGGCTCATCGGATTTCGCGAGGACTATCATTACACGTACGGTCACGGTTTCTCGATGCTGTTCCTGAGCCAGGTCTACGGCGAAGAAGAAGACGAACAGCGACGTGAAGAAATCCGCGAAGTCCTCACGCTGGCCGTGCAGTTCTGTGCAGACGCTCAAACCAGTAAGGGCGGCTGGGGATATGTCTCCGCGAAGGAAGGCAGCGATTTCGACGAAGGCTCAACCTGCATCACTCAGGTGCAGGGACTGCGTGCGTGTCGGAATGCGGGAATCCCTGTTTCCAAAGAAATCATCGACCGCGCCAAAGTCTACATTGAAGAATGCACAGATTCCGACGGCGGCGTGCAGTACAGTATTCGTGGAGGCGGTGCCAGACCACCGATTACCGCCGCCGCCCTGGCGGCGATGTTCAACGCGGGCGAATACGATACGGATCTCACGAAGCGGATGCGGGAATACTGCAAGCGGACGATCTGGCCGGACAAGTCGCTTGCCTCAAGCAACGGCCACTGGCACTACATGCACTTCTATTTTTCGCAGGTCGTCTACCGCACCGGCGGTGATGAATGGACAAAGTACCGTGACGAAGTGAACCGCAAACTTCTTCGGGAAATGCTGTCCGGCGGCGGCTGGTCCGACCCACAGGTGGGCACCGTCTACGTCACATCGCTCAACTGCATTATGCTGCAACTCGATAAAGGCTTCCTGCCGATTTATCAGCGGTGAGCGAGTGCGACGTCAATACCTGATTTCTGGGTAGTTCCGGACCAAGCGAAGCGCCGTTCCGGCGGGTGTCTGGCAGTTGCCGGAACGGCGCTTCGCCTGGTCCGGCCTACAGACTGGATTTCTGCGTTCTTACCCTGGTGACAACTGAGTCAGGATTCTGCTGATATGCAGCATAATTCAGGTGATAGCAGAAGACATGCATGTCACCCTGATTGCCCGGTGGGGAAACCCGCACTCCTGATTATGAGGCGGCAGTTTTCCCTTGGTGTTTCTGCAACGCGATTGTTTCGTGCATCAAATCTAGAGCGATCCTGGCGATCGTGCGGAAGAGCAGGTAAGCAAGGTGAGTGAGACACAGAATTTTTCCCGGCGTGAATTTCTTTCGACAACAACCGCTTGTGCTGCGGTCGTGGCTATAGGAGAATCCTCGTTGGCCGAGAGTGCAACCTAAAACTCTGAAAGGCTCCTGACTATTACACCCGAAACTTTCCTGAAGTATCTGGGCTCTTCATTTGTTGTCCAGAACAATTCGACACCTGCCACAAAAGTGGTGTTGCAGAAGGTCACTAAGTTTTCACCGAAAAAGAAAGCGGACAATAAGCGTCCCGCATTCATGCGGAAACAGTTTTCTGTGATTTGGCGCGGGGCATCATTCTGAAACATTGTTTGAAGTCAGTGCCATGTCCGGTTGGTATCTCGCCAACGGCAGCGGCGTGTACCAGTTCACGGGGCTGCTGCCCGGTGATTACATCGTGCGTGTCAATGCCGCCAATTTCGGAGCTGCACAACCGCTGAACGGCAAAGTGTCGATCACAGGTGCCGTCGATCCCGACAACAACGTCGATAACGACGACAACGGCGTCGATAATGCGGCCCCCGCCACCAACGGCATCAGAAGCCTGCCGATCACACTGGCATACAACACGGAAATCACTGCGGGCGTCGGCAACGATACCAACAGCACACTGGACCTGGGTTTCACAGTCGTGCTGTCGGCAAATACGCCCAGCGTGACGAATGCGGCGACGACTGAAGATGTGCAGACCACGAGCGGGTTGGTGATCTCACGCAACGCAGCCGATAGCGTGGAAGTGACGCACATCAAGATCACCAGCATCACGGGCGGCTCGCTGTTTCAGAATGATGGCACGACCGCAATTTCCAATGGTGAATTCATTACGTTTGCTCAGGGCAATGCGGGCCTGAAGTTCACACCATCACTGAATTCCGGTGCGATCGGGCACTTCACTGTTCGGGCCTCAACCAGCAACGTGAATGCGGGGTTGGGAGGAGCGACGGTCACGGCCAACATCTCCGTGACGATACCGGTGCCTGTGATCACCGGGCCGACTGCGGTCACGCCGTTCCAGCGGCCGACTATCACCTGGACCGCTGTCAATGGAGCGACGCAGTACCAGGTCTGGATCAAGAATGCGAGCACGAACGTCAATCCGTTCCTCGTCACGATTCGCCAAGCCAACGCATTCTATCCGACGAGTGACTTTGGAATCGGCAAGTACAATCTGTGGATCAAGGCCATCAGCGCGACGGGGCAGACTTCTGTTGACACGCCGCAGTACAACTTCACGATCAACACGCCGGCCGTGTTCACTGCGATGAATCCGGTCCAGACGACCGCCACTCCCGCTCTGGACTGGGTGGCCCTGCCGGGGGCGGTGAAGTATGACGTATGGATTGACAATCTCTCGACCGGTCAAAGTCAGGTTGTGCGTAACATGAATGTGGCGGGCACGTCATTGACAGCGCCTGCCGCTCTGCCGATGGGTTCCTACCGCGCGTGGGTCCGCGGCGTGGATGCGTCCGGACTGGCGGCGGCGTGGTCGGTGCCGGTGGACTTCCAGGTCTTACTGCCAGTGACCGTGCCCGCCGGACCGGCTTCCACGTTCGACCTGACTCCGACGTTCACATGGAATGCGGTCCCCGGAGCAGTCGGATACAATCTGATAGTTCGCAATGCGAATACAGGAGTGGCCGTCCTTATTCCAACCGGTATTGCGGGAACCAGTTTTACGCCACTGACGAATTTACCGGTGAACCCGTATCGCTGGCAGGTCTTTGCAGTTGCTGCGTCAGGATTGAATAGTCAGTCGGCGACAACTCAGGAATTGTACGTGGGTGGCAGGCTGACTCTGTTGACCCCCTCCGGATCGACATCCGACACGACACCCACGTTTACCTGGACACCGGTCGATGGCGCTGTCTCGTATGACCTGTTTGTGACACGCGTCGATGTCCCTACAGCCGGCATTATCAACCTCGTCGGACTGGTCGGCACCAGTTTTACTCCGACGACACCACTGCCAGTCGGCACCTATCGAGCATGGGTCAGAGCGATCAGCACGACTGCAGCTGGTCCATGGAGTCCGCAGGTTGACTTCATGGTCACTGTCATTGTCGTTTCAGGCGAATCGGATTCGATCGACCTTCTGGATGAAACCCTGCTGGCCGGGCTGGCAATGCCTGAACTCAGGATATTGGCGGCGAGTCCTGTTTCGGAACGACAGAATGCAGGTTCAGGCACACATCAGGTTGAAGGCGCACAGGCAAACCTCGCCCCGACACTCGAACCTGGATCATCGCTGATCCCTGTCGAACGTGAGATCAATCCTGCAAAGCCGGTGGCGGGCCAGACGCTGGCAGTGCTATCCCCGATGGCCAGACCGGCAAGTAGCATGGACGACAACGAGGCAACGATTGATGCGATGATGGCCGAGAGCGTCCACGGCAGTTCTTTGATGTGGAACCTCTTCCAGGGCATTTCATGATAGCATTGATGGGGAAGAGACTATTGGCCGGTCCCCTCTCCCCCGAATCGTTTGCGGGTGTGCATGTTGCACCCCACAACCGCGTTGCCGCGAACGATTTGGGGGAGAGGGCAGGGTAAGAGGGCTTTTTTCCACGCTGCCCGATGCAAAGGCCCCCCTCATCCGGCCTGTCGGCCACCTTCTCCCCCTTGCCAGGGGGAGAAGGGACAGTCTATACGCCTATTCGTCCGGGTCTTCCGTTTGATACGCAATCAGACTGTGGACACGCAGCGACTTCAGACGCTGGCGGGCATTCAGAAACGCCAGTTCAATGACAAATGCCGCCCCGATGACGTCTGCGTTCTGGCGTTGAGCCAGTTTCATGCAGGCTTCGATGGTGCCGCCGGTGGCAAGCAGGTCATCCACGAGGAGCACACGATCCCCTGTTCCGATGGCGTCACTATGGATTTCCAGCGAGTCAGAACCGTACTCCAGATCGTAACTGAACTTGTGTGTTTCCCAGGGAAGTTTTCCCGGCTTGCGAACCGGCACGAAGCCCGCCCCCAGTTCCATGGCCAGAGGTGCGCCGAACACAAAACCGCGCGCCTCGGCTGCCAGAATTGTCGTAATGCCTGCGTCGCGAAATGGTTCGGCAAGGCGACGGATGACCTCCTTCATGGCATCGGACGATTTCAGCAGCGGCGTGATGTCCCGAAACATGATGCCGGGCTTCGGAAAATCCGGGACTGACCGGATGTAATCTTTGAGGTTCATGCGGCCTTCGTTTCTGACGGTGTCGTTTTGCTTTTCTTCAGCTTCATGTAATAGCGTTCCCCGAATGCGCGCAGCGGTGAGGAAAACGCGAAGACGCAAAATAACACGGGGAGCGCCATTTCGCGAACGACAAACACCAGCACCATGGCGAACACGATTTGCAGAATCTGTTTGCGGCTTCGGCGTCCGCGAATCATCTGATTGAACACATGCGCATAACGGATTCTTGACACCATCAGCATCGCCGCCGCCAGTGTGATCAGTGGCAACAGAATCACCAGGCCCGGCAGCACGTATTCAGCGGCTGGTTGTGCCCATGAGACGGTCCCTTCGGCACTCAACTGTTCCTTGAGCTCTTTCACGCCGATCGGGAACGAAGCGACGACTCCCGCTGCCGCCGGTGACGGCAGCCCGCTGAAAAAACTGTGTGAATCTTCCTCCTCAGTTTCGACATTGAAGCGTGCCAGTCGCAGGATGGCACACACCATAAACAGGACGGCAATCGCCCACAGGATTCGTGGATGATAGTTGAACGGAGCGGTGAGGATCGTATCCATTAAGTGATGATCCGGATGCACGAGCTGCAGCATGATGAAGGCTGGAGCGACTCCGAAGCTGATCGCATCGCACAGGCTGTCCAGCTGCGCACCGAAGTCCGATGTCTGATTTGTGAGTCGCGCAGCACTGCCGTCGAGCATGTCGAAGAGCATCGCGAGAAAGATCAAGTAAGCTGCCGTAATCAGTTCCACACCCTGGAAGTGATCGGGGCCAACCTTGGCGGCGATGGAAATTGCTCCGAACCCACACGCGGCATTGCACAACGTCAGCAGTGTGGGCAATACGGCGAAGACTTTTCGGTGGCGAATTCGGCGAGGCCGAGGTGCCAGGGGTTCGGGGTCAGTGGTCGCGTCGGACATGTCGTGTCGCTCAGTTTTTAAAGTAGGCCCCCCCTGCCGGGGAGGACGTTCGCCACATGGCGGACCTCCGCTCAACGTCGGTCCGTCGCCGTCCAGTCAAATCTGTTTCCGTCGCTGGTCGCGACACGTTACATAGTCCTTTCCGGCAGAAAGGACCTACCAAACATAGTCCTTTCCGGCAGAAAGGACCTACCAAACACAGTCCTTTCCGGCAGAAAGGACCTACTTATGGACTGCATACGATGCCAGCACGCTGGTTCCAGCCTTGACGTTATCCCCAAGCCGCACACGAATTTCAAGGCATTCTTCGACCGGAAGGACAAGTTCAGTCCGCGAACCCAGTTTTATCATGCCAATCTGTTCGCCACGTCCCAATTCGTCGCCCGGTTTGCTCCAGCACACGATGCGTCGGGCAATCGCACCGGTAATTTGGCGCACGATCATCCCCCGAAACGGTGCTTGGTGTTCCTCCAGCATAATGGCCAGTTGCTCGTTCTCCCGAGCCGATTCCGGTCGCAGTGCGTTCAGGTACTTTCCGGGGCGGTAGCGTAGTCCGACGACTCGCCCGGCGACTGGCGCGCGATTGATATGGACGTTAAAGATCGACAGGAAGATCCCGATCTTCTTCGCCGGACCGCCAATGTAGTCGTCGAATGCAATGTCCTCGATTTCGACGATTTTCCCGTCGGCGGGTGACACCACGAGCCCTGGATCAGGCAGGCTGATGCGTCGCGGATTGCGGAAGAACCACGCGATCAGCCCGCAGATGACAGCACACGTCACGGCCAGCAGGATCGCGACCACTTTGGCGGCTCCAGTGGATTGATTCGCCCACCATGCAAACCCGAGCGCCGCCGCAGTTGTACTGCCGCACATCAGGAAAAGTTCCGCCAGGCCGACGCGTGCAAAAGGCAGTCGGTCTCGCCAGGCGAACGGGTCGTCTTTCAGATCCCAGTACCAGCCACCCTGATTCCGATAAAACTTCAGGTCGCGCGGATCCAGCACTTCATGCGGGCATGGATTGAAATCACCTTTACGGCTCGCGGCCATGCGGGCGACATATCCACGCCGAAACGTCTTCAACCAGCACCGTCGTACACCGCCCCAGGCTTTTTCCAGATGGATCACGATACCGCTGCCCGGTTGAATGTCTTTCAACTGCGCATCCATCGTCCAGAGTTCGCGCGGGGTCGTACGGTCCGCACGACTCGCCGGGCGATTGGATGGGGATGGCATTTGAACAGATTCTGGCATTGGACGGTTCAATTCAGCACAGTCGCAGGTAACGAACTGTTTCAGTGGACGTTCTTCTACATTGTGCCATTCATTATCTTACTCTTAATCATAATCTTAATCGATTCGCCGCTCGCAGAGTAGATGCGTGCAGCGTTGGCCAATTCACTCGGCAGGAATCGATTAGGATTAAGATTATGATTAAGATTATGAGGCAACAATCCGCTTCACTACGGCGTTGTTGCTCCGCCACCGGCATTCGCGGCGGCGGCGGCAGGTTGCGATGGTGTCTTGATCTCATTCGGCTTGTTGATCATCACCAGCACCATCCCAGCCGTGGCGATCAGCAGTCCGATGTAGAACGACGGACTGAGCGATTCGAATCTCTTGCCATGTGCAAAAATCGTGACCGATACGATCGTATTAACGATCGGAGCTCCTGCAAACACCAACGGTGCCACGATGAAGGCGGCGGTTGGTCCAGCTTCTTTCACGGCAAAAATGACGCACAGTGCCCCGACTGCTCCAGCAATCCCGGCGAGCAACCCGTACGTGATGCTCGGCGTTGCCCAGTTGAGTTTCGCCGGATCCTTTGCCGTTGGGTCACCCTTGTAAAAAATGAAGAAGCTCGGGATAAGCACAGCGACCAAAAAATAGGCAATCCCTACCATCAGGAATGCCCTCAGATTACTGCCGAACTTTGAAGTCGCATCGTGGACGAGTGGAACGTAAACACCCCAGGAAAGAGCGGCTCCGGCAACAAAGGCGAGTACAGTCCACTTAATATTCATAAATTCAGCTTTCGATCCGGCACAGGGTGAAGCAATATTGCTGACTTTGCAGATGAAATCTGCAAACCGCGAGCCCTGCATTGTAGAAGTCAGGCCCGGTTTGGAAATCGAAAGGCAGGGGCGATCGTCATTTCCGAGACTTGCAGAACCACCGAATCGTCGTTTTTGATTGCTGTAACGGAGACGCGACACTAAACTAATCGACTTCTCCTGCCTTGCGGTTCCCGGTGGTTCCGCAGCAATGGGGTGGACTTGGTGAGCGGAATGGCGCTAGCCACCGGTTCCTGTTCCTGAAAAAGCATCAAAACACCGGCGGCTAGCGCCGTGCCGCTCACTGAAAAACGCTGAAGTCCACGCCATTGAGGGGCCTTAGAGTTTCTACAAATTACAAGAATCGAGGCAAATTGATGGTTTCCCGGCGTTTTATGCTGAATCCTTCCCGCACAGCCAAACAAGGGGCTCTTATCAATTCCGGAAAGGATACGGCTGAATATCAGGCGGTTGTCAACACTTTGACGATGGACGCAGCCGATATGAAAGAAATGGGGCTCGAATCCGGCGATTCGGTCATCGTTCGCACTGAATTCGGCGAAGCCATTTTTCAATGCGAACCTGGAAAATGTCCGACCGGACTTTTGTTTGTACCCTACGGCCCGCCAACCTGTAAACTGATGGGCGGCAGCACCGATGGAACCGGAATGCCAACGTCAAAAGGCTGGGACGTCGATGTTGAACCGGTACCAAAATAACTGCAGATTTCAAACGACACTTGTAGGGTGTGACAAGCAAAGCGCAGGCACACCGAATTACAGACATGGTGTGCCTGCGCTGGCGCTTGTCACACCCTACAAATTCAAAACTGGCCAGCCGTTGAACAGAAGTACGAATCTATGACCGACGATACAGATGCTGCGACAGATTTCATCTCAGACGAATCGCCGCACTTTTCAGCAGAACAATTGCCGCAGGAATTTGCCGCCTGGGAAGAAGTCGATAAAGGCCGATTCATGCCGCGTCGTGTGCGAGGCAGCAATCCGGGTCGGGCGCTGGGTTGAACATTTCTCGTTCCTTCGTCCGGTTCGGACGAATCCGCCACAAAGCCGAAGTGCAGTCACGATTAATCATTACGCCGTTTAACCCGACGCCAACGGCGAGGTCTTTGTTCCTGCGATTCGCCTCGCCTTTGGCGTCG
>CAMAVB010000139.1 GCA_945861465.1 Candidatus Kuenenia stuttgartensis
GTTGAATCAGCTCGATGGTGGAGTCATCGCGTTCAATGATGTGGACGATCTGACGATTAGCACGGTTTCAGCTCAGACAATCGACGGCGTGGCATTTACGGCCACCAGTGGTGTGCAGACGACTTTCACTGGTGCCGCCGTTCAGGGAGCTGGCGACATTGATGCCGGAGACATCCTGATTCAGGTCGGTGGATTCCTGACGCTGAACGACCAGGTCAACGCCGGGAGATCAGTCGCAGGTGATGAAACGCTGGCCGACGTCCGGTTGATCGCTAACGGCGATACCACGCAGTCCGCTGTGGGAGTCATCACGGCGGATGAACTGGGAATTCGCCAGCAGTCGGCAGCGTTGTCAGCCATCGAACTGGGCGACGTGAATGATGTGAACCATCTGGCCTTGCTGAATCAGTTCGATGGCGGAGTCATCGTGTTCCGTGACGCGGACGATCTAACGATTAACACGGTTTCCGCTCAGACAATCGACGGCGTGGCATTTACGGCCACCAGTGGCGTGCAGACGACTTTCACTGGTGCTGCCGTTCAGGGAGCTGGCGACATTGATGCCGGGGACATCCTGATTCAGGCGGGTGGATTCCTGACGCTGAACGACCAGGTCAACGCCGGGAGATCAGTCGCGGGTGATGAAACTCTGGCCGACGTCCGGTTGATCGCTAACGGCGATATCACGCAGTCCGTAGTGGGAGTCATCACGGCGGATGAACTGGGAATTCGCCAGCAGTCGGCAGCGTTGTCAGCCATCGAACTGGGCGACGTGAATGATGTGAACCATCTGGCCTTGCTGAATCAGTTCGATGGCGGAGTCATCGTGTTCCGAGATGTGGACGATCTGACGATTAACACGGTTTCCGCTCAGACAATCGACGGCGTGGCATTTACGGCCATCAGTGGCGTGCAGACGACTTTCACTGGTGCCGCCGTTCAGGGAGCTGGCGACATTGATGCCGGGGACATCTTGATTCAGGCGGGTGGATTCCTGACGCTGAACGACCAGGTCAACGCCGGGAGATCAGTCGCGGGTGATGAAACTCTGGCCGACGTCCGGTTGATCGCTAACGGCGATATCACGCAGTCCGTTGTGGGAGTCATCACGGCGGATGAACTGGGAATTCGCCAGCAGTCGGCAGCGTTGCTCGCGGCGATCCAGCTGGGCGATGCGAATGATGTGAACCATCTGGCCTCGTTGAATCAGCTCGATGGTGGAGTCATCGCGTTCAATGATGTGGACGATCTGACGATTAGCACGGTTTCAGCTCAGACAATCGACGGCGTGGCATTTACGGCCACCAGTGGTGTGCAGACGACTTTCACTGGTGCCGCCTTTCAGGGAGCTGGCGACATTGATGCCGGGGACATCCTGATTCAGGCCGGTGGATTCCTGACGCTGAACGACCAGATCAACGCCGGGAGATCAGTCGCAGGTGATGAAACGCTGGCCGACGTCCGGTTGATCGCTAACGGCGATACCACGCAGTCCGCTGTGGGAGTCATCACGGCGGATGAACTGGGAATTCGCCAACAGGCGGCAGTGTTGTCAGCCATTGAGCTGGGCGACGGCAATGATGTGAATCATTTTGCTGCAGTGAATCAATCCGCTGTCGGAGTGCTTGTGTTCCATGACCTTGATGGGCTCAGCGTGAATACAGTGTCAGCTCAGACAATCGACACTGTTGCGTTTGCGGCAACCGATGGTGCAAGCACCGCCGGAGGTGATATTCTTCTGAAGGCGGATGGATTCCTGACACTGGAACGGCCTGTGAACGCAGGGACTGCTGACCTTCGCTTGATTGCACAGGGTGATATTTCACAATCCATCACGGGAGTTATTACCGCCGATGGACTGGGAGTGCGGCAGGAAGGCGTGACGGTGACCGCAGGAAACGACACGGACCTGAGTGGTGGATTTGACATTCTGCTTGGTGGTCGTGGGTCCGTGTTGCGCAACAATGATGTCAACACGTTCGCGGCGTTTAACGGATTCAGTGCCGGGACTCAGGTCTCCCACGTTGTCTTCAACGACGTTGATGCCGTGGACATTTCCGCGACAATCGCTCAGAGTCTGGACGGGATCGACTTTGCCGCAACGGTCGGCATCGAGGCGGTTGGCGATAAGTCGCAGATTGAAGTCGTGGCCACTGGAACAATCACAATCCTGAACGATATTCGTGCTGCAGTGGATGCCCCGGGAAACACAGAAACGACGATTGGCGATACGGGAGAGACAATTCACGTGCTGTCGATCGACGGGAATATCAACGTCGGAACTGGAGTGACCATATCGACCGATGAAAATAGTTCTGACGGCGTCTCATCCACGAATACCGGGGACGCAATTGTTTTGGTGGCCGATTTCAACAGGGACGGAGTGAATCCGGATACGAATAATGACGGAATGATCAGTCCAGCCGAAAACCTGCTGATTACACAAGGTAAAGTAACATTTGGGAACGACGTCACGCTGCGGACTGATGGAGGCGTGGCAAAGCAATTCGCCCCGCGGTCGTTGCCGGGCGTGGGTGGAACTGCTTTCTTTGACTTCGCAGTACACCCGTTGCCGTCAATCGTGGCACAGATCGGCATCAACTATTCGGTCACTTTCAGCATCAATATCGGGGTTGCAGGAGAAGAAAATCTGAGGCTGGACATTGACTGGCGGGACCCATCTACCGGGGCAGGCGATACGCCGGATCTGCGTCTGCAATCTCTGTATTTTGACCATACTTTAATCCCACACGCCGTCACCCACGATTATTCTTTTCTTGACTTCAAAGCATTCGTGGACGCACTCAATCCGATCTTCAATGTCGATTTCAGTGTTTCGCAGCACCAGTCAATCCGCGTCGAAGGTGGAGCCGTTCAGCAGGGACCGGACACTGCACCTGTCCCCGGCGGAAGAATCTCCTCCACAGACGACATTGGGACCGGGACGGCGGGACCGTTTACAATTCAGGCTGGTGTTGACCGTACGGTGGCGACGGTTACAAACAACGTGCTTTCCAATGCCGACTTCCACCTGGAAAACGGATTGGTAAGGATTATTACACCAACTATCTTTTTGGCGCCGGTTGTCCCTGATCCTCCGCGCCTTGCACCTCCCGCGTTTCCTGTGGCTGTCCCGAATGTGATTGTGGCTGTGTTGGTCAATGTGGATCGCATGGAAGTAGTGGAAACGCAGTCCAGTTCTTTTTCCACGCGGTCGGCAGACTTTTTCCAGCTGCGGGACGGAGTGACAGGCAAAGTTATTGATGACTATGTGCAGATTAAAGATGAGTTTGGAGAGTTGTTGTTGCAGCCAGCTCGTTTGAAGCAGTGGGTGACCGACGAGCATCTTCAGGATCAGACGGACCTGGAACTCTGGCTGATCACCAGGAAACAAACCGGGAACGGTCCCGTCACTATTGAGAGACCTGTGTTGAAATTCGATATCGCCGACGGACGACCTTTTCCTGCCAGCGAACTGATGCCAGAGGCTTTCGAAGAGCTGCAGCTTTTGCCGTTGCCGCTCGACGACAATCTGAACGATCAGAGTTCCCCGACACCCGAGGGTTCTGCTGCACCGATTGATGGTCAAATTCCCGAAACGGAAAGTCTGCAGAAAGATGCAGACAACAATCGTCCGAATTCGGATGGGCAATCCCGAATTCTTCCAGGGGCCTCAGGACGCGAAACAACAGAATCGGATGATGAACCGACAGTGTCTGCGACCTCAGCCACAAGCCGTTCAATTCTGACCAGTGTGGCCGTTGCCGCTGTTCTCAACAAGTCCCGCGTTAATTCAATCGGACCTTCAAAAAGCCGGCAATTGCTGAGTCGGATGCTGAATCGACAGGGCTGAGAAACGAATCTGCAAAAACACGATGTCGAAGTGGCATTCCGGGGCAAGAATCTGCAACATGCTCGATACAGTATTCCCTGCGGGACAGCCTGCTTGTTGTTCCCGCAGGTTCTGTCACCAGTATTTCAGATAAAGAGACGTCGCTCATGACGCAGCAAAATTCCCGAGGCAGTGAACGCAGTCCCGGAAAAGACGAACGGCACTATGGAACTCAGATTCCTGCATTCGGAAAAGATCCCGATCCAGGAAAACTGCCTGGAAACACAACGGAGCGGGTTGCCCCTGGCGAGGGCCAGTCGGCGGATCATGAGTCCCCAGCGTTCAGGACTCAATTTGCGGCTCCAATTCATCAGCAGGAAGCCTCTGCCCCTCACGAGGGAAAACAGTTGCCGTCACAGGCAAGTTTCGAGGCGGTCGGTAAGACTCGACGGGCCGATCCAATTCAAATGCAGATCCTCGCCCAGACTCCGAGTGGCAGTGCACAGCGCGGAGCATCGCCGCAGATCTTAGCGTCGCGACTTCGTTTGAACTCGGAATTCGAAAAGACATTGATGCTAAATCAGAAATCAGAGGACACAGCACTATCGGTCGGCAAGAGTACATGGGATCTCCGCATTCACCGTCGCGATGTGCAAGGGCAGATTTCCGGAATCGTCAATCCGATACCTGCCAGCGGTGAAGTGACAACCGGGCTGCAGTCTGCTCTGGCTGTTGAAGACAATGCTCCGGAATATGAAGTTCTGGGGCAGTTAGGTGCGGGCAATATGGGGATCGTGTATCACGCACGTCAGTTATCACTCAATCGCGAATTGGCGATCAAGACACTGAAGCCCGGTTCCACACAGGCCCAGCATGATCAGGCCATGTTTGTCTCTGAAGCGGTAGTGACGGCGAATCTGGTGCATCCGAATATTATTCCGATTCATGATCTTGGACGAACAGAGGACGGGAAACTGTTCTATTCGATGAAGAAGGTGTCGGGCGTTCCGTGGAACGAAATCATTCGTGAACGGTCGCTGGAAGAAAATCTGGACATCTTCATGAAATTCAGTGACGCGGTCGCCTACGCCCATTCGCGCGGCGTGATCAATCGAGACTTAAAACCGGAAAATGTTGTCATTGGTGAGTACGGTGAAGTGATTGTCCTGGACTGGGGTTTAGCGATCACGACGGAGCGATTTGAAAAACGTCGTAGTGTGTTCGTGGATTTCTGCGGAGGCGCCGGTACGCCCGTCTACATGGCACCGGAACTACTGGACGACGATCTTAGTCGCGTTGGGCCGCAGAGCGATATCTATCTTCTGGGAGCAATCCTGTTTGAAATTCTGGAAGGCTATCCGCCCCACTTACTGCGTCGAATCTGGTGTTTGACACGACCCGAAGAACAGTTTAACGCCGTGTATCAGGCAGTGATGTACAACGAAATCGAAGAAGACGTCGCGCATCGCGGCGAACTGATGCAGATCGCCCGTAAGGCAATGTCGACAGAGCCAACCGATCGGTATTCTTCGGTCGAGGCAATGCAGAACGCCATTCGGGAATACCGCATCACAGGACGTGCCGAAGAACTTTTGAATTCCATTGATGCACTTCAGGACTCGGATTATACGTCTTACCAGAGTGCCGTTGCGCTCTATGGCGAAGCTCTGCTGAAATGGCCAAACAACCTGCGCGCCCTGAACGGCGATCGGAATGCAAGGCTCGCCTACGCGCAACTGGCTCAGAAAAAAGGTGACATTGACCTTGGCTTGCAAGTCGCGGCGAAGCAGACTGCGCCGGAGTTTTCTCCGGTCATTGCCAAACTTAAAAAGACACGATTGATCCGCAAGATCGTACGCGGAACATGGGGGGTGATGACAGTGGCTGCGGTTTCAATGATGGTTGTAAGTCTGGTTGCCTATTTCAACATTCAAGAGAAGAATATTGAAATTGTTGCGCAGAATGCAGAGATCACCGCAAAAAATGGGCAGCTGGACGAGGTAAACAAGAAGGTACGCAATGCCAGCGCGGCGCTGGAAAAGGCAGACCGACGGGTCGAAGAATCCAACCGCAAAGCCGTTGAAGCAGACATCCAGGTCGAAGAAGCCAACAACAAGGTGGTGGAGGCAGACAAGCGTCTCGCAGATGCAAACAAGAAAGTAGAGGAAGCAGACAACAAGGTCAAAGAAGCTGGCAGCAAACTGGTTGAGACTGAATTGGAGCTCAGCCAAACCACAACGAAGCTTGGCGTGGCTGCAGCACAGCAGATCGAGGCAGTGGAGGCAAGGGATGCAGCACTAAAGGAACGATACAGGTTCGAACTGGAAGGATTCCAGAAGCAGATTGAGACAGCTCAACAACTGAGTGAATATGACAAAGTCATTCGTTTCGCCAATCAAGCCCTGGAAAGGGCGAAAGAGAATGATCAGATCAGAGGTCAGGAGGATGTTCTGCGAAAGCAGCTGAAAGATGCGGAAGAAGTCCAGGGAAATTCCGAAATACCATTGCCTGATCCGCCGACTTCCGCATCCATCAGTGCGGATGGGAGCACGGTTGTTGTCTACGCTGAACCTCTCGCAGGAAAATCTGTTGTTGTGTTCCGAAATCCAGCTGCAGCTCGGGACATTCGCCCGGCACCGTTGCGAATTCCCGTAACGATTGAGGGGAATATCAAAGTCGCAGTTTCCAACGATGGTCACTATTTCTGCCTCGCGTCGGCCTCAGAAAAACAATTCTGGCAGCTGCAGAACGAGCGCTACGAACAACTGACTCCGAAGAAGAATGATGCCGCAATCAAGCCGATCGAATCGATCGGCAAGATTTTCTTCTCTCCGGACGGCCACCACTTCTTTGTGATTGGCGACGACCCGCACGCGACAATTGATATCTATTCCCTGAATTTCGGAACGTCAGAGCTGTTGTTGCAACAGAAACTATCGGGTGAAGATACGATCGACTTCCGCATTCGCGACGCTGTGCTGTTGCCGGATAAATCGGCATTGATTGTGCAGTTCAAGAGTCAGCCGTGTTATGAATTTCGCATCACCTGGTCCACAGACGGAGAACCGACGTTTGACCTGGACCGCTTGTCAAGGAATGCACCACAGCTGAAGCTTGATATCGCGGCGCTGAGCCCGAAGTCGGGCCAGCCAGAAAAATTATTTGTCTCGCCCGACGGGCAGCGGCTGGCTCTGAAGTTTCGCGATACGGTTGTATTTCTTCCGAGAGTTCCAGATCCGACGGTGGATCAGTTTTCGTTTGCAATTCCGAAAAACTCTTCCGAAGTCGAAATCCTCAAAGCCACCTACCCGATCGATGAAGTGCGATTCTCCAAAGTCGACAAGCAACGGCGGATCGCCACAGGGCACGGGACGACAAACTTTCTCCAGATATGGGACCTGAAGGAATACAAATATGAAGCCTGTAAGGTGGCTGGGTTGTACGAGCACCGCCTGATGGGTGGCGCAGCTGCGGCGTGTTTGCGAGGGCATTCCAAAGAACTGAAAGCGTTTACGTTTGCAGGTGAGGATGGTGATCATCTGGTGTCAGTCAGTGCCGACCAATCCATCAGAACATGGCAGCTTTCAACATATGCCGAACTCACCGCACACATCAAGAGGATTCGCGAGACCTTTGAAACAACATTCAGCCTTCACTCGGCATGTCTGGTCAGACCAACGAATAGTGCCGGTGCCATCGGAATGAGTGACACGTTCAGGAACACCAAATCGATCCCTGACACATCTTCAGTCCGAAAACTCACGAAGTATACATTGACCGCCGGACCAATCCCGCAGCCGCCCGCCAGCACCTCGCCGATCCGGATTCAACAGGGACAGGCTGTTTACTCAGCTCGATTCAGCCCGGATGCGAAGAGATTTCTGATTGGCGCAGACGACCTGGCGGCACACGCATTTGACAGCGGCACCGGCCAGGAGATCATGACGGCACGGCTGGATCAGCCTGGGCGCAGGGACCTGCTGTTTGATCCTTCTCGAAACATGTTTTTGGAGGGCCACGTCTCTGAGATTTCGGCCGTGCGTTTTCTGCCACCTGACGGTGCTTTGGTTCTGAGCGCCGACTACTTTGGTTCGATTTCTGTGTGGGATGCAGTACCAGATAACAACGGGGCAGGATTCGAGCGGTCGCGGCTTTTGTCCGAGTATTCATTCAGCGAGTTCGCCGTCTCGGATGATGGAACGCTGATTCTTGCCGGCGGCGCAGGCACCACCAATCCAAACAGCAAGCTGGACGAAACCAGGTTGTTGCACAAAGGACTTCTGTGGCGGAAAGAGAAGATTCTGCAGTCGCAATGCCCCACGCCATTTCAGCAGCTTGAGGGCCATCATCCGGACTTTGCGATCACGGCGGTCGGAATTTCTCCCGCGTCGGCCATGGCTGTCACGGCAGGCCGTCGCGGCAAGATTGTCGTCTGGAATATCGACACTGGAAAAGTCGTTGCTGAAATCGATGATCAGCACAACAGGGACCAGGTTGCTGGTATCTTTTTTGAAAACGAATCACAGCTTGTCAGTGCAGGTTTCGACGGGAAAGTCAATCGCCTGACGGTATCCGGTGATTCGATCACAGTAGATGAAATCATGCGAGGTGTCGACGATCTCTATCCGAGCTTTATTATCCGACTTCGCTCTGCTCCGGATCGGCAGCGGTTCGCCACGTCCGAAGTTTCACATTTGAGCGAGGAGAACGGCGTAAAATCGGGCCAGCTCAATGTGACGATCTGGTCAGGCGACGGCAGCACTCGAACCTTGTTGGAACATCCAATCGTCATTCCAGACAGCGACACGAAAGTTGCGTTTCGGCATGATGTGTCCTGGTCATCGGATGGCCGGGAATTCATGCTGCTGTATGACGGGATCATTGCAATTTATGATACCATCGACTGGAAACTTCAACGCAAATTTAAGGGCGATGTAAGAGGGGCTCGGGCTGTGCGAGGTGCGTTCTCGCCGTCTGCCAATGGCCAATCGGATCGCATCGCAACGTTTGATGGCCGAGTCATGCATTTGTGGGATCTGCCGCAGGATGGAACAGCTGGCCTGCATGTTGCAGAGTTTCGGGCGCACGCAAGTTATTCCGTGACAGCTTCCTATTCGTCCGACGAAAAGTATGTCGCGACTGCGAGCGAAACTCTGCGTATTTTTGACGCAGATGAAAGCAGTCCCAATCACGGAAGCACGATGTACCGATTGCCAGTTGGTGTCCCCCACAAGAGTCCGCTCGCGGACACGGCCTTTTCACCAGTCGTGGGGGATTTTCGCCTGGCGACGATCGACCAGGACGGAACTCTCGGGGTTTGGAAATGGGATCCGGGAGCACCCCGGCCTCTGACACCGGTTTTTGACCCAGTGCCGGGTGTTAAGAGTTCGCCCGACTGGGCACCCGGTCAGCAATTCAAGAATGTTGCAGTTTGGAATCGGAACGGAAAATCGCTGGCTGCGCTTCAATCCGGACTCATGCTGTATGTGAAGATTGAAGATGGCAGTCCCGAGAGTATTGATGTGCCCTTGCCGAAGGAGCTGCAGTGCCGATTCAATCAGGTGCATTTCTCGGAAAGGAGTCCGTTGTTGACGGCCGGTGGTATTGCGTGGAGCGAAAAGACCGGTGAAAAGTTCAGTTTCGCGGCCGTCTGGGATGTTTCCAACGACGCGCCGCAACTTATTGCGACGATTGGCAAGTCGGATCGAAATCATTCCGTGGAAACTGAAGGGACCTTGCAGAAAGGGATCACGGCGATTGCTTTTAACGACCGGGAGAATGAAATCGTCACCGGTGGATCCGACCAGCGCCTCATCCGATGGCAGATGCCAGGCAAAGATATCAAATCCATTCCGTCTTTGAGCTACATTAATGAGATGCAGATGCAGGGGCAGGACAATGAGAACGCTCACGAAGCTGTGATTACTGACCTCGGCGTTTCGCCGACTGGCCAGATTCTGACTGCCGACGAAAAGGGCCATATCATTTTGTGGCCAGCGCGGAAAAACTGAGGACGCACACAGATGAACTGCGTCAAGCTGCGTGTCAGCGTTTTCGCTTAGGACCGTTCGAGAAATAATTGACCGCATCCTCCTCTCCCCTCGAAGGGGAGAGGGCAGGGTGAGTGGAATAAAAAGAGAGACAGTTATTTCTCGAGCGGTCCTTAACGGCGCCCGCAGGCCTAGGCGAAACCCGGCACGGACGCCCGCAGCTTGCCGTTAACCGATTTATACCCCATCCGTCCTGAAACTATCGATTTGAGATGCAGCAGATGCTGCCGAAACCAGGGAATCAATATGTCCGCTTTGACTCGCACGTGAGCCAGACGACTGTGTCGCGTAGCCGCAGATTTTACCTATCCGTTACGACCGCTGTGGGCGGGATAGAAGTCTGAGTACATTTTACACGCGGATACAAAAACCGATGGTCGATCGCCGATATCTCCTGCAGGGATGCACTTTAGTTCAACAGGGAGGTTGCGGCGATGTCCAGCGTGGGTCATCACAACTTAGCAAAGTTTCTGATTGTCGGTCTGGCCGTGTGCTGCACGGCAGCACCTGCGGGTTTCGCTCAGGATAAAGGAGCGCCTCCCTGGGGAGAGTTCCTGAAGCGGTTCAAAAAGGATCCGTTGTTGAAGAAGCCGTTTCACATGTCGCCCGAGGGTGAAGTGAAAGGTCTCTCGTCAAAGATCCGTGCCAGAGAACTCGACGTTCCCAATCGAAAGCGCGCGATCAGATATCTGAAAGATCTGGATTGCACTCAGTTCCCTGAATCCAAAGAAATGCTGCTCAGTCTGTTGGATCCCGAGGCGGAAAAGTGGGAAGAAGTTCGCTATGAAGCAGCGAAGGGTCTCCGCGATATGCTTGCCCGTCATTCCTGCAATCCGGATGCTGACAAAAATGGCAAGAACGGCAAAGTGCCGAAAGACAAAAGTCCGAATTCTCAGTCCGGGAACTGCGAAGATTCCCTGTGGCAGCAGTGCTGTCATTCGACTGCGACTGCGAAAAATCGCCTTCGCGGTGAACGCACGAAACCTCAGGAGCCATCCTGTCATTGCACGAATTGCTGTGACGCAGATACGCTCAGTAAGCTCGCGAAGACTGCGTATGAAATGCAGGAGAATGGCTGTTGCTACGAACCTTCGCAGCGAGTTCGAGAAATGGCAGTGGAAGCAATTAAAGCCTGTGGTGTGCCGTGCAATTACAAGCCGTATTATGGTGAGTTCGATGAAGAACCAGGTCCACCTGCATGGGATGAAGCGGGCGGAAATCCAAATCGCGATGGTGAAGACGCTCCTCCGGAGAGAAAAGAAGAAGGCCTGGATCCATCACCATCAGATAATTCAGAGAAGAGTGTTCCTGCTCCTGGGCCTGCAGTCACGAATGTGGTGACTCCGATCTCCAGACTGACCAACCTGTGCATTGTATCACTGGCGCAAGGACAGCAGGTCAAACCAAACCCTCAGATCTCAGCGACACATCGAGGACGGATTTACTATTTCGCCACTGAAGGAACAAAGCAGGCGTTTGTCGAAAATCCGGAACGATATGCCGTCGCATTCGGTGGGTGTGATCCGGTGCAATTCGTCCGGACTCAGCAGGCGGTCGAAGGCAGGTTCCTCGCGGAACACGCGGGCCACTTCTTCATGTTTGCGTCGCGGGAGAATCATGAAGCCTTCATGGCAGATCCGGGCCGCTATCTGCCGAAGTCGGCGGCCGCCGATCGCGTCGCATCCAGCCGGTAGAAGTAGACGGCGAAACCATAACAATTGCACCGGCACAGGACATCCATCCCCTGTTTTTTCATGCTCTCCAAAACGTCGTAAACAGGGAACCCCAACGCGGCTCAACTTACCGAGTGAATCGGAAGCAGCCTCCGCCACAGAGCCACGCATGATTCGGCGATACCGTGCTGGGGGTCAGATTGGGAATTGACTGTCGGTGCAATCGTGTGGCTGACACGGAGGGCTGGCGCGCAGCCGCTCGCCTTGATGATTTTCATGGGCATCATTTGCTGTCGATAATGATTTGCGGTGTGGTTCGTGAACATGCGTTGAGGCAACTCGTCACTGACGAGACGAGGACGTTCCCGGCAGACGGAAATCAGCCGACACCTGAGAAAAAACGATCCCAGCGGGTTCACAGCCTGGGTCAGGATATGTTGAAATCCCTCCGGGTGCTGCAAATCGACAGCAGGGTTTGCCGTTGATTGGTTCTGTAGGCGGGGTTTGACGCAATGTCTTGGCGCGATCTGGAAGAATCCATCGGGTTTGTGGCACATCAGTCCGATGGGCAGAAAACGGAATCGCGGGAGAGCATTACCCGTTACATTGTGCTCAAGCTGATTGCGAACGGATTGCCGATTCCGAAATGCTTCGAGGACCACGACCGACTCGGTGCGCCACGGCTGCTCAGCACGTACCATCATCGACTGAAACGCCTCGATTCGATCCACTGCCCTGCAGACGCGCGCATCGAGGCGTTTCTGCGTCGGTACTTCGATCGCGTCAAAGGCTGCAGCGCATTGCGGCTGCCGGACCTGACGGTGATTTTAGACCGTCATGGAATCGCCCGTGAATTATCTCTGCCGCACGACGGCGACGAATACGAGAACGAATTCGGAGCTTCGTATCGAGTGCGCAACGGTGTTTTGCACAATCCGGCAAACGACCGCCGAACGACCGAAGGTACGTTCCATATTACCGAAGGTGGTCTGCCCATTCCGCGCGACAAGAAAGTCGTTCCGAAGGCCACATTCGCGGCGCTCTTCAAGCACGCAATGAATCCGCCGGACAGTCTGTTGCAATTGCCGTTTACGCATCACGATGCGAATCCGGCCAGTGCTTTTGCCTCGCTGCTCATTCGACCAATTGTGTGTCCTGAAGTACCGGGCTATTGTCAGCAGCAGTCGATGGAAATTCGCCTGTTTGCCCCCGGAGCACTTGTCAGTAATCTGGATTTCGTTGAGTCGATTTTTGGCAACGCGGGCGATCCATTTCTGCCAGCTCACGATGCGGCTCTGGATGTAGAGCACTGGACCGGCCATACGGGCTGTGTGATACTGGCTCCTCATCTCGTGGGAGTCACCAAGAAGGATGTTGGCCTGCCGTCGTATGAAGAAGCCACCGAACGTCAGCGCGAAGATGGCATGTGCTGGAAATCTGAAGATGAAAAGTACAACGATGGCGTCCCGTTTAAGCTCACATGCCGCGATGAAGAAGGCGTGATTGTCACGTTGATCGCTGACAACTATTACGGCTACTGCAAGAAGGAAGTCAAGACGCAACTCAGTTATGCCGCCAATCTCGGAGGGCAGGTCGAAGAGGAACACGCCGGTGGAGCGATGGCGTTTGCCAGCTTTAATCTGGGAGAAGAATTTTCGGCGGACAGCAGGCGTTACAACAATCGGACATTCGCTGACGTCGCGCGGGATTACGAGTCGCTGATGCACGTTCAGCCCGATGGCTACGCGGTCGATGCCAAGCATCCGAATGTCATTTATGTCTCTGAAAGTGCGCGGTTCACAGTCAGTGATCAGCGTATTTCGTGGCACTCCGGCGGCGGCACTTACAGTATCCCGCTGCGTCCAGGATTCATCTACATTACGCCCTCCGGCTACAAAGTGCGGCTGGAGAAGCACCCGGCGGCTCCGTCCTGGCGACTCATCGGCACATTGTTCGAAGGCGTCCTCTGTCACAAACCGTGTACCGTAAGCGGAGGCGGCAAAAGTGAGATCAGCAAGTCCATCGCCGACTATCTGCTGCACGGCCCGGTTTTTGTGGCTGATGCCGAAAGTGACCTGAATCTGATTCAGCAGATCTTCGATCGCGATTATGCGGATCGCTGGAGCCCCACCGGAAGCGTACATCCGGACTATCTGAAGAAGCCGACGCGCAAGGTGCTGGACAGTACCAGATCGCTCGGCAGCGTCATCAAACTGCTGACACCATCCGTAGACTACACTGACCCATACAACCAGTGGCTCGCAGAAATTCCGGATCATATTTACGCGATCGTGTTTGTGATCAAACGAATGCACACCGGAGAGCCCGACGATTGGCGCAGGCATTTTTCTGTCGATATTGTCAATGGTCATCCCGGTCATGAACTCAAATTCGGCGATCGAAAACTGGTGGGCACCTATTTGCGCGTCGGACTTTTTGGCGAGAGCTCATGGAGGACTTACAAGCTGCGACAGGACTTCGCACCGGCACAGAAGGTTCAGACCGAAGATGACATCACGGCATCTGTCATTGTGCCGCGCCGCGCGCTGCAGCATCCTGGAAATGTGGTGACGGAAGAAACCAGTTACAAGTTTGTGAAAAACTGTGAATATCGGCTCTTTCAGCGCCCGGATGATGCCGTGCATCGTGGTCTGGATAAGCAGACGGAGGCCGATCTTGCGCGGTCGGACAACTTCATCGTCAATTTTGAGCCATTGTCGCGAAAGCGAGTCGATGAGATCTGCGATCGGCCTGTCGATTTGAGCCAGTTTACACAGCCGATGCAGCAGTTGCTGCGCGAAATGCAGCAGGCAGACGACAGCTACGTAGTGTGTTCCAACACGCCACGAATGGTGAATGGCGTACCGAGTCGCAATCCGCGATATCTGCAGCCCCGACCAACCCTGATTGATCCCGTGAATCTGCATGTGGCAGAGATGGGGATTCGCCTTTCACGGGCAGTCCCCGTCGATAAACCCGTGCATACTCCGGTGCAGGCAATCCTGATCGGCCGTCGCAACAATCCGCCTGAACCGGTTCGGGGCATCCGCGCACTGTCGGTTTACAATCCGATTCATTATCAGGAGCTCCCGGAACTGTTCATGGACTTCGTGAGTGCGCTCACAGGCAAGAGTCCGTCCACAACCGGTGCCGGCAGTGAAGGTGCGTTGACGAAAGGGCCCTTCAATTGTCTGCGTCCGATCACGGATCTGAATAACGCACTTGTGAGTTACCTGCTGACTGGCCTTGCTGGTTTCTCGACACCAGCCGGACACATTGGCAGCAGCGTCCGCGTCGATCATGACATCAGTCTGCTGATTCCGGAGATCTGGTGTCGTCTGAGCCCGGAAGAACGATCTCCGGAATTTCTGATTGCTGAGCAATTGCTGGAGAAGATGGAGGATTACGAATTCAATGGCAAGCACATTCCCGCCAGTCGTCTGGGCTGGCGAATCACGACGCGGTTTATTCGCCGATTCGGCGGACGGGTGTTCGACAATCCGAACAGAGTGTTCGATGCAGAGATTCTCCAGCCGGAAACTCAGGATCCAGCGGCGTTTGCGGACGGGATCCTGTACATTGCGGAAGCACAGCAGCGAATTGCGCGGATGTACTTTGAAGACGATTCGATCGATATTGCGTGCCCGCCATTGAAGGCCCTGTTGCATATCATGGTCGATGGGTCATTTCAGAGTAAGACTATTCGCGACCCAGAGATCCGAAACCTGTTTACGAAAGCGTCATTGCTGGCGTCCGACTGGTACCCGGATCGCCTTCGACTGCGTCAGTTCCGCGAACAGCAGTTGTGGCAACGACATGTCCAGTCACTGGAGACATTCTTCAACAGCAATGAGTTCCCGGAGGAAAAAATCAATATGAACATCTCCGGGCGACTTGAGAAATCCCGCCAGCGATTGAATACCGTGTTGTCGGCCGAGTATTTGAAGGAGCTGCACGGGACGCTGGGAACCGATCGATTGTGATTTTGTTGCGCGTTCTCGCTTGACGAAAACCGTGATCTATCGCTTCCCATTGCCAGGATGGTATGCAAGCCGGTTGCGTCTCGTGGGGTCAGTCCTATAATTCCGTGGGCAGTGTTTTCAAACTCAGATGCTGCGATTTTAGCAATTCAACAGCAAGGCCGCGCGACCGAGGGTCGATCACATGTTGGAATGGTTCCGAAACGTCTGGATGTCGGTAACGACTGTGCTGCAGGGAATGTACGTCACGTTGTTGACGATGATGAAGACATATCACCGGCGGACGTTTACAGAGGTTTACGAATACCCCGAAGTGCCGCTCAAAGTGAAGCCTCGTTATCGTGGATTTCACCGGTTCGACCTGACCACCTGCATCGGCTGCGACAAGTGCGCTGTGGCCTGTCCGGTGGACTGCATCTATATCGACAAGGAAAAAAGTCCCGTCGGTAAAGGCTTCCGAATCAACGGCTACACGATCGACTATACCAAGTGCATGTTCTGTGCATTGTGCGTGGATCCGTGCCCCGTCGATTGCATTTTCATGGGTTCCGTCCATGACTTAAGCTGTTATAGTCGCGATGGATGTATTGTCGATTACGCCAAACTTCCGCTGGAAATCGCGTGGGGCAGGGCGTCGTTGAATCCGACGGTGGTTTCAGAATCAAAAGTTCTGCATCAGGCAGTTTGGGTAAAGGGCGAACCGAGTCCATTTGAGTTTGCCGGTGCAGAAAAATAGCCTCTTGGAGCTGACTACGTTGAATGTGTGATGAGTTACCGACAGGATGGTTGGTCTCGTGAATCGTGCCGGCGACCTGATTGCGGATCGCTGATTGAATCAAACTCGCAGGTAAATGGATGTAGAACATGGTCGCTGATGAAACAATGCTGTCGATCGAAGCTGTCAATCAGCGACTGCCGTTGGTACGCACGATTGTGCGTGACATCATGGAACTGCATCGGGACATCGCGGTGCGGAAACAACGTGTGAGTTCGTTACGGGAGCGCCACCCGGTTACGGGCGGTGACGATTCAGTTTACGAGCAGGAAGTGCTGCAGATGGAAGCTGAGTTGTCACACGACGAACAGCGACTGGACGTGTTTGCTCAGGAACTGCATCAGATCGGCGGGACGCTCACTGATGCGCAGTCGGGCACGGTAGATTTTCCTGGTGACATGGATGGCGAAAAGGTTTGGCTTTGCTGGCGGAGTGACGAGCCGGAAGTGTTGTACTGGCATGGCGGTGACTGCGGCAAAAGCAGTCGGGTTTCGCTGTATCACGAACTCAGCAGCGGCACGTATTCCGCAGAAAATGGTTTGCAGCAGGATGCTTAGGAGTTTGTCTGATTTCTGCTGGTTTTGTGAGCGGCAAGGCGCTAGACGCCGGTTTTTGCAGATCAATTACCCGCGGCTATCGCCTTGCGGCTCACGTTCTTGTAGATGGTAAGAATATTCAGTAACCTGGGGTGGGATTGATGACGGATCTCGTCGGGCATTTTCTGGTTTTTGCTCTGGTGGCCATTGGCTTCCTGATGGTGCCGCTCATCATTGGTCGTCTGCTTCGACCAAAGTTGCCGACCCCGGAAAAAGACGCAATCTATGAATGCGGAGAGCCAGCAATTGGTTCCAGCTATATTCAGTTTGACCTGCGATTCTACGTGGTTGCGTTGCTGTTTATTATCTTCGACGTGGAAGTGGCATTCTTTTTCCCGTGGGCATCTGTCTACGGAAGCGCCATGCAGTTGGCGGATACGCAGTTGTCGGATTCCGCCCGTATGGAACTCAGCGCTCGGTTATTGAGCATCGATCCTGCAACCATCAATCCTGCTCAGGTGATTTACGCTCCGGAAGCGTTGCGGCTCGGCTGGGTCGCGCTGGCGGATATTCTGGTCTTCTTTGGCGTGTTGCTGGTGGGATTTGCTTACGTCTGGAAACGTGGCGATCTTGACTGGATTCGCGCATTGTCAAAAAAATCGACTCAGGCTGCCGATCAGACTGTCGTTTCAACCCGTGGCTGATTGACCTTGCATTCTCACGATGCTGTTCAGGAATTTGGAAGACACGTTCATGGATATTCATGGCATCCATTCAATTCTGCTGGAAAGATTTGGAGCAGATACGGTCGGCGGCGCAACGCATCCCGCGATTGATCCATGGATTCAGGTGGCGGCATCTTCCATTGTGGAAGTCGCCAGGTTTCTGCGTGATGACGAGCGACTGCTGTTCAATCATCTGAACGATTTGTGCGGTTGTGATTACCTTGAAACAGATCCAAAGAAAGTTGCTAAGTTCGGCCACGAACCTCACGTGGAAGTGGTGTATCAGCTCAGCAGCCTGAAATTGCGACATCAGCTCAAGCTCAAGGTCCTCGTGCCACGCTGGAGGAATGATGTGCAGGGTGAGTTGCCGGTAGTGCCGTCCGTCAGTTCTCTCTGGGGAATTGCCAACTGGCATGAACGGGAAGCCTACGATCTGGTCGGCATTCACTTTGAAGGTCATCCGAATCTGCGTCGCATATTATGTCCGGAAGACTGGGTAGGCCATGCGTTGAGAAAAGACTACGCCTTCCCGCTTGAGTATCATGGTGTTCGAGGTCGCTAGTTGAAGTGATGATGAATTGGGCGGCACCGTCCGACCCGGAGCAGTTCGGTCATGAGTATGCAAGTAGAAGATCCGCGGGTCGTTGAATTTGACGTGCAAACGGATGAAATGCTGGTCAACATGGGACCGCAGCATCCCAGCACGCACGGCGTATTGCGTTTGCTGCTGCGCACCGACGGCGAAATTGTGCATGAATGTACGCCGCATATCGGCTATCTGCACCGCTCTGCGGAGAAGATTGGGGAGAACCTGTCCCCGCCTCAGTACATCCCATACACCGATCGCATGGACTATCTCGCCGGGATGAACATGAATCTCGGCTTTTCGCTGGCCGTCGAAAAATTGATCGGCATGAAAGTCCCTGAGAAGGGCGTGCATCTGCGAGTCCTGATCGCCGAACTCGGGCGGATTGCGAGCCACCTTGTCGGCATGGGAACTTATGGTCTGGATCTGGGGACCTTCAGTCCCTTCCTCTACGCATTTCGTGAACGGGAAATCATCCTGGATCTGTTTGAAGAAGCCTGTGGCGCGCGATTAACATACAGTTATCTGACCGTCGGTGGTGCCACGCATGATTTGCCGGACGAGATAGAAATTCCGGATGGATTGGCATCTCTGACTGGTCGCAGGCCGGGCGAGCGTTTTCCGTTTCTTGAGGTGATTGAGATGTTCCTGCAGTGGTTGGAACCACGAATCAAGGAATATCACACGCTGCTGACGCGGAATACAATTTTCATCAAGCGAACAGCTGGACAGGGAGTGTTGACGCCCGAAATGGCAGTCAGTTACGGATGCACAGGGCCGGTACTGCGGGGCAGCGGTGTCAATTTTGACCTGCGACGCGATGGCGAACCAATTTACACAAACATGTATCAGAGCTACGACTTTGACGTCGTCGCAGCGCCATTTAAAGACGCGCCGCGGGAAGTAGTGCTTGGCGATAACTGGTGCCGCTTCTATGTGCGGATGCTGGAAGTAGTGCAGGCGATTCGCCTCGTACGTCAGGCGATTCCAAAATACAAAGCTGCTACAGGTAGTTTCCGTGAAGTATTTAAACTGAACAGCAAGCTGCCGAAGGATGAGGTTTACCTCGAAACCGAAGCACCTCGAGGTCAGATGGGCTTTTACGTGGTCGGAAACGGCGAAGGTAATCCACTCCGCGTCCGCGCCAAGAGCAGCTGTTTTTGCAACGTGGCAATCACCGATCAGATTTGCAAAGGCGTCCCGCTCGCCGACATCCCGGCGATCGTTGGATCACTGGATATCGTGATGGGCGAAATAGACAGATGACTCGGAATTCCACAAGTCGTTGCATTGCAATGACTTGTGGAATTGGGAAATTTCTGAAAATGCGCCAAATAGAGTGCATTTCATGGATCGCAGTGCATTTACAGTGCTTTGCCAACTCGACATCGTACCATCAACTGACCGCCCTTCTGACGCTGAACGCCGGTCAGTTTTTGTAACCGTTCACGTCTCAGAACGAAACCCGCGCAAGGAACCAGAGATAAACACAAATCGACACAGATAGAAATCAACAATCCATCCGTGTCCATCTGTGGCTTAACTGTCATTCTCCAAATGTTGTGAACGGTTACGTTTTTTTGTCGGCGATTGTCGTCCGAGGCCATGCCAGTTC
>CAMAVB010000140.1 GCA_945861465.1 Candidatus Kuenenia stuttgartensis
GCCAGACGGGGCTTCCATCCACGCAAGGTGGATGGCGTGCCGGGGAATACGAGACAGTCGTACCCGACGCTTCGCAACGACGAACAAAAATGGCACAATTCAAAAGTGAAGTATACCCTCGACAATAGCAAATTTTTAACGGCCCAGGCTAACGCCCAGCGGCTGATAGGCCTGAACCCCAATTTCAAGCCTTGACAGAGCACTAGCTCGAAACCATCGCAAGTCTGGCGGCGAGGCGTTTCAAGGCAGGACTGACGTCGTGTTTGTCGAGGTGGACATTGAGCAGGCTGAAGGAATCCTGATTTGCAAATGCGGCCTTGAAGGCTTTTTCCAGATCGCCCTCTGTAAAGACTTCAAAACCCCAGCCAGAACCCAGCAGGTCCGGCATCTTGTGATAATTCCAGTTGTGGATATCGTTGAACGGGCCTTCCTGAATGAAGCGTTCGGTCGAATAGCCTTTGTTGTTCAGCACCACGACAATCGGATTGAAGCCCATGCGAACAGTTGTGGACAATTCCATGCACGTCATCTGAAATGCCCCATCGCCCACAAGCACCAACGGACGCAGATCTTTGTTGGCGACCTGAACCCCCACACTGGCGGGGATCGCAAAGCCCATGGAAGTATAGTACGCGGTACTCAGGAATTCCGTGTGCTGCGTGATCGACAGATCCGCTGCGGCAAACAGGGAATCACCAGTGTCCGAAACCACGACAACTTTCTGATCGAGTACCGAATTGATCTTTTGGAACAGCCTTTTCATCGTGATCGGAGTCTTTGGGACTGGCTTCCAAGGCAGCACTTCCGGTTGCGTGACTTTCGGAGCCGGACGCTTCACCTTCACTTTGGCCCTGGCCAATGCGTTGATGAAATCAGTGAACACGATATCGTGAAAATGGTGATGTCGGATTCGCAGTTTCTCACTGGTGGCGTAAATGCACTTTGCGGGATCCAGGTGAGCCGTGAAGCCTCCCAGATTGACGTCGCTCATGAAGGCACCCAGCAGCAGGATGCAGTCGCTGTCTTCAACGTAGCGGCGAACTTCTTCACGCCCCATGGCTCCTTCATAAACGCCCAGGTATAACGGATGTCTTTCGCTGACGACCGATTTGCCAAGGAGCGTCGCACAGATCGGGATGTTGTTGCGTTCTGCAAACTGCAGGACCTGATCTCGCAGCGCGAACCGATGCAGTTCAATCCCGGCAATGATGACCGGTTGCTTCGCTGCTTCCAGGTGAGTCAGTGTTTCCTGCATCGCTTCCTTCAACGCCAGATGATCGCTTTTTGGATGTTGATGCAGCGGAGTATGGGGGTGTTGTGGACACGCCAGAACTTTGTCTCGCGGAAGTTCCAGAAACACGGGCCGCTTATAGCGCAGGCAGGCATCCAGACAGCGATCGATTTCCCGGAATGCCGTGAGGTCGTCTTCGAGGGCTGCCGACGCGACCGTAATTTTTTCAAAGACTTCGCGCTGCGTACTGAAGTCCTTGACACGATGATGCAGCAAGGGATCTGAGAGCCGTTCGTTCATCCCGGGCGAACCACTGATGATGATCACCGGACTCTTTTCGGCGTAGGCCCCTGCGACAGAATTGCAAAGGCTGAGTCCCCCGACGCAATAGGTCACACAGACCGCACCCACGCCGTTGATCCGTGCGTAACCGTCAGCCGCATAACCGGCGCAAGCCTCGCTTGTCGTGCCGACGACGCGAATCGGGCTGTCCTCCAGCATGCCGTAGAATTTCAGCACAAAGTCACCCGGGATTCCGAAGATGTCACGAACGCCGACATCCTGCAGGCGCTGGATCAGATAACTGCCGATGGTGATGGGAGTTTTTTCGTGCGCAGCAGACTTCTTCATCGCTGCCGAGTTCTTTACACTTCCAACGGGTTTGTGCTTTGACATACTGTTATCTGTCTCGTCATCGTGTATACGGCGTGTGACATCGAATCGGCTTTTTATCCGGCGGAATTCAACCCGGATTGTAGTGGCAGAACCCGCAATGGCCATCCAGATAAAAAACTTGTCTTGACCTGACAGTGGCACTTTGAAATTCCATCAGCATCGCACGGAACGGGATTAACCTGCCAACAATGAACCGGCGTACCCTATTGCAAACGACCGTGGCTGCATTCGCTGCAAGCACGTACACCTCTGCATTCAGCCAGGACAAAAAAGTGCGGACGAAAGTCCTGCTGCGTTCGTCGTGGCAGACGGTCAACATTGGCGATATCGCGCACACTCCCGGGATGCTGGCGTTGCTTGAAAAGCATCGCCCTGATGCCGAAGTCACGCTTTGGCCCAGCAGCGTTGATCGCGGTGTCGAAGAGATTTTGCGAGCCCGATTTCCAAAACTCACCATCGCCAAAAACAAGGCCGAGCAGCTGACAGCGCTGCTGGACTGCGACTTCTTCCTTCACGGATCCGGCCCTTCTCTCGTCGGACTCAATGAACTGAGCCAGGCCAGGATCGCGGACATGCCCTACGGCATCGGTGGCGTCACGCTGAACGACAGTCAGATCACGGATCATCGCGAGTTACTTGCCAATGCCCGATTCATTTTTCTCCGCGACACGGATTCACTACGTGCCGTGGAGGCCAGCGGAATCACGGGACCTCAGATTGCATTCGGTCCGGATGCCACCTTCGCGATTGATCTCCGCGACGACGCGGCTGCTGCCAGACTTCTGAATGAACACAAGATGGAGCCCGGCAGGTCTGCGCGATTCCACGACTCCGCTGGACACCTTATTGGGAGATCCATCCTGAAAAAACGACGCCAAATCCGGATCGCATCAGGGTGAATGAAGAGTTTGCCGAGAAAGACCATGCCAAATTACGTGAAGGCATCTCAGCCTGGGTCCGGGAGACGAAAATGCGAGTGTTGCTCACGCCCGAAATGACGTATCAGGTACCACTTCTGAAGACGCTTCTTTTTGACAAGCTCCCCGACGATGTGAAGCCTCACGTTTCGTTTCTTGATCGCTACTGGGTGACGGCAGAAGCGTGCAGCGTCTACTCCCAGGCCGCTGCAATCGTCAGCATGGAGCAGCATTCGCCCATCATGGGGATTGCCGCCGGCGTTCCCTCGGTACTGATCCGCCAACCGACAGACACCCGTAAAGGTCGGATGTGGTATGACCTGAAAATGAGCGACTGGGTCTTTGAGATCGACACGACGACCGGTACTCAGATTGCCGAACGACTTGTCCAGATCGGACATGACCTCAATGCTGCCCGCGAGAAGGCTGCCGCAGCCCGGTCACTGGCTCACGAACTCATGGCAACCATGATCGCCGCGATTCCTTGATCACCCGAACACGCCGGGGATCGTTTCCCAGCTTTTTGCGACGCCGGTCAGACGTTCCTGGCGACCGTTGTGCTCAGAGAACAGATCATCCGGATTCAGTCCCAGTGCAGTAAGAATCGTGGCGTGCAGATTTTTTACCGGCTGAATCTCTTCGGCCGCACGCAGTCCGATTTCGTCTGTCGCCCCGATGACCGCGCCGGCCCTGACGCCGCCGCCTGCCAGCCAGATTGTGAATCCGTACGGGTTATGGTTTCGACCACCGTTGCCCTGCATCATCGGCGTGCGACCGAATTCTCCGGCCCAGATCACCAGCGTCGTATCCAGCAGCCCGCGCTGTTTCAGATCCGTCAGCAGCGCGGCGATGGGCTGGTCGGTCTGCGCGGCGTTGCGCGTATTGTAATCTGTGTTGTTGTCGTGGCCGTCCCAGCCCAGTTTATCGACGGCGTTGTAAAGCTGCACGAACCGTACTCCTTTTTCAACAAGGCGTCGTGACAACAGGCACATGCGACCAAACAACGCCTTGTCCTTATTGTCATCGTGCAATCCATAGGCATCCTGAGTCTCCCTTGTCTCCAGCGAAAGTTCGCCAATATCCAGCGCTTCGGACTGCATGCGGTATGCCAGTTCATACGATGCAATGCGACCGTCCAGATCGAGCACACCGGGACGCGCTGCGGCGTGCTTACGGTTCAGTGTTTGTGCAAAGTCCAGCGTCGATCGCTGGACGCCGGCAAATTCCTGCGGCGGCTGCAGATTCAGAACGGGGGAACCTTCATGACGGAACTGAGTGCCCTGAAAGGCCGCGGGCAGAAATGAATTGCTCCAGTTGGCGGAGCCCCCAAGACCTCCTACCTTGTACAGCAACACGAACCCCGGCAGGTTCTGATTGAGCGAACCTAGTCCGTACGTGACCCATGAACCAAGACTTGGTTTACCACTCAGGATCGCTCCGGTATTCATCAGATAAGTCGCTGGTGCGTGATTCGAGCTTTCACTGTACATCGACCGGACCTGGCAAAGTTCATCGATATGCAGTGCAGTATGCGGAAGCAACTCAGAAACCCACTGCCCCGATTGGCCGTGCCGCGACCACCGCCAGGGACCCGCCATCAGTTCATCCTTGCAGTGATTGAAGACTCCGCCGACTTTGTCCGGATTCGCGCGCAGAGATGCGGGCACTGGTTGACCGTGAAGTCTGATGAGGTCAGGCTTGTAGTCCAGTAGATCAAAGGTTGAAGGTCCTCCGTATTGAAACAGAAAGATGACGCGCTTTGCCTTCGGTGCAAAATGCGGCAGCCGCTCCGCCAGTGGCTGCAGCGGATCCATTGTCTGCTGTTTTGCGGTTTCAGCCTTCAGCGAATCTGCCAGCAGTGCGCTCAATGCAACACTGGCAAAACCAGCGCCGGTCTGTGTGAGAAATGTGCGACGCTGTTGGTGGATCATGTGAGGTTTTCGTTCTGCAGGAGTATGGTTTTAGTTCACAGAAACGGCATTTTCGTTTAACGGCGAGCCGCAGGCGCAGGCGAAACGCTGCACCGACGCCTGCGGCTTGCCGTTAAACGATCTGGACGACCGTCCCTTTGTCCGCATGGCTCCGTCCAGTCAATCGATGTACGCGAACTCATTCAGATTCAGCATGGCCCGGCAAAGATCAACCAACGCCAGGCGACCAGCCTCCGCTCCGGCGTCCTGATGCTGGACGCGATGCCGCTGCAAAAACTCGATCGACAACTGTAGTTCGTCACCTGTTGGGCTGCGATTCAACGCCGTGTCAAACAGAGTTTCCACAAGTCTCCCGGAACCAACCGCATCGTCCAGATCGATTGTCTGCTCACCCTGAACTCTGTCCGCGAGTGCCTGGGCATAGCGAACACTGTCGGGACTGTTGAGCAGCATCAAGGCTTGCGGCGCGACGACTGTTGTGTCGCGACGAGCGCACGACACCGTCGTTTCCGGCAAATCGAATGCCTGCAAAAACGGGATCGGCAAACATCGTTTTCGCACAAGAAAGACGCTCCGGACGTCGGTCGCTTCGATCGAATCCGGATACCAGCCCTGCATGCGACCGCCGTCTTTGCCTTCAATGGCTTCCAGAACAGCCGGTTGTGCCTGCAGCAGTTCGTCCTCCATTGGTGGCCAGACTGGCTTGCCCGCGTCATGCGGCTGCAACAAGCCGGACACCGCCAGCAGACTGTCTCGCAGAGTCTCCGCGTCGAGTCGTCGGACGTTCTGCATGCCGTACAGCGGACGCCGCGCTGAGAGATCGGTCCCTGAAGAATCTTCGAAACTGCTCTGCCGATATGTCGCTGATGTCACAATCAACCGATGCAGTTCCTTGATCGACCAGCCTCGCTCTATGAATTCCACGGCCAACCAGTCCAGCAATTCCGGATGTGTCGGACGTTCGCCGCTGTAGCCGAAGTCGTTCGGCGTCGCGACAAGTCCGATCCCGAAATGCTGTTGCCAGATTCGGTTCACGAGGACTCGTGCCGTCCACGGATTGTCTGCCGATGCGATCCAGTTCGCCAGCGCGAGACGACGCCCGGTCGTGTTGTCCCGTGGCGGATCGATGTCTGCCGGTCCTGGCGTGAAGAGTGATACAAATCCGGGAGACACTTCTTCACGGGGGGAAGAAAAATCACCCTGATAGAGCACATGAATTGCCGGAGCTGTCGGACCGGAATCCGTCGCAGCCATGGCCATGCCTGGTGCGAGTTTCGTCGCTTCGAGTTCCGCGACCCTTGTCGTCAGTTCCTCGATGCGTTGCGTGGATTCAGACTGGTTGCTATCCAGTGATTCAAGCTCCGACTTCACCGAGGTGATCTGCTGATCGACACCGGCATTGTGTCGGTCTATTTCTGCCTGTTCGTTGGCCAGCGAAATCGCCAGATCATCGCGGGGAGTGACACCGGCGAAGAACGCTCGGAAGCGATAGTGGTCGGCCTGCAGCAGCGGATCGTACTTGTGATCATGGCACTGACAGCACGACATCGTCATTCCCAGAAACGCAGACGCGGTCGTGTTGGTCAGATCGGACATCATCTCCGCACGCAGGCGATCTTCTTCCTGAAAGATCGAGGCGGTGCTGTCCCATTGACCGAGCCGCAGAAAACCCGTGGCAATCAGCATGTCTGCTTCCGCCGTCGTTTCCGGAGTTCCTTCGACAAGTTCGTCGCCCGCCAGTTGCTCGCGGATAAACTGATCGAACGGCTTATCCTGATTGAATGCCCGAATCACGTAGTCACGATACTGCCATGCCAGCGGTCGGAACTCATCGCGTTCATAACCGTTTGTGTCAGCATACCGCACAACATCCAGCCAAAGCCGCGCCTGCCGCTCGCCATAGTGCGGCGAGGAAAGTAGACGATCGACAAGTGTCTCGTAAGCATCAGGTGATTTGTCATGGACGAATGCCGCCATCTCGTCGGATGTCGGCGGCAACCCGGTCAGATCGAGTGTCAACCGGCGAATCAATGTGCGACGATCAGCTTCCGTGGAGAATTCCAGGCCTGCGTTCCGCAGTCGTTCCAGCACAAACGAATCGATCGGATGCAGGTTTGAGAATTCTGGTGGCAGTGGTACGGCGACGGGTTTTCGGAGCGACCAGAGGTCCAGTCGCTCGCTGCCAAAAACTCTCCGCACCGGATTGCGTTCATCGGAGAATGCATCGTCGATCGGGCTCCCATCGTCGACGCGATGATCGTGTCCTGTCGCTGCGTCGGACCATGCGGCACCGGAATTGACCCACTCCGTCAGGATAGTAATTTCCCTGTCCGACAGCTTCTGCTTCGGAGGCATCTGCAGATCAGGGTCGAGAAATGTAATGGCTTTCACGAGCAGACTGTGTTCGGCATCTCCCGGCACCACCGCCGGACCAAGTGTACCGCCCTTTGCTGCGGTGGTCGCGCTGTCCAGACGCAGACCACCTTCCTGCTTTTCAGGACCGTGGCAGGAGACGCATTTTGCTTCGAGCAGCGGTCGAACGTTTTTGGCGAAATTTGCGATCTGCTCATCCGCCCGCGCCGAAGGTCCAACAGCGAATGAACAATTCAGGAACAGGATGAACAGGATCAATGAAGTGACCGCATTCGAATCGAAAAGATACCGTTTCACTCCCATTGTTTTGCCAATTTGTCAGAGTATTCGATGAAGTGTTTCTTTTCCCACTGCTTTCGAGCGAGTCTTTCAGCCTCCATGTCAGCTAGTTCCTGATCCGAAAAGATGAAGGGTTCCAATGCATTGTATCGTTGGATCAATGCTTCAATGCCTTCCGGCGAATCGTCCCAATCAGACTCATCAATTCCAATTGTTTCTGTCACCGGAGTCAGTTCGACGACGACCTCTGTGCCGTCGGCCATGTCATCTGACGCAGGGATTTCAATGCGGCGATGGTGGACTACGGTGCGAATGATCGTCATACGTCATCTCGTGGAGGAATCCTCAGTATTGTAGCATACTCAACTCGGTAAGTCACAGCGCCCTTTTTCTTTGTCAACAAGAGCCGCGATGCTGTGGACGAGCGCGATTCCGCTCAGAACAATGCGTTACTCGGAATCCGGCACAGGTCGAATCTCGATCCAGCCTGTGCAGACTTGCAACCAGAAATTCATCGCAGCAACTTTGCGATCTTTGCGTTCCTTTGCGACCAGAATCAGTTGCAGCGCGACGTGTTTTTGGATTCATAAATTGCCGCAAGAGATCGCAAAAATCGCAAAAAGAAACACAGATTTTCACGACAACGGACCAAGGTGCCGAAAGGACCAAGGTGCCTGTCATTTCGCCCGGGAATCAGGCAACGACTCGTGTGTTCTCAATGCCCCGGCCACCCGATCCACCAGCGCAAGAGCTTGTCGTTACCCACATTTTTTCAGCGAGTTCTGCAAAAACACTGAGTTTTCAATAGTTGGTGTCGTCTGGTTTGAGAACTACAAAGCAACACGTCAGCCCCATCGGCCCCACCCCGGCTTCACGCCGGGTGAGCCAGGGTTTGGAAACTACAACGGAAAACACTACGGCGCTTCGTCCCCACCCGGCTTCATGCCGGGGGTACGACGGTTTGAAAACTCGCACAGCCAAGTCGTCAAACCGGGGCTCTATCGGCGTAAAGCCGGCAGGGGCCGAGTTGCGTGTGGGGGCGTGTGTAGTTGCCAAACCGCGGCTCTACCGACGCGGGGTCGGCAGGGGCCGAATCGCCGTGGTATCCGGCTGCAACCAATCAGCGCATGACTCCATCATGTCGCCGCGTTACGAGTGAACGCAATTCTCCGATCCACACATCAAAGATGTGGGTAATGACAAGGCATGAAGCCGGATGGGGACGAAGCGGTGAAAGGGAATCGTTCTTAGTTCTAAAACCTCGATCCCACCGGCGTAGAGCCGGCTGGGGATCGCCGAAATTCAAAACTTGACTCATCCGCAACATGTTTTGCAAAGTAAGCGTCGCTAGAATTTCGAACTCAGCACTTTGTCTACCGCTTCCGTGATTCGACGGAAAGGCCAGTTGGATGCGATGTTTTTGTACAGGTGAACGGCAAACTAGTAAACATTCGTGGCGTGGGCTTCCCACTTGCCATGTCTGCAGGTTTCGCTCGCTGGAATCGTACGCCACAGTGAAACTTTGCACGTTGCTTGCGTGTGTTGCCTTTGCGGGACCGATCGTTGCCGATGAGGTCACTCCGCAGGATTTCGATCGCCACATCGCTCCGCTGATTGCCCAACGGTGTTTGACCTGTCACAGTGGGAGTGAGCCAAAAGGGAAGTTCGATCTGTCTTCCCGCACAACCGCAATGGCAGGAGGAGAATCCGGCGTCGCTATCAAACCGGGGAGTCCTGAAGAGAGCCTGTTCTGGGAAAATATCGATTCCGATCAGATGCCACCGAAGAAGCCGCTTTCTGCGGCCGAGAAGGCTCATTTCAAGACCTGGATCGAGGGCGGAGCGCACTGGGGCACGGAGAAGATCGATCCGTTTCGCTATTCCACCGATGCCCGCGCAGGATCGGACTGGTGGTCTCTGCAACCGCTCCGCAATCCACAGCCGCCAACGACGACTCGTCCCGGCTGGACATCAAATCCCATCGACGCCTTCGTCGATTCAAAGCTCCAGGCAGCGGGGCTGGCACCATCCAATGAAGCGGACAAACGTACGCTCATTCGCCGCCTGTCATTCGATCTTCTGGGTCTTCCGCCAACTCCCGAAGAGATCAACAAATTTCTGACCGACACATCGGACGTTGCCTACGAAAATCTGGTGGACCGTGTGCTGGCGTCACCGCACTACGGCGAACGCTGGGCTCGGCACTGGCTGGACGTCGTACGTTTCGGTGAAAGCAACGGTTTCGAATACGATCAGCCGCGTAACCATGCATGGCCATATCGCAATTGGGTGATCGATGCCCTGAATCAGGACATGCCATACGATGAATTCGTCCGTATGCAATTGGCCGGCGACATTCTGCAACCGAACAATTTCGACGCGATTACGGCAACCGGATTCCTTGTCGCCGGGCCGCACAACACAACACTGCCCGCCAACGACAAGATGCGAATGTCAATGGCTCAGGATGAAATCGAAGACCTCGTCGGCATTGTCGGTCAGACATTCCTCGGCCTGACTGCAAATTGCGCTCGATGCCACGATCATAAGTTCGATCCGATCTCGCAAAAGGAATACTACCAACTCGCCGCGACGCTGACCGGCGTAACTCATGGCGAACGCAGTGTGCAGGTGGAGCTTTCGGCCGAGCACCAGCAGCGTGTGGTTGATATCGAGTCAGAACTGTCAAAAATTCGTACCGCACGGGACGCGATTGAACAGGCCGCCCGCAGTCAGATCCTTGCAGAACGGAAGGATGGAACGGCGGCACTTCCGGAACCGCCAATTGCGATGACGACATGGGAATTCGAGGGCGACTTACGAGACAGTGTCGGATCACTCACCGCAACTGCGCACGGCAGCGCGAGGATTGAAGATGGCTGCCTTGTACTGGACGGCAAAGACGCCTGGGTCGGGACTCAACCATTTCCTGTCGATCTGCAGGAGAAGACGCTCGAAGCATGGGTGCAACTCGATTCTCTTGACCAGAGCGGCGGTGGCGCGATCAGCGTGCAGACGCTGGATGGCGCGACATTCGATGCCATTGTCTTTGGTGAACGTGAACCCAGGAAATGGATGGCAGGCAGCAATGGGTTTGTGCGCACGATGCCTTTCAACGGCACTGAAGAAGTTGACGCCAGGGACCGCGCCGTGCATTTCGCGATCGTCTATCACAAAGACGGTTCGATTACCGGCTATCGCAACGGGACGCTATACGGCAAATCGTATCGATCAGGTGACTTGCACACATTCGCGGCGGAGAAGTTTCAGGTCATCTTTGGCTTGCGGCACAGTCCTGTCGGAGGCAATCGAATGCTGGCCGGTCGGATCCAGCGGGCTCAGCTTTACAACCGTGCGCTGACTGCAGACGAAGTCGCCGCATCAGCGGGCGTCGCCGACCGAAACTATGTGTCCAGCGCGCAGATGCTGGCACGACTTTCTCCAGAGCAACGAGCACATTTCGACACGTTGATCACCAACATCGCGACGTTGCAGACAGAAAAAGACGCCCTGACAGGTTCGCAGCTGCAAAAGCTTTATGCGTGCGTCTCCAACAACCCAGGAATCACGAGAGTCCTGAATCGCGGCGATGTCGGCAGTCCGGCTGAAGAAGTTTCGCCAGCCGGTCTGGGTGCGGTGACGGGCGGTTCAACGGATTTCGGACTTGCTCCGAATGCCAGCGACGCTGATCGTCGACTGCAACTTGCCGCATGGGTGACGCATCCTGACAACCCGCTGTTCGCGCGGGTGATGCTGAACCGACTTTGGCAATATCATTTCGGACAGGGAATGGTCACAACGCCCAGCGATTTTGGATTCAACGGAGGCCAGCCCAGCCATCCGGATCTGCTCGACTGGCTTGCTCAGGCATTTCGCAGCGGCGGCTATCGCCTGAAACCGATCCATCGCCTGATGGTGACTTCCGCAACGTACCGACAGTCATCCGCGCCCAACGCAGCCGCCGCACAGATTGACGCCGACAATCGACTGTTGTGGCGCAAGACACCACAGCGACTTGAAGCAGAAGAAATACGCGATGCAGTGCTCGTCTCGACCGGTCAACTGAATTCCGCCATCGGTGGTGTGGGATATCGCGATGTCCGACACTTCGAGTTCAAAGGCAGCAACTTCTACGAATCGGTCAATGAGACCGGACCAGAAGCCCTCCGCCGCACGATCTATCGATTTTCGCCGCGCGGAGGTCGAAATCCGTTTCTGGATACTTTCGATTGTCCGGATCCGTCAGTCACCACTCCCAGACGAGCCGCCACGACCACGCCGCTGCAGGCGCTGGCTCTGATGAACAACGCTCTGGTTTTTACATTGGCCGATAATTTTGCCGATCGATTGCAGCGGGAAGCCGGTGAAACAACAGCGACGCAAGTCAAATTGGTCTATCTGGTGGCGTATGGCCGTGAAGCGGATCAACAGGAAGTTCAACTGGCAAGCCGCTTTGTTGATGCACACGGGTTGGCGTCGTTCTGTCGAGTCATCCTGAACAGCAATGAATTTTTATATGTACAGTAACGCGACGACGCCATAGGACTTACGACTGAGACAGAAATATGTGGGGCACGATTCCATCGTGCCGGGCACGTTAGAAACGTGCCCCACGGCCGGAAGACGACAGTTTTTTCTCGATCAGGTGACAAATGTTGAATCAGCTGCAATCACGCCGGTCTGCCATCAGTTTTTCTACAGCCTCACTCACTGGAACGGCGATGGCATCATTGTTGATGAGTCATCGGAACAGCCGCGCGGATGCCGTGCCTGGTGAGGCACGTGGTTTTCCACATCACGATCCCAAAGCCAAACGTGTCATTCATCTGTGCCTGTGCGGCGGCGTTAGTCATATCGATTCATTCGACTACAAACCGGAACTCGCAGCATTTCACGGCAAGTCACTGCAAGCCGAAGAACGGCCTGCAACGTTTTTCAACCAGATCGGTCTGATTCGGAAAAACGACTGGGAATTCAAACAACGTGGCGAGAGTGGTTTGTGGGTTTCGGACCTGTTTCCGCATCTTGCTGAAGTCGCCGATGAGTTGACCGTCATTCGATCGATGGTGGCGGAATCGGCAAATCACACGCCTGCCACATTCGAAGAGAATTCGGGGTTTCGCCTGAATGGATTCCCCGTGATGGGATCGTGGATATCGTATGGCCTCGGCTGTGAAACTGATGAACTGCCGTCATACGTTGTCCTGCCCGATGCGCGAGGATTGCCTGCTGGCGGGACGATCAATTGGTCTAACGGTTTCCTTCCCGCGCAGCATCAGGGCGTTGCATTCCAGACGAAAGGCCCGGCCATCCATGACTTGTTTCCGGCACGCGAACTTTCCGACACACATGAACGCGCCAGTCGCGATTTGCTGACCCGGATCAACCAGTCGCACCTTGAAACGGTGGGCTCCGAAGACGCACTGCGCGCCCGTATGCGGAGCTATGAACTGGCCGCGAAAATGCAACTCGCTGTCCCGATGGTCACGGAACTCAATCAGGAAACCGCCGCGACACGCGCGATGTATGGACTGGACGACGAAGCCACGGCCGACTTCGGCAGCCGTTGTCTGCTTACACGTCGCCTGCTGGAAAAAGGCGTGCGGTTTGTGCAACTGTTCTCAGGCGGCTCGTTCGGATCACCACGCATCAATTGGGATGGTCACGAGGACGTCAAAGAAAACCACACCCGCGAAGCCGCTCGGCTGGATCAACCGGTCGCGGCCCTGCTGCGAGACCTCCGGCAACGCGGAATGCTCGACGATACGCTGGTGCTGTGTACCACGGAATTCGGACGCACCCCGTTCACGCAGTCTGCCCTCGATCAGATCGGGGCTGGACGTGATCACAATATGTACGGCTTTTCGATCTGGATGGCAGGGGCCGGTTTGAAACATGGGTTGGCGTATGGAGCGACCGATGAGATCGGCTGGAAGGCGGTCGAGAAACCTGTCCACTGGTACGACTACCATGCCACGGTCCTGCACCTGCTGGGCATCGACCATGAACGACTGACCTATTACCACAACGGCATTCAGCGCCGACTCACCAATGTGCATGGCGAAGTTCTGCATGATATTCTTACGTAGGTTGGACATTCTTGTCCGACATGCCCTCCCAGACATCGTCGCCCGAACGAAGTCTCCACTGCCCTGGGTTTATTCTTCACGCGGTCCAAAATGAGGTGTCATTCGTCACGGTTTGATTTCGTAGGGTGTGACAAGCGGAGCGCCGGCACACCAAGGCCGTGAAATGGTGTGCCGGCGCTCCGCTTGTCACACCCTACGAGGATTTGTTTGCCTCAAACTCGACCGCGTGAAGTATAATGACCGGAATAGCGCTAGCCGCCGATAACTGTTCCTGAAAACACGGGGAAAACCGGCGGCTAGTGCCGAGCCGCTCACTAGAAATCGCCTGATTTGTCTTAATCTACCCCCAGTGGCAGGCCGGTCCAGGCGCAGCGCCGTTCCGGCACGTCGGTCGTTTGCCGGAACGGCGCTGCGCTTGGTCCGGCCTACACATGCAACCCCCATTACCTGTACTCATTCACATCTTCTCGGAACCATTGACTATGTCCGACTGGCATCAGTCAGAGATCATTCTTCCAGCGTTTCCCCGCGGATGTCATCTGATTACGCAGCACGTAATTCAGGATCTGACCTCCCTGAGGCGATGCCGCATGGGACTGATGCATGTATTCATTCAGCACACGTCGGCGTCACTGACACTCAATGAAAACGCCGATCCGGATGTCCCTTATGATTTGGGCATGGCGTTGGACCGATTGGCACCTGAATCCTGGGCGTACCGGCACACCTGCGAAGGACCGGATGACATGCCAGCCCATGTGAAGGCCACGCTCACTGGTTCATCGGTTTCGATTCCAATTGCCAATGGTCGTCTGCTGACCGGCACATGGCAGGGGATTTATCTGTGCGAACATCGCAATCAAGGCGGACGACGACGGTTGATCGTCACGATTCATGGCGAATTCAGTGACTGAACTGGCAGGCCACTCAGCTGTTGGCACCTGGTTCAGAATTGTCGTCTTCTGGACGTGGGACACGTTTATAACGTGCCTGGCACGATGGAATCGTGCCCCACTTATTTCTGTCTCAGTCCTGAACCAAGTGCAATTGGGGTAATCAACGACGTTTCCTGCCTGATTTTTTCCCCGTGCGACGGCCCTTCGATGCGAATCCGGGGCTGTCAGAATCGTCTTCGTCAGGGACGGGCTCGCCCATTTTCTTCTTCAAATCATGAATGCGGTCCCTTAACTGGGCCGCGCGTTCGAAATCCAGCTGCTCGGCAGCTGCCAGCATTTCGCTTTCAAGTTCCCGAATAAATTCCAGCGTTACGAACTGTGATTCCGCCGTGATACCCACAGACTCCCGTTCGACGCGGCGCGCCTGAATTTCCTCTTCAATCCCTTTACGGATTGCTTTACGAATCGTTTCCGGCGTAATCCCGTGTGCTGTGTTGTATTCCGTCTGCAGTTTGCGACGTCGATTTGTTTCATCAATCGCCTTCTGCATACTGTCCGTGACTTTGTCGGCATACAGGATCACTTTGGAATTCACATTTCTGGCGGAACGACCAATCGTTTGAATCAGACTTGTTTCGCTTCGCAGAAAGCCTTCCTTGTCGGCATCCAGGATCGCGACCAGCGACACTTCCGGCAGATCCAGTCCCTCACGCAGCAAATTCACACCGATCACGGCATCGAATTTCCCTTCCCGCAGTTCGCGCAGGATCTCGACCCGTTCCACGGCATTCAGTTCGGAATGCAGCCATTCGCAGCGAATCGATTCTTCCTGCATGTACTTTGTCAGGTCTTCTGCCATGCGTTTGGTCAGCGTCGTGACCAGGACGCGTTCGTTGATCGCCGCTCGTTCCCGAATCTGTTCTATCAGATGTTGCACCTGGCCCCGCGCAGGTACGACGAAAATCTCCGGATCGACAAGGCCTGTGGGTCGAATCACCTGTTCGACAACTTCGCCGCCGGTCTGGTCAAGTTCCCAATTCCCCGGAGTCGCTGACACAAAGACACGATAGGATGGTTTGCTGTTCCATTCGTCAAATTTCAACGGACGATTATCTTTCGCCATGGGGAGCCGAAAACCATGATCTACCAGAGTCGTCTTCCGTGCCTGGTCTCCGGCGTGCATCGCTCGAATCTGAGGCAACGTCGCATGGGATTCATCGACGAAGATCAGGAAGTCCTCCGGAAAGAAGTCGTACAGCGTGTACGGCGGTTCGCCTGGTTTTCGCCCGGCGAGTGCCCGACTGTAGTTTTCGATGCCCGGACAGAATCCTGTCTCCTTCATGAGTTCCAGATCATGCCGGGTCCTCGCGGCCAACCGCTGCGCCTCCAGCAGTTTGCCTTCCTTGCGGAACACTTCCAGCGTCGCGTCGAGTTCCAGACGAATCTCGTCAAGGGCTGCATCAATGCGGCTTTGAGGCAGGACAAAGTGTTTGGCCGGATAGATATAGATTTCCTTCAGCGACTGAGATTCCTTGCCTGACACTGGATCAATCATGCTCAGCTTTTCAATCTCATCGCCCCACAATTCAATGCGGTAAGCAAACTCCTCATAAGCAGGCCAGCACTCAATCACATCTCCGCGGACCCGGAACTTCGCGCGCCCAGGATCAAAGTCATTTCGATCATAATGAATATCGATCAGGCGCATGAGCAGCTTGTCGCGATCGACCTGCTGCCCGACATGCAGCGGAATCATCATACTGAGATAATCTTTGGGCGAACCCAGACCGTAAATGCAGCTCACGCTGGCAACGACGATGACATCATTCCGACTGACCAGAGCACTTGTCGCCAGCAACCGCAGCCGATCAATTTCCTCGTTGATCGATGCATCTTTCTCGATGTAAATGTCGCGCTGCGGAATGTAGGCTTCCGGCTGGTAGTAGTCGTAATAGCTGACGAAGTACGTGACCGCATTGTTCGGGAAGAACTCACGAAATTCACCGTAGAGCTGTGCGGCAAGTGTCTTGTTGTGCGAAAGGACGAGCGTCGGTTTTTGCACATGCTGGATCACATTCGCCATGGTGAACGTTTTGCCGGATCCCGTCACGCCCAGCAGCACCTGAGTCCGTTTGTCGTCGGTGATGCCTTTGATCAGCGATTCAATGGCTGCTGGCTGATCTCCGGCCGGAGCGAACTCACTGACCAGTTCAAATTTCTGATTCTTGTGCGACATGTCAGCCGTGCTGCGATCCGTTCATTTGTAGGATGGACATTCCTTTTCGGCGAGCGGGGGATGTCAATCCCCTGATTGACCGCGTGGACACTACAAAAATCAGGGGACTCACGTCCCCGCTCGCCAAACGCTGTCTTAGGACTGAGACAGAAATAAGTGGGGCACGATTCCATCGTGCCGAGCACGTTAAAAACGTGCTCCACGTCCGGAAGACGACAGTTATTTCTGCGCCGGTCCTTAGTCCAGGGGCCACGAACTGCAAGTGTCTTACAGTTTAGGTCGGCTGACGTTCTTCTTCTGCTGGCGCTGTTGTTCCTGTTGGCGACGCTGTTCTTCTTCAGCGGCAAACTGCGGAGTACGCTCCTGCGGCCCATTGGCTGCCATCTGAGCGGCTGGGGTCTGGCCTTCTACCCATGCCCAGCCGAGAGGATCACGCAATTCTACCTTGGCAAGATACGCCCACGGCGTACCAGGATGCTCTGTGATCACGCGATTCAGGTATTCCAGGGCTTTGTCGTTCATCTTCCGAACGTTGGCACCGGCATTGATGGATTCCGCCGGAACCAGATCCCAGCGATTGCTTTCGGGCTTTTCGAACTTCTTCGGGTTGGACTTCATTTCCGCAAGAACGGCGTTGTATCCAAACGCACGCACGCGCATCGCGAGAATGCGGCCCATGGCCAGATCAAAGCCCGCCCGCCAGCGATCGGAATCCAGTTTGTCGCGGTGCTTCTCGCCTGCTTCCAGAATCGTATGAGTCCGCTGGAGAAAATAGTCCAGCACCGCCAGCGGTTTTTGAGCCTCCGTGATTTGTTCACGCAGGATGTTGTCGTTGCTGGCCTGGAAAACGCGATTTGGAATCGGCACGTCTTCGGTCATTGTCTGCTGAGCTGCCGCAACCAGCGCCTGTTTAGCTAAATTGCCCTGGAGCTGTTTCATATACTCCGCTTGTGGTCGATAATCAGGAGCATATTGCCGCATGATCTGCGGATCCCATTTGTCACCGACGGCATCGTCAGCAATAAAGAAGACTCCACCAGTTTCGGCAGTGAGGCGTGAGAGAGTGTAGGGCCCGTAGCCGGATGACATCCGCGTCAGATCACGAGGTGTATTTGTCCAGAACGGCAGGTCCAGACCCTCGGCCATCGGGGTCTCGGGCCCCTGGTCCACCGCAATGTCTTCCTCAAATTTCTCGCCGTCGAATTCCCAGTTGTATCGCACGAAGCCTTTCTCGCGACCAAAGATCGACGCATTTCCGATGCAGTAAACCTTGATGCCGTCGCGAGTACAGCGTTTGACAATCGATTCCAGAGCCTGGTAATCGTCGCCACGCTCGTCCGTCACGATGATGACCATCATGTTCGCCCGCATTTTGCGTTTGAAGGGCGTGAAGGTTTTGAGTGCTTCATCCAGCGCAGCAAAAACATTCTCTTTGCCGGACTCGTCGTTCTTGATGCTTTTGACAGCGTTTGTCAGTTCGGTGAGATCACTTGTCGGTTCTTTCACAAGCACGTGCACATTTTCACCGTAACCAATGATGCCGGTTTTCAGAGCGCCCTGGGTATCAAGGTCGTCCATGAGTCCAAGCTGACGATAGATGCTGTCAAAGCGATTTGTGATCAACTCACGCCGGGCTTCCAGCGACAAAGATTCGTCAAACAACCAGACAGGAAGTGTCTTGCGCTCACGCAGCGAAGAGGCAATCTCCAGCGTGATTCGATCGACAGCGCCTTCGGTGCCACCTGCTTGTTCAGTCGTGCCAGTCAGGTCGATCGCGTTGAGAACTTCGGCTTCGTTTGGCGAGGGCATTGATTCAAACTGAGCGATCCGTGGATTGACGAGGTCTTCCTGTATCTGTTCGACCTGCTCAAGATGATTGTCCAGACCTCGATCTTGAGCCATTGCGGCAGATTCACCCTGAATATTCAGAGTACTGAGACTTCCGAGTGTCTCCGTCGGATCGGATGAAATCTCGTAAACTTCCTGACGAATCACTTCAGGCTCGATGGCTGATGTGAGATTCATGTCTGGCAGAATGATCTCAGGCAGCGTGATCATCGCAATCAGCAGGATCACGCAGACATGGACAACCAAGCTGATGCCCCATGAGGGCACGGCATCAAGAATGGCCCACAACGTGGAATCGACGCCCGGTTCGAGCGGTTCGGCGGCGGAAGCGGATGTCACATCGATAGTGCTCACAATAATTTCCTCGCGCTGACGTTGCCATGTGGAATTCAGCGTCAGCGACTGTGATGTCGCACGGATTACGAAACTGATCCATCAGGAAACTTCGACAGAATTGTACCCGTTAACTCACACGGAAGCAATGTTTTGGACCGAATCTGTGCCAATCCTGGCCATTTTTGTCAGATTTCGCTGATGGGGTACTGGATACGTTTTCTTCAAAT
>CAMAVB010000141.1 GCA_945861465.1 Candidatus Kuenenia stuttgartensis
AGCATCAAGGCTCGCACGCCCTGCGGCTTTCGATGTTCGATCGCTTGCATTTGCCACCGCGTTACCAGGTTCCATAAACGGATCGTGCATTTCCGAATAATCGTTGCGCGACAGCCAACCGCGATTCTTCGAACAGCCTGCTCCAAAGAGCATTAAAGCCGTGACAGAAAGTATGATCAACTTACTTGTCATTACCTGTATCCTTTCAAATCGCCGGGAAAAGGGTCCGGAACCAATAGCCAAATAGCCCGAAGTGTGCGCTGCACTATTGGTTCCTGACCTCGTTTCCAAAGTCAGTATCTTCGTTGTCTATCGACTGCGTCAGTTCCAATGGTGCTGCTGAGTTTCCTGCAGCGTTGCCGTGATAGCGGCGGTTGAATTCATCCGGTGAAAACGCATCCCGACGATTGGCGTACTTCGCTTGCTGAAGAAATCTTCCGTCGGTTTCGTCTGTTGTCAGTTGTCGCGCGTGTGGATTTTCGGAAGCATCTTCGGGCGTTTGCAGCTGTTCCACTCTGCCTCGTGATTCATGCCTCGCGGCTACCTGGCGAATTCCGGACTGAGCCATCTCAGATTCCGCGCCGCCCCGCTCCGCTCCATCCGCAATCGCATCCGGAGCAATATCGTGCGATGCCTGCCGCACCCAGTTTTGCAACACGCGAAACTGCATCGCTCCCGATCTACCCGGAAAGGCACTCGAGGCCATGTTGCCATGTGCCTGTTCGCCGATTTTCAGGAGTGGACTTGTCGTTGGATTCGAAAAGTCAATCTGCTTCAACACGGCTGCAAGGTTGCGTTCGGCAATCGCGGGAGTTGAACCGCGATGTGTCGAGACGATTTGAAATTGTGACGTCGTGCCCGTCCCATGACAGCCCGAAGTCGCGCATTTGTTCTTCAACAGCGGCTGGATGTCACGCACGAACCCATGTGCGGCCGTTCGATTAAGTCCAGCCAGAGATCGCGTTTCTATCGCTGGTCGCTGAATTTCCGTCTGCGAAGGATACTCGGTCAACCCCGTGCCCGTGATTACAGTCTGCGACTTTTCCCCAACCTGTTCCAGCGCCCGCAGCATACGCTTTGCGTCGTCGCGATTGGGGTCCAGATGCAGTGCATCAAGTACTTCGCGGCGCGCTGACGTGTACAGTTTGTTGGCAAGACACCAACGTGCAAGTTCGAGATGATTGGCTGGTGTGAATTCCGGAATCGAATCACGCATGCGATCGTAGGCATCAGGCAGGCTTGCTGCTGCGAACCGCACACGATCGGAATTGATAAACAACCGCCCGGCTGACACCTGAATATCGTAACCGTCGGGCCGAGGTGTGACCTGACCGGAAATGATCTGGCCGTCAACAAGTACAAGGAGCATCGCAGGGGATGGAGCTTCGACTGCGGGCTCAGCGACGACCGACCCACTCTGCGCAACGACTGCCCGGCAGCTTGCAGCAAGCAGAATCAGCAAAGTAGCACGACAGACATCCATGCAGTGAGCCCGCCCGGTTAAGGCGTTCCATTCCGAAGTCGCAAACCATCCATGGCGCACGAGAACTCCGGCGATATTCGGGGAACGGTATCGCTCGTGTGGCCTGAAGGTCAAGATGAGCTGCTCTTGACACGCCTGAATCCGGAATGATTTTACTGCTGAAAAACGACAATTCCCCCGAATAACGCCGTCAGGATGTGTGAACGGCAATTTCTGCCGGTTTTGTCGTGTTACGCCTCGTGCCGGCGTTCCAGCCCTGGAACACACTGCACCAGAGGCTCCAGCCTCCAGGGTCAGTAATGGAGGCAGGAGCCTCCTGGCAGCGTGTTCCGAGGCAGGAGCCTCGGAACAAGTTATCAGGGGACTCACGTCCCTCGGTCGCCTTGATATTGTTTACATCAATGTGGCACGGACTTTTCGGGATCCCGTTCCAGCAGATAGAACGCACTGTCCGCCCGCAAATTGGCTCCCAGCAGGCGATCGACGGCGCGCCCGCGAATAATAGGGCTTTCTTTCACAATCCGCAGGCCGATTCCGTCCATCAGGTCACGAAAGTCCTTCATCGACATGAAGTGGACATTTGGCGTTTCATACCATTCGTAGGGCAGGGCGTGCGTAACAGGAGTTCTGCCGCGCCGCAGAACTTCCAGTCGCACGCGCCAATGCCCGAAATTCGGCACGACGATCAGGGCTCGATGCGCGACCCGCAGCATTTCAAGCAGGAGTTTCTTGGGGTGACGGACCTGCTGCAACGTCTGGCTGAGCACAGCGTAGTCGAAACTGTCATTCGGGACATCGACCAGCCCTTCGTTGAGGTCAGCTTCAATCGCCGGAAGACCACGTTCGATGACCGAAACAATGTTGGCATGTTCGACTTCGACACCCATTGCCGTGCAGCCCAGTTCATCCTGCAGACGCTGCATGAGCCGACCGTCGCCACAGCCAAGGTCAATTACGCGACTGCCGCGTTCGATATGCTGCATGATCAGTTCATCGGTGAGCTGGACCGACAAGTCGGGCATCTGATAACGATTGGCGGTGGGCATGGACGATGAATTTCCTGTACCTTGACTCTCTGAGTCGAGTGCGATTCCTGCAGCCTGAACACGCATATCTGAGTCTTCCGCAAAAGTGGAAGATCGGTCATGTTGAATTCAACTCTTAGTCTTAATCCTACTCTTAATCTCTCACTGCAACGAGCAGTCATCCGCAATCGCGGAGCAACCGGGGCTGCGAATCGATTAAGATTATGATGAAGAGTAAGATTAAGAAGGGGTGTGATCGAATATGGCACCGTGTCTCTTGTTGAGATACTTTCCATTGGCCACGTTGCCTGGTAATGCGACGGACATGAATGTCCATCCTACGTACCAGCGACGACAGACCAAAGCCTGTAATCCGGCAAAAATACTGAGAAGACTGAGTTCGACAGAAGTTTCGGCAGCCAAACGGGAATTGTCCTGGTAACATGCGCACGACGGCTTGAGTAGTTTGACACTTTGAATTTAGGACACCGGCTATGAGAATTGCACTCCTTTCGACCGTTCTGGTTGCGATCTTCGCTGCAGCGATTGGCTCAATGGACACGGCTGGTGCCGGGTGTGCCTGTCCGTTTTGTGACGCCCCTGCACTGATGATGTCCGAACAGATCGGGCAGTGCGACCATCTGCTGCGAGGAAAATGGCTGGAGGGTGAGAAGCCCGTGAGCCTGCGTGGCGGTTCGTCAAAATTTGAGATTCTGGACGTCGCGTTTTCCAAAGGAGAGCGTTTTCAGAAAGGGCAAATCGTTGTCATGCCGCAATACATCGCGGGCAGCGACACCAGTACTTATTCGCTGATGGGGCCGGATGACCGGCTGGAAGACTGGCATGTGCCAGCAGAAGTGACGGAAGCCTCGTGGACGTATCTTTCGAAAATGCCACCGGGTGTGAAGGACGCCAAAGCTCAGACTGAACGACTCCAGTATTTCCTGGACTACTTTGAGCATCCGGATCTGTTGGTGTCGAATGATGCGTTTGCTGAATTCGCGTCCGCTCCGTATGAAGTGATTGTGCCGCTTAAGGATCACCTGCCTCGAGAAAAAATTCTGGAATGGTTGCAGGATCCAAAGACACCAGTGACGCGCACGGGCTTCTATGGCATGTTGGCTGGTATCTGTGGTCATCCGGAAGATGCGCCGATTCTGGAGAAAAAGATTGTGACGCTGGATGCTGACTTTCGACTGGGTATCGAAGGCGTCATGGCCGGTTACATGATGATCTGCGGCGAAGAAGGATTGAAGAAACTGGAGGAAGTCAAGATTCTGAGCAAAACCGCAATCAGCAAAGACGGCAAAGAAATCACCTTGCCGTTCAGCGAAGTCTACGCCGTCATGCAGGCGCTGCGGTTCATGTGGACCTACGAACCAGACCGTTTACCAAAAGATCGCCTGAAGCAATCGATGCACTTGCTGCTCGAACGCAAAGAAATGGCCGACCTGGTGATCACGGACTTGGCGCGATGGAAGGACTGGTCCATTCAGGATCGCCTGATGACCATGTACAGCGATGAAAACTACGACATCCCTGCCATCCGTCGCGCCATCGTCAGATACCTGTACTACTGCAGTCAGGAAAAGCATGAACCCGCCGCTGATGGCACAAGAACTTCAACGGAAGATGCCGTCAAAGCAGAAGCCAACATGAAACTGCTCGAAGCACGCGACCCGAAAACCGTTAACGATGCCAAGCGATATTTGATCCGATAGTGTATTTCTGGTCAACCTGTGATCCACCCATGTCACCAGCGAGCCCGTTCACTCGCGGCAGGTGCAAACAGCTCCGACGCGCGGCGCGAATGGTAACGATTTCAGAGGCGCTGATCTTGTCCTACGAATCACGCAGGAACAATCGACCACATGGATCATTCACGCAAACAGTTTTCGATAATAGAGATGATGGGTTCCCTGTTTTATGGAGGATTGATCCTGGCGCTGACCGCCGGAACAGGCTCGGCAGGGTCGGTGCTGCCCGGTCTTTCGGGCAAGCATCCGCTCACGCAGCCTCAGGTTGGCGAACTTCTGATCGCAGAACTGCGATGTGCGGCATGTCATGGCGGTATCGATCCGAAATCCTTGCTGGTGAAAACGGCACCTGATTTATCGGAGGCAGGTGCCAGAATCTCACCCGATTATCTGAGGCGATTCCTGGCTTCACCCTCAGCGGCCCAGCCCGGGACAACCATGCCCGATGTCTTGACGTCGCAGTCCGACTCAGAGCGGGAAAAAATCGCCGAAGCGCTGACACATTTTCTTGTGGCTCAATCGAAGCAGGTCTATCAGCACGAATCGACGGATCCGCCCAACGTGACCGAAGGCAAGGCGTTGTTTCATTCCGTCGGCTGCGTCGCGTGCCACGGTCCAAGGGAGACGCTCGGCGAAGAGTTCCTGTTCAGGAAGCCGGAAGTCGTCGTCGATGAGGAGGACGAAGAAGAAAAGAAGCTGGAGGAAAAAGACCGTGTCAGACCAGTGGGAGTCAATCTCTCGCACGTGCCGTCCAAATACAGCACGAAGTCGTTGAGCGAATTCCTGTATCAGCCGCTGCGGGTGCGAAGTTCGGGCCGGATGCCGGATATGAAGCTGACTCAGGCGGAATCGCAGGCTATCGCCGGCTACCTGCTTGGAGAACGAAATGGAAAACGTGAAGCGCTCAAGCCGCTCGACCCATTGGTCGCGATGGGCAGGAAGTACTTTCAGGAACTCAATTGCGCGGCCTGTCATGCGATCGAAGGAATGCCCGCGGCGGCTCCGATTGCCTCCCTGAAGAACACCGACCCAAACCGCGGTTGTCTGTCAAAGTCAAATGGCAGGCATCCGCAGTTTCAACTGCAGGACGCTGAGGTTCAGGCGATCACGGCAGCGATCAGGGAAGAACCGCATGCTGAGACGGACGCCGTGCAGGTGGCCAGGACGCTCACGACATTCAACTGCATTGCCTGTCATATTCGCGACGACTACGGTGGAGTTCCCGAAGACTACGACCCGTTTTATTTGACGAGCGAGAAAAACCTGGGCGACGACGGTCGGATTCCGCCTCCGTTGACGTTGGTCGGCGCCAAGCTGCAGCCAGCGTGGCTGAAGAAGGTGCTCTTCGATGGCGAAAGTGTCCGACCCTACATGTCCGTTCGCATGCCGCAGTATGGTACTTCGAATCTTCATCACTTGCCGGACCTCTTTGCCCACATGGATATTCTGGAAAGCCCGGCAATGAAAATCCCGAGCCCGGAAAGTGACACAGAGAGTGAGCGTGAACGAGAGAAGTTGCTTCGAAAAGCCGGGCAAGAATTGCTCGGTGACAAAGGTTTGAACTGTATTAACTGCCACAATTTCAACGGCAAACCAGCGCCAGTGAACAAGGGCATTGACCTGATGACGTCGTACCAGCGACTCCAGCCAGGATGGTTTAACAGCTTCCTTCGCAACCCCGGCGCGTTTCGTCCACGGATTCTGATGCCCACGGCCTGGTCGAATGGCATCGCATCACACAAGACGATTCTCGACGGCAACACGGACATGCAGATCGAATCCATCTGGTACTATCTGTCACTTGGGACATCCGCTGCCGATCCCCCCGGGATTCGCTGGGTGAATACGAAACTCGTGGTGGGAAACGAAGCGATGATCCATCGGGGACGCAGTCGCGTCGCCGGATTTCGAGGCATCGCCGTCGGTCTCCCGGAAAAACTGAGCTACGCTTTTAACGCAGAGACCGGAACGATGTCCGCTCTTTGGCAGGGCGACTTCGTCGGCGTGAACTGGAATGGCCAGGGTTCAGGAGATTTCAATCCAGCCAGGGAACCGATCGCGCTGGCTCAGGACGTTTCGTTCGCTCAGCTTGCCGATGAAAACGCAGCGTGGCCGTTGATGCCGGTGATGACGAAAGATGCCCGCACGAACCCGGATCCGCTGTACCCTAAGAATCATGGTTATCAATTCCGAGGCTACTTTCTTGGCGGGTCCTCGATCCCCACATTCATGTATCGAAGCGGAACAATTGAGATTGAAGATCGTTCGACGGCTGCCGGTTCAGACAAACAACAGCGGCTGATTCGTGTGCTGCAGTTCGACTCGCCGACGCCGCAGATTGTCTGGTTCCGAGTACTAACCGGAGAGATTGCAGCCGAATCAGATCGCATCTTCAAAGCAGGCCGATTGCGTCTGACAGTTCCCGGTTCCGAAACGAAACTGAGGTCTCTGCCTGACAAGGCAGCGTCGTCCGAATTGTTGTTGAAACTTGAGATCCCCCAGGGCAAGTCCACCCTTGAGTTACTCTATGAACCACTTGAACAATAGTCGCCCGCAGCTTTCCTGTGTTTTGATTTTAATCGCAATGACTGGCCTCCGCGCAACGTATGCCGAAGAGGTCGGCGATCGATGGGGCACAGAAGAACGCGAACGCGAGTACTATCCGATCGTCAACATCCCGCTGCCTCCGGACACGGTGGTCGAGGCCGGCGCTTTCGCAGTGCTGCCAGACAAACGAGTGGCCGTGGGAACTCGTCATGGTGAAATCTATCTGATGGACGGCCTTGACGATCCGAAACCCAATCCGACGTATCATTTGTTTGCTTCGGGGCTGGATGAGATCTTCGGTCTCACGTGGAAAGACGATGCGTTCTACGTCACGCAAAGCTGCGAGCTGACTCGGATCAGCGACACGAACCAGGATGGCAAGGCCGATCGCTTTGAAACGATCTCGGATGCCTGGGGCTACGCGAATTATCATGAATATGCATTCGGCTCAGACTTCGATAAGACTGGCAACCAGTTTGTAAGCCTCGGGCTTTCTGAATCGTACAACTCATGGGCCCTGTTTCGTGGCTTCGTGATGAAAGTCGCTCCCGACGGAAAAACGACTGGCTTCGCCAGCGGACTCCGCAGTCCCGGCGGCATTGGATTCGATGAACACGGTTCGCTGTTCTATGTGGAGAGTCAGGGGCCGTGGAATTGTTCTTGCAGTCTGAAGGCTGTTTCGGAAAAAAGCTTTCACGGTCATCCGGCCAGCTTCGAATGGTACAAGAACGCCCCGGAGCTCGGTGACGTTCCGGAGATGCCGAAATCGGGGACTCGGATTGTGACGGAAAAAGAACACGTGAAACAACTCGTCCCATACGCCGTTGTCTTTCCCTACATCCGCATGGGCCGATCGATTACGGCGTTCAGTGTCAACAAGACCGAAGGCAAATTCGGACCGTTTGAAGGCCAGATGTTTCTGGGCGATTACACGCTTTCAATTCTGATGCGCGCGACGACCGAACAAGTCAACGGCGTGTGGCAGGGAGCCTGCTATCCGTTTCGCGAAGGTCTTTCCACCGGAATCCTGAACGTCAAGTTCACGCCCGGCGGCAACTTAATCGCCGGCGGTACAAATCGTGGATGGCCCGTGCGGGGTATCAAGCCGTTTGCTCTGGAACGGGTTCATTGGAGCGGCAAAATGCCGTTCGAGATTAACCGGATCACGATCGAACCGGATGGCTTCAGAGTGACGTTCACCAAACCCGTTGATCAGGCCACGGGCGGTTCCCCGGCCTCGTATGTCCTCTCCACGTTCACTCATCCCTACCACGGCGGCTACGGCGGACCAGAAATCGAACAGACCAAGCCTCCCGTAAGATCCGTTTCACTGGCTGAAGACGGAATGTCGGCGACGATCGTTATCGACAAACTGACGAAAGGCTTCGTCTACGAGTTCGATCTCAACCCACTGCGTTCCCGCGACAACGACGAACTGCTTCATCGCCATGCGTATTACACAGTGAATGAGATCCCAATGTAGCCGTCTCGCTCCGTCGAGACGAGCAATTAAGATTTGCACGTGGCTCAGTCTGCGCCGTGGTCATGCGTTTGAACATTGCAAAGATCGGCTCCAACAATTCGGGCCGCTGATCGGGGCTCATCTCGACGGAGCGAGATGGCTACAATGCGATTGCCCGAGAAACGACCTACGGCTGTCGAGCCCACAGTTTCCATTGCACCTTAACAACACTTCTTCTTACCGAGAACTTCCAAATGTCGGCAACCGTACGGTCCTCAAGTTCCCCATTTCTGTTCGCTCTCTGTGGAAGTGTTTTGTTCACATCGGCAATGAATGTCGGCTCATTGAATGCCGGCGAACATCCCGTCCCCGAAAGTCCGCTGTGGCTGACGTACTCCGGCGAGTCCGGACCCGGAGTCGGCAAACACATTGTCCTGATCGCCGCCGATCAGGAATACCGCAGCGAGTACTCCATACCAATGTTGGCGAAACTTCTGGCGAAGCATCATGGGTTTCACTGCACCGTGCTGTTCAGTCTGAACAAAGATAACGACGTCGATCCCACGCAGAAGATTCGCTGGGAAGACAAGTCGGTCACTCACAACATTCCCGGCCTGGAGCATCTTGAAAAATGTGACATGGTGATTCTGTTCAGCCGACTCCTTTCGCTGCCGCCCGAGCAACTGCAGCATGTCTACAACTATCTCGATTCGGGAAAGCCGATCATCGGCATCCGCACGGCCAACCACGGTTTCATTGAGTTCGATTACGAGAAGGACGGCAGGAAGATCGACTTTGGCGAAGCCGTACTCGGAGGCTCCTTCCGAAACCATCACGGCCGATGGCAGCAGGATTCGACTCGCGGCATCATCGTGGAGCAGAACAAAGATCACCCGGTTCTCAAAGGCGTCACCGACATCTGGGGCACATCCGACGTTTATCGCACTTTCAAAGAAGGCGGCAATCTGCCGGAAGGCTGTCTTCCGCTCGTCAGCGGTCAGCCTCTGATGGGCCGCAACCACGACGACGCGATCAACCCGGAGTTGATTCCATTACCCGTCGCCTGGGTAAAAACGTGGACCAGCAACACCGGCCATACTTCTCGAGTCTTCAACATGACGATGGGCAGTGCTCAGGATTTCAAAAGCGAAGGAGTCCGCCGCATGACCGTCAATGCCGTCTACTGGTGCCAGCAAATGGAAACCAGCATCGACGCACAGTCCTGTATGGACATCGTCGGCGTGTTCAATCCTCCCGACAGCGGTTTCGCCTATCAGAAACTCAACATCGTACCCCGAAAGCCGAGCTTCTACAGATAGTTTTCGTCGTTTCGAGTCTGGAGATTATTCACGCTGGCCAGGTCGGAAATACCGGAGCAACGATTGACCAACAGTGAACCTGGCGTGTCAACGCTCTCGCGCGGTTTGACGGCGCACTGAGAGTCTCCACTGCGAGACAAAAATCTTCTTCAGCGACACATGTGCGGTAGAGCCGAACGCATGGGACCAGCGGCGATGGAGACGCGGCAGCCTGCCGATGATCGCACAAACGGTGGGCCTGCGCTGTCGCTGGTCCCACCCTACGAATCCAGCCAACTTGCCGCTGAGACTGCACCCGCCACGATTGGGCTTGCCCATCCCACACTGACGTGCGTCAGATCTCAGACCTCTCAGCGAGGTCCGCTCGGCAATGTCTTCAGGAAATGCGACGTCATCATCTGATACAGATGCCGAGTCGTATTCTCCCCTTCACGGATGGCGTGTGTCCGATTCGGGTACGCGAACATGGAGAACGATTTGTTGTGTTTGATCAGCTCATTGATCAAAAGCTCGCTGGTTTGGTAGTGACAGTTGTCGTCGCCCGTGCCGTGGATCAGGAGTAAGTCGCCCTTGAGTTGGTGAGCGAACGTGATCGGAGAACCCAATCGATAGCCTTCCGCATTGTCGGTTGGCAGACCCATGTATCGTTCCTGGTAGATCGTGTCGTAGTACAGTTGATTTGGAACTGGCGCGACGGAGACTCCGGTCTTATAGATGTCCGGGTAACGGAAGAGCATGTTGAGAGTCATCGAACCACCGCCGCTCCAGCCCCAGATGCCCACACGACCTGCGTCCAGGTACGGACGCGATGCGAGCACCGATTGCACCGCCGCAGCCTGGTCGGCCGATGCCAGAATGCCGATCTGCCGATAAACGCTCTTACGCCACTCACGACCGCGCGGGCTGGGTGTGCCGCGATTGTCAAAGCTCATCACGACATACCCTTGCTGGGCCAGCATGTGATGCCAAAGAGATCGGTCGCCGCCCCATTGGTCCAGAACCGTCTGTCCGGCTGGTTCACCGTAGACGAAGACAATCAGCGGGTACTTTTTTTTCGGATCGAAATTCGTTGGCAGAATACTCCAGGCGTCCAGCTCAACACCCTGACCAATATCGACTCGAAAGAACTCATGCTCCGGGAGTTGCAACCCGGCGACCTTACTTTTCAGCGCATCGTTGGCATCGACAATAAATTCCACGGAGTGATCGCTCAGACGCACGACATCGGTCCGCGGCGGTTCAGCGAATCGCGACACGGTCACCAGGGCTCGCTTGCGATCCGGAGACAGGACGTACCGATGAGTTCCCGATTGATTCGCCGGAGTGACTCGCTTCAGCCCGCTGCCATCAAGGTTGACTCGATACAGATACTTTTGCGTGGCGTTGTCTGGCGAAGCGTAGAAGTAGACCAGCTTCTCGTCCTCGTCGATTCCCAGAACTTCGATCACGTCAAACTCGCCATAGGTCAGCGGCGAAATCAATTGGCCGTCGCGAGAAACCAGATAGATGTGTCGCCAACCACTCTTTTCGCTTAACCAGAGAAACCGCGACTTGTCGTTGAGCCAGATTGTCTCGTCGTGGACATCGATCCAGGCGGCGTCCTCCTCTTCCAGGACGGCCTTCGCGTCACCCGAAACCGCATCGGCGAGGTACAGTTTCCATTGATTTTGTCGGCGGTTGAGCTGCTGGATTGCCAGTTGACTGGAATCCACCCATTCCATGCGCGGCAGGTAATTTTCGCGAACATCGCCAGGGATCTTTGCCCATGTTGTTGCGAGCGTTCCGAGATCGATGATTCCAATTCGCGCCGCCGGATTTGTCGTGCCGACTTTCGGGTACGGGATGTACTGAATTTTGGGATACAAAGTGGAAGTGTTATCGACGAGTGGAAACAGCTCGATTCCAGACCCATCGATCTCCCAAAAGGCAATGCTTTTCCCATCGGGACTGAATCGAAAACCGTCGTGAAGCGAGAATTCTTCTTCATAGGCCCAATCGAAAGTCCCATTGATTTTCGTCGGCGCGTCGGAAGCCGTCAGTTTCACAATCGATTGATCGGCCAGCGTTTGAACGTAGATGTCTCGTTCGTGTACATAACCGACTTTCGTCGCGTCCTGTGAGAACTTCGCGAACATCAAAGTCGCTTCGGGCAGGTCACCACCGAGTTTGTAGAGCCGCTTGCTCGGTAGTTCCAGGACCCAGTAGTCTCCTCGCGTATTGAGCCGCCAGACGCGGCGCGTGTTCGTGAAGATCAGTAACTTCGTGCGATCAGCGGACCATTCATAGGCGTCGATGTTCAGCGGTTTGTCGTTTGGTGTCGGTCGCAGCCAGTCACTGGGGACCAAAGTCTCTTCCGCTTGGGGAGTGGTGAGGCCGATCTTCACAATCGAATTCGCGCCAGTCACCGGATCCTTGCGGATCAATTCAAATCCCTGGCTGTCGTCCTGCCAATGCCCGGTAAAAGGTTCGAGCTTGAATTGTTGTTCGGCGAAGATCGTGTCGATCGTCAACGTCGCTGCGGGAGTCGCCTTCTCCTGTGCAGCAAGAAACGAGGCCGTGCCACAGAAGGCTGTTCCAACGAGCAGCAGGACCCCTGAACGGAGGAGCGATCGAAGAGCGTTGTACATTGTTTTTTCCAGTACGCTGAATTCTGACGAATGCCGTTCAATTCCTGCCAGTCAAAGCCAGTCTACAGCGACGCGGGAACAACGGTGCCTCAGCATGTTATGATAAACCACTGAAGCAGAACAAATGATGAGGGACAGGAATCGCTGGAATGAGTGGCGGACCCTGTCAGGCCGAACGGTCGTCAAACATCAGTCAGTGTGCCGGTGCTGTCGGCGAATCGTTCGGTCTCGATGCCGAGTCGCTGCAGCATGGTGACGAAGAGATTTGACAGCGGAATGTCCTCACGAGCGGCGTCAATCTGCCAGGGTTCTGTGCCGCCGTCCCAGGCTCCACCGGCGGCTTTGTCGCCGGCGTAGTTCAGGTACTGACCGTGCCTGAATCCCATGTTCCTGCCGCCAGTCAGAATCAGCGGGTAGTTGCGGCTAAGGTGGAAAGCGCTCGACGCGGAACCGAACAACAGAAGCGTGTTGTCCAGCATCTGACCACTGCCACCGGGCTCGGGAGTCGCTTTCAGTTTTTCAACAAAGCTGCCGTAGACTTCGCTGAGAAACCGACAGTAGGTGCCAAAGTTCTTCCAGCCGTCAGGTTCCTTTGTCTCGTGCGTAAGCTGATGAGTCAGATTAAACCCAACCGCGCGAGCCAGATAGTCGCTGACACCGATGCCGTTTTCCCGACCGATCTGGTACGTCGCGACTCGCGTGGAATCCGTCCTGAACGCGAGGTAGATCAGTTCGAACATCGTCTGAAGATAACCTCGTGGATCGTCGGGAGTGATGTCAAGTTTCAAATGATCGACATCAACTGTGGGATACGGAATGTTGAACCATCGCTTGGCCTTTTCGATCCTTATCTCGGTTTCGCGAACCGATTGCAGATACTCATCCAGTGATTTCTGATCGGAGGCCGACAGCGTACTTCGCAACGAACGAGCATCGGCCAGAAGATCATCAAGGGCACTTTGACTGAGTGCAAGGCGACGTGCTGCGTCGTCATCGCTCTTCACGAACAGCATGTCGAAGATCCGCTTCGGCCGGTGTTCCGCCGGGATCGATCGACCACTCCGATTGAACGACATGGTGTGAGTTCCGCGGGGAGTTCCCGTGCCTCCATCGGTGGACATCACCAATGATGAAAATCGGGTTTGATCGCCGACGTGAGCCGCGAATTCCTGATCGAGTGAGATGGAGTTCGTATAGTCTCCCGAAGGCCCGGTGGGCGCTCCGGTCAGGAATTGATCCGCATTCGAATGGCCATGAATGCTGCGGGCCGAAGGATGCGATAACCCGGACAAAACTGTCAACTCACTGCGCAATGGTTCCAGCGGCTCGAGACATTTTGTGAGCTTGAAGTCCTTCCCTTTGCCATGCGGAAACCATGCCCAGTCCTGATAAGCCGGATCCGCCGCCAGCGGCATCGGCACGCCATCCGGCATGTAAAAACAGCCGAGTCGTTTCGGTGCGGCAGTCTGTTCGGCGGCACCGGCGAACTTCGGGAATGACTCAAACAACGGCAGCGCGAGTGCAACTCCGGCACCACGCAGGAATCGTCGACGGTCGAGCGACATGAGGCTGGTTTTCATAGTGCTGTTGACTTTCATGGTTTTCCACCTTTCAGAGGGAGGGTGAAAAGCTATTTCGACTGAAATATCGGGTTTGTGACGATCAGTATCACCAGTGTCGCAAGTCCGTCGTTCTGCTGCCGAAGATCGGCGGTGATCTGGTCAACGCGTGAGCGGTCACCAAATGTCAGGGGTCTGCCCAGTGCATACGTTGTCATCTTATAAACCATCGCGCGCGTAAACTGGTCCTGTCGATTTTCCAGCAGAAAACGTTTCAGATCATCAATGCCGTCAAGCTTCTGCCCATTGAACATCAGACTGGACGCATCGACCGGTTGCCCCTGGACTTGCGTCCGCCAGCTGCCGACGGCGTCGAAATTCTCTAAAGCGATTCCCCAGGGATCAATCTTTGCGTGACACGACAAACAGGCCGCGTGGTTTCGGTGGTTTTCGATCCGCTGCTTGAGAGTCAACTTTGCGATCTCCGGGTCAGCAAGGTCGATTTCGGGAACAGCGGGCGGCGGTGGAGGAGGAGGATCGTTTAAGAGACTCTTCAGCAACCAAATGCCGCGTTTTAGCGGATGCGAGTCTTTGCCATCGGAATTCATGGCCAACAGTCCCGCCTGAGTCAGCAAGCCGCCTCGTCTCTGCTGCGGTTCGAGATGCACGCGGCGGAAATGGTTTCCGCAGACGTCATTCATATCATAGTGTTTCGCGAGTCGCTCGTTCACCATCGTGTAGTCTGCATGGAGAAAATCCAGCACCGTGTGATTGTTCTGCAGCACTTCATGGAAGAAAGCAACGGGTTCCTCCTGCATCGCCTCCTTCAAAGATGCGTCAAATTGCGGATAGACCTTGCGATCAACGTGAAGAAAATCCAGCAGCTGCATTCCCAGCCACTGACGCACAAATTGTTCCGAGAGTCGCCGGGACCGTACATCGGCCAGCATTCGTTGGACCTGACTGATCAGGACGTCACCGTTACTGAGCTGTCCGCCTGCCGCCAGATCCAGCAGTTCTGCGTCAGGCGTGCTGCACCAGAGGAACATCGAAAGGCGGGTCGCCAGTTCGTCCAGGCTCAGGCCTTCCGCCTGCGGTTGGGCCGAATCCGCCTGCACGAGATAGAGAAACTTCGGCGAAGAAAGCACGGTCGCCAGGACTTCAATCATCGCCATCTGAAAATTATCGCACTCGGGGCGAATTTTGTTGAACCGAGCCAGCTTTTGGTCAACCTCCGCATCAGTCACGGGCCGCCGCCAGGCACGCGACATGAAATGCGTCAGCACTTCTTTCGCATAGACGGACTCGTCCGCAATATTCTCGCTGTCGAAGAAAATTCGCTGATGCGACTCCGGGGGCCATTGGTCGTAAACTGGCGCTGTCACCTCCACAAAGTCAATTTGGATGTCGCCCCGTGAGACTGAGCTGTTTACGATTCGGATGAATTCAGAAGGGCTCGGCAAATCTCCCATTTTCCAAACCCTGCGCACCGAATTACGCGGGTGAACTTCAGTCAGCGGAATGTCCCATTGATAAAATTCCGCTTGCCCAGGAGCTGCATCAATGACGAGGTCATGGTCACTGATTCGAACGGAGGCCTGCGAATCGTTGCTCGCCTGCCAGCCAAATTCCAGTTGCAGGCTGGGCATGCAGATGTCCTCGACGGTCGTTCGCGAAGCACGGACTCGAACTCGAAACGTTCCTTCGTCTGGAATGGTGTCGCCCAGTTCGACAACCAGATTTTGTCCCGGCGGGATAATGGCCACGTGCTCAAAGGCGATCGGAATCTCGGCTGGAGTCGGAGTCGGTGGCCATGCGTATTTCGCCTCACCATAATCCCAGGCCACTCCCGCAGTCCGCCCTGTGCTCAGGTTTTTGTAGTGAACACTATTTCGCCGACCCTGAAACTCGGTCGTCTGCCGTTCGAGTTCCTGTTTCAACTTGTCTGGATCGTCTTTGTGCTGCTGCCTGACCTTCTCCAGTTTCTCGTCCTGCTTTTCCCACTCAGCGGCTGAGGCAGCCTGCATCGATATGCTCCAGTGAATCAGCGGAGGCCGTTCGCCCTGTACGGTGGCCTTCTTGAAAGCACTCAGACTCAAGTCGCGATAAGTGGCGAACTGGATTGCCGACATGTGCAACAATTCAGAGCTGTTCTGAAAGCCGTCTTCCGAAGTGGACTCTGGCGGTAAGTCTCTGGCAAAATCATACGGAAGTCCGAGTAAATCCTGCAGCACGTAGTTGTACTCGTACCGAGTCATGCGTCGGAACGACGAATGCCCCTGCTCGGCGCGACGCACCGTGGATGCCACCTGGATTTCCGAGGAAAGCCATTCGATCAATTTGCTGCGATCTTCGTCCGTCAACTTGGCTGCGTCGGGAGGTGGCATTTCACCGTTGCTCAACACGGCAATGATCTCGAGCCACCAATTCACATCATTTCCGCGGAGGAAATCCGGATCCAGCGTGTCGATCCGAATGTTGCCTTCCTGAGTCTCAGGTCCATGACATTGAACACAGGCTTTTTTCAGGACCGGCTGGATGTCTTTGCGAAATACTGCGATTTCCGGCTCTGGAACTTCTTTTTCCACTGGACGGTGCTGATGCTTTCGATAACTCGAACGGAGCGCCCCCACTGCCTTAAGTTCTTCGAGCGTCGGAAGCGGCGAATCACCGCCGGTTTCGCGGTCGGTTGCGTTCTCGACGATGAGAGCCGGACCAGCGCTGCCGCTGTCCTGTCCCATTGCGACGTCACCCAATGCGCACAGCACAGTGGCGAACAAGATGATGCGTCGGTATTCTGTTCTCCTGACCATTTAACCAGAGCTTTCTGTTCTTTGACAATTGCATACAGCAAGACTGAATTGTCGCGCCCGCGATTGCCGTTAAGTTCAGGCGTTGCCCGCAACTGAGCGAAGCCACGCTTGCCAGAGCGGTGATTTCTCCGTATCACAAAAGTTCCGGCAAGCGTGGTTACCAGGAAGAGATCAAGAAAGGACATTGGACTTGACTCTGCTCCTCAGATTGCGATTGTATCCGTCGGGCGGTTCCGGCGAAGCGCCTTTCCGGCTCAGTTCCCGAGAAATTCCCGCGCCGGTCGCAGTCGATCAGTCGTCTGTATGACAACTCTCGCGTCGATATTCAGAACCTGCAACCCGCTGGGAAACTGAGCTCATGATGAACTTTCGAATCGCGGCATTGGTGTGTTTCTTCCCGCTCATCTTACCGGCGCTTCTGGCAGATGAACCAAAACAGCCAACTCCCACACACATCGACATCTCCTACGGCCCGGACGTTCGCAACGTCATCGACTTCTGGAAGGCCGACGCTGCAGGAGCACGCCCCGTCATCATCTATATCCACGGCGGCGCATGGTGGACCGGAGACAAGAGCAAGAAAGGGCCAGAGATTCAGCCGTTTCTGGATCGGGGAATTTCTTTTGCGACGATCAACTATCGTCTCACTTCGGAGTATCCTCTGCCCGCGCCTGTTCACGATGCCGCGCGAGCCATTCAGTTCCTTCGCTCAAGGTCAGCTGAATGGATGATTGACGAGCGTCGCATCGCCCTGACAGGTCCCAGCGCCGGGGCTTGTACCTCGATGTGGCTGTTATTGCATGACGACATGGCGGACCCGGATTCAAACGATCCGATTCTGCGACTTTCAACTCGCGTTTGCGCTGCGGCCGTGTCTGTCGGCCAGACATCGATCGATCCGAAGGTGATTGAGGGCTGGCTGGGTCCAAAGGTTCTCGATCATTCCATGATTCATCGGGCCGTCGGCGAAAAGTCCATTGAGGACGCGATGCGAAACTACGACAGGCATCGCGATGTCTACTACGAGTTTTCGCCCATCAATCACGTGGATGGGCAGGACCCTCCGCTGTTCATGACCTGCAGCGCGGAGATGGATCTGCCCTGCAGAGAAGCGGGTCATGGCATTCATCACCCTGTGTTCGGCGTGAAACTCAAAGAGAAATCCGACGCCGCCGGTCATGAATGCCATCTACTCGTGCCGGGGTTCTCCAGCTCTGAAAGGTATGCCACCGGTAACGACTTCCTGTTCGACAAACTGTTGTCGCCTAAAGTGAAGCCGTAGAGTTCGTGAGAACTCTGGCGGGTTACGGCAGGTTTAGAACGTCCCGAATTCTGACGACTCCGGCTACAGCAAAATGGAATCTTTCCTGCAGAACTCCGAGCTCCGGAACGTTACTTCGCCGCCTTCTCTTTGTTTTTTCCACCGGTCTTCCTGTTACCTTTACCAGCTGGAGCATCAACAGCGCTGGGTTCTGCCTGCTCGGCACTCCAAATGTCCCAGAGAGCCTGCAGTTCTTTGGCTTTGTCCGGGTCAGCGCTGGCGAGATCTTTGGATTCGCTCTGATCGACAGCAAGGTTGTAGAGTTCCGGTTTTCCGCTGCCGCCTTTGGACACCACCAGCTTGTAGTCTCCCGAACGCACGGCCCATTGCGCACCAAAACGCCAGTACAGTCGTTCGTGAGGACGCGACGTGTTGCCTCCCGTCAGATGCGGCATCAGGTCCACACCGTCGAGCTTCCAGGCAGGATCCACAGTGCCTCCGGCAGCAGTCACAATTGTCGGCAGCACGTCGAGATTCTGCACGGGGGACTCATATACTTCTCCAGCCGGGAGCTTACCCTTCCATTGCGCGAAGAACGGAACTCGTGGACCGCCTTCATACGTCTCCTGCTTGAAGCCGCGCAGTCCGCCGTTTTGGGACGTCGTGCTGTTCGTCGGACCACCATTATCGCCAATAAAGAAGTACAGAGTATTCTCTTCCTGCCCGATCTCGCGAACCTTTCCCATCACGCGGCCCACAGCGTCGTCCATGGCCGACATCATCGCAGCGAACAGTTTTCGCTTCTCGTCAGTGATGCCAGGAAACCGGTCCAGATATATCTGCGGAGCCTGCAGCGGCGCGTGTTGAGCGTTGAACGGCAAATAAAGGAACATCGGTTTTGATTTGTTCTTCTCGATCCAGTCCACCGAGCGGTCGGCGTACGCATCGGTTGTGTAAAACGCCTCATCATCGACCGTCTGAATGTCGTCTGAAATTCGCGAATCGACGAAATTGGT
>CAMAVB010000142.1 GCA_945861465.1 Candidatus Kuenenia stuttgartensis
GGTACTTATCACCTCGGATGAGGCGATGAGTGAATTCGATTGTCTTCCTGGTATCGGGCAAGCATCCGCAACGGTGCCCGACGGCAGTTCCTGCCCGGAGTGCCGTCTGTGGGTTGAAACAACTCGCACAGCGCAGTAAGCCATCTCCAAGCAGGCGGTCCAGGTCGCGATGATGTTGCGGAGCGGGATCGCGTTGAGATGATGGTACAAACGCGATCTGGGGCGAGCAAGAAAAATCCCGCAGACGTTTCAGCCAGCTACTGCTATCATCCCCATCAACCCCCGCCGCGACAGCGGCTTACTTGAACAATCGCATGCACCGGAATTGCGGCCGGTGCCGAGTTTTAAATGGAAGCATCACACTCCGCAATCCGGTGGTGCTGGTCGTTCGGCACACGAGACTGTCACATACATCCCCTAAGGTTCAGCTCATGCCTGCTGATACTGCTTCGACAATTCCTGCGGCGACTGTGATTCGCCGAGCAGAGGGGCGGTTCTACATCGGTATGGCACTCGCGGCAGGCGCGACCGCGCTGGCCGGGTTTGCTCCCGCGATATTCGACCCCGCCTCTCGCAAGGCACCGTTGAATTGGGCCGTAGGAGTTCATGGTGCCGTCTTCAGCGCATGGCTCGCCTTGTTTCTTGCGCAGGCGTTACTCGTCTTCAACCGACGGATTGCCGTGCATCGTCTGTTGGGCTGTGTCGGGGCTGGACTCGCGGTCATCATGCTTGTGTCCGGCTATTTTACGACGATCGCAATGGCGCGCCGGGGTTTTGATCTGAGCGGTGATTTAATCGGAGAATCTGGCGATCCGTTGATGGTGATGGTCTTTCAACTTGGCGATCTTTTGTGCTTCGGGATCTTGGTTGCAATGGGTATACTCTTTCGGCACCGCCCTGATGCTCACAAACGTCTCATGTTGCTGGCTACGGTGGGCGCTTTGATGCCAGCGGCTCTCTCTCTCATATCATTGGACATTCGCCGTTCCTGCGAGGTTTTCATCCGGCGATTATTCTTGTTCCGTGGACGGCTTTACTTTTCGCAGGTGCTGTTCACGACCGACTTGTTCGTGGTCAAATACACCCTGTTTCGTTATGGGGTGGCTTGGTCGTTTGGTTGTGGAGTAACGTGAGAGCTGCCATGATAGGGCCAAGCGATTTGTGGCGTGAGTTTGCCACGTGGTTGATTAGCTAACGAGCTTGCACGATAATAAGAATGACCAGTGAATCAACAGCTAACCGATGCCGAACAAAGCCATGCACGCCAAGCACGCGATCGGTCGTTTTCCAATGGTTGCCTTACTCGCGCGTGCCGGATGATGGCAGTCGTGCGCTGAGAATGAAGGGATCATGGAGAGAGAGAACATTCCGGCTGATGTCCTACGACGGGTTTTGGTTGAAGCGGGGCATCGCGAACAAAACGGGGACAGGTCCAGTTTGTTGAGTTCGACAAGCCCGAATTTCTGGAATCCGCCCGGATTGGGGTTCCGTGGGATTTCACGCGACTCATTGGGAATGCCTTGGCCTTTCAGGAGATCGCAGCGTTGACTCCAGGTGCAGTTGTTTGGCAGTCTCTTCGATCCAACGGTCAGAGCCAAAGGGCTGGCCCCGTTTGACACATCCTATTCCAAACCGGTTTATCCCGGCACACCCTGTCCCCGTTTTGTTCGCCCTCGAAGCTGCCTTCTTGACGCAAACAGAGATTTCAAAATGGATGGCCCCGCGTTAACATGACTTGCAATTCTGAATTGTTTTCCGTTTCGTTCTCGATCATTTCCATGACCCTGCAAGGTACTCCGATGTCGAACGTTTCAAGTTTGATTGCCCGCACAGAACGCGAAAAACGGACGCCGCATATTAAATTGACAAAGTACGATGTGACGGTTTCGGCGCTTTCGACTGCCGTCATTTTCGCCGTGCTGACGCTGAGCGTAATGATCTGCCTCTGGTTCTCGAAATTCGCGCCGATGACGATCGGGCCGCAAAGCCCGCTGATTCAGGCAGTCGGCGAAGGTTTTGAACCTGATGCGCCGATTTCGGCGCAGGACGTAGAGTCTCCCGAGGATGCCAATCACGATTCATCGATTGCCAATGAAGAAACCAGCGTCACAGAACTGGAAGAAATGGTTGAACAGCCGGTCGAGGTCTCCGAGAATGCAGCGACAATCGTCGCACCAGATGCGATCAGCTACAAACAGAGTTCGAACAGCGCGGGCAGTGCCGACGGAACGGGAACTTCTCGTCTTGGATGGGGGGAAGACAGGGTTCATGGAGGCCCGAAACCGGAACATCGGTGGATTGTGGAATTCGCCGACAAAGGTGATCTGAAGAATTATGCCGCACAGCTTGAGTTCTTCGGGATCGAACTGGCAGCCGTGTTTCCGACGGAAGGGCGACTTGTGTACCTGAACAACATGAATGCGGAAATACCCACGACGCATGAGATTGATGCACATACCGCACTCCGGGAGCGACGACTGTTTTTGAGGTGGTCTGAGGGGAGCGAGGGACGTCGCGAGGCTGATGTCGAGCTATTTCAGAAAGCCAACATTGATGCATCGAGCGCCGACATACTCCACTTCTACACTTCCGAAACAGAAACACAAATGTCCAGAATCGAACAGGAATTCGGTGGCCACATGCCTGGCGAAATCCGCAGGACGTATTTTCGAGTTCGTAAAGCTGAAAACGGCTATGAGTTTTTTGTGCAAAAACAGCTATTGAAGTAGAGGTCCACTCGTCCCCGGGCTCTGCCCGGTGACGCACTGCCCCGAGGCTCCGCCTCAGCTTCTTGCTCCACCTGCTGCCAATCGGTAAAAATCTCCAACACACTCGCCTACCCTGCGGAAATCCTGGCATTCGACTACATAGAAGAGGAGGCGGAGCCTCAGAGGCAGTGCGTCCTCGGTCGGAGCCCGAAGACGAGTGGAGCATGAAATGTCTACAGAAAAATGCGATGTAATTGTGATGGGCTGTGGCGGCTTCGGGGCGGCGGCGATGTATCATCTGGCCCGACGCGGCCTGAAGGTCATCGGCATCGATCGCTTCCATCCGCCACATGACCAGGGAAGTTCTCACGGCGAGACGCGCATCATCCGCAAGGCGTATTTCGAGCATCCGAATTATGTGCCCTTGCTGCATCGAGCATGGGATCTTTGGGAGGACCTGGCTGAAGAATCACATCAGCCGCTGATCGAACGCCGTGATCTTCTGCTGGCAGGACCGCCGGGTTCGGAAGTGATTGAGGGAGCACGACTGTCCGCGCGACTTCACAATCTGCCGTTGGAAAATCTGACTCGCGAAGAAGTGTTCCGACGCTTTCCGATGTTCAACTTACCTCAAGATCATGAAGCAACCGTGGAATCCACGGCGGGATTTCTCCGGGTTGAGGACTGCGTTGCCGCACATCTGGATCTCGCACAAGCCCGGGGGGCTCAGTTGCGATGCGGCGAAACGGTGCAGAAGATTTCCGGGGCACCTGGCCAGTTATCGGTCCGGACAGATCGCGCAACGTATTCAGCAGGGGCCGGCGTTTTGACATGCGGTGCCTGGACCAGTCAACTGATTCCCGACTATGCACGACTGATTACCGTCCGTCGCAAGACGTTGTTCTGGTATCCGATTCAGTCCGCTGACTGGGGCGATCCCCTGGGGGCACCTATCTTCTTTCTCGATCTGCCGGAAGGACAGTTCTACGGACTGCCGAGCATCGACGGGCGGACAATCAAGACTGGCGAACATACGGGCGGCGAGACGGTTGAGAATCCGTCCACGCTTGAGAGACATGTTTTCCCGGAAGACGAAAGACCAGTCAGCCAATTCGTATCTGAGCGATTGGCAAACGTCGAGTCCGAACCGTGTCGTTCCGCCGTCTGCCTGTACTCGATGAGCCCCGACGGTCACTTTCTGTTCGATCAACTCTCGGAACTGCCGCTGGTTGTCGGGGCCGGCTTTTCGGGGCACGGGTTCAAGTTCGCAAGCGTGCTGGGTGAAGCTGCGGCAGAACTGATCCAACAGGGAGGAACATCGCTGGATATCGATTTTCTATCGATTAACCGCTTTGCAAAGAATACTGTGTGATATTCGGCATCCCTCCTTCCAATGGCGTCGATTTAAGCACCTGGTCAAAATTGATTTGGCATACATCGTTTAACGGCGAGCCGTAGGCGTAGGCGAATTCAGCTTGCTTCCGCGTACGCCTGCGGCTCGCCGTTAAACGAAAGAATTTATGCGCGGGTGCTGATACCACGGGCGGCTGCAGATGACACATTTGTTTAACCGCGTGGGCAACGCCCCGCGCTTCGTATTTCAAATTTCAAATACGAAATTTCAAGTAGAACAATCGCGGCCCGATGGGCACGCGGTTAAACGAACCAACGCCAACCGCCCTGCGGCTAAAATTGATTCGGCACAAAGCGGTCAATTGTATCTCGAACGGCCCTCACTTTTCGCCGAAGAAAAACAGACGGCGAATGGCGTGCAGCAGACCTTCGGGTGTGCCGGCTTTGGCTTCATCTTTGAGGGCTTCGAGCGGCGGGTGCAGTAACTTGTTGACGATGCGCTGGATGGTGGCTTCAATGGCCTGACGTTGTGGATCGTCAAGTGTCGGAAGTTTGCGGTACAGGCGTTCGAGTTCTCCGCGACTGATATCGTGCCAGTGTTCTCGCAAGCGATGGATCACGGGGCCCGTGGCACGGTGATAAATTTCCTGCATAAAGGTCTGTGTCTGGTTCGCAATGATCACCATCGCTTTGTGGACTTCGGCCTCTCGCGCTTTGCGGTTGCGGTTGCAGGTTTCTTCGAGCGCATCAATGTCGTAGAGGAAGACGTTCTCATCGACCGTCGAGACTTCAGGATCAAAATCCCGAGGTGCAGCAAGATCCAGAATAAACACCGGATGGCAGTTTGAGCGGGCTCGCGCGGCGGCAAATCGCTCTCTGGAGATCAGGATTTCGGAGGACCCAGTCGTGCTGATGATCACGTCGGCTTTGGTCAGCCAGTCGTCCAGCGTTGCGTAATCGACGGCTTCGCCACGAAACTGTGAGGCCAGACGTTCAGCGCGGTCTCGACTGCGATTGGCCACCACGATCCTGCACGCGCCTTCGGATTTCAGGTAGGTGAGCGTTTCCTCCGCCATTTCGCCGGCCCCAATCACGAGCACGGTCTTATTGTCGAAACGGCTGAAAATGCTCTTGCCGAAATCCCCGACGGCGACGCTGGCGATTGACACACGTCCGTCGGCAAGTCCTGTTTCCGTGCGAACCTGAGCCGACACTTTAAGTGCATGTTGGAACAGGACATTGGTAAGCGGACCGCAGGCGTCGTGTTCCTGCGCGATGCGGTAGGCTTCTTTGACCTGGTTCACGATCTGCGGTTCGCCCAGGACCATGCTGTCGATACTACAAGCGACCTGAAACAGGTGCGACACCGCATCCACGCCGGATTGAGCCAGGACAGAATCCACGAATTCGTCGGTTGGCACATTGTGAAACTGTGAAATAAACCGCGTGATGTCATCGAACGAGACGCCAGCGTTGTCCTGTTCGTCAGCCGCGTAGATCTCGACACGGTTACAGGTCGAAAGCACGACAAGTTCTGAATCCGGATGCACCTCATGCCATTGTTGATACGCCCGTTGGAGCTCCTCGGGGTTTGAAAACGCGAGTCGCTCTCGAAGCTGCACGCCGGCTTTGTGATGATTGCAACTGACGACAAGCACGTTCATCGCGGCACGTCCTGTCGATCTGGAGCGGCATCAACGGGTGCAGTGCCAACCTTGCCTGTTTTCGGGACGGCCGAGCCGGAATGAAACGTACTCAGATTACCGGAACCGGACAGGATCATCGGCCCCAGCACCGTCGTCAGCAAAAAGCCAGCGCTCAGCAGCGATAGCTGCGCTACGGCTTTGCCAGTCTGATGAGAACTTGTGAGGACTCGAATGAGCAGCACGATCATGGCGACCCAGACGATCACCGTCGTAACGATAGTCGGGTCAGTCCAGCGGATGGAATTCCCGGCATTGGTGCTGCGCGACCAGAAGATCAGGATGAAGCCGGTGACAAGACCGACCGTCAGGCAGGGGACCGAGAACACGACCATCCAGCGATTGATGGCCGTCAGATTCTCAAGGCTGGGGAGTGTCAATCTCTGAAGCCAGCCTGTTCGACTTCGCAGACGATGATGATGCAGCAGATACATGATTCCGGAGATCGCCGCACCCACGACGGCCGCGATACCCAGCACGAGCGACGCGGCGTGAAACATCCCCAGTCTCCGCAAAGCCAGCTGGTCGAGATTGCCGGTCGCCTGGCGGCTGACAAAAACAGCGACGATCACCAGCAGCAGGATGGCGGGCAACATGAACACGCCGTGAGCCAATTGCCGATGTGTCAACAACAGCACGAGGTACAACAGCCCACCAATCCACGCGAGAACCAACAGCCAATCCTGCTGACTGCTCAGCAACGGCGGCAATCCAGCAGTTTGGCTGCGAGTAATCAGATAGGCGGAATGAGCCAGAAAGCCAGCGAGTGTGAATGCGAGAACAACCATGCGAGCTAAAGATGATTGTCGGCGCAGAACAAGCCACATTTCGCCGATCAGGGAAACGGCGTAACTCAGCAGGAAGCAGTAGATTTGAACCTTTGCGAGAAAACCCAATGATCGGTCCCTTCATGAGATCAGGTGATTGTATCCGAATCGGTCTGATTTTTCTGCCCATTCAGCCTGTGGATCGACGGTCGGCCAAAGATTGTGACCGTGCATATCCCGTAGGGTGTGACAAGCAACGCGCAGGCACACCGAATCACAAGCATGGTGTGCCTGCGCTGGCGCTGGTCCCACCCTGCAAAATCACAGACTGTCCAGCCATGTCTGGGACTTGAGGCTGTTGATTACAGCGTGTTGCGGAATCCTGAGGATTGCAGTCGGTATGCATTTTGTGACAATAAATGGCAGTTGATCGTTGTGGGCTTATTCCGAACAGGTAAGATATCGTGGCAGGGTCGATTGAGGCGAGTTTGGGGGAGCCAGGAACGGCAGGAAATCCTGATTCCAGTGCCATTCAGTCTCCGATGAAAACCGGGACGTCCGAAAGTTCTGCGCTCCAAATCTGTCTGCGACGTAGCAATCAGCAATATCGCAGTGAGGTCCGGCGGAGCAGAAAAATCTCGGACATTGGCAAATCTTTGGGAGATTTTGATACAGTTCCCAGGATTGTGTTGGATTTCCATAGGGTTCTGCGTCCCATACGCAGCGTGTCGGTGTCGTTTTGCGCGAATGATTGACGTCATGGAGTGCATGCGTGCCGTTTTTTTCGTTTTCTGACAACTCTGTCTGAATCGCTCAGGGTCTCGCAGATGACATCAAACTCATTGTTTCTACGTTCACTGAAATTCGTATTTACCACCGGCAGCAGGCGGCGACAGCATCGCGGCCCTCGCCGCAACGGCTTGACGACCACGCAGCCTGTACAGGTCGAAGTCGTCGAAGATCGCTGCCTGCTGAGCGAGATAGCGATCTCGCCTCCGTATGTAGGTGGCGGTGTCCTTGCTGGCAATCCCAATCCGCAGCAAATGAATCCGCTAACAGCCATTCCGAAGTTGAACAGCAATCCCGGCGCGCCTCTCACGATTTACCTGGATTTTGACGGTCACATAGAAACGCAGGATTGGCCCGGTGTCCGCGGTGACGGTCTGACAGGCCCGGTGGTGACTCCGGTCTTCGACGTCGATAATGATCTTACGACATTCAGCGACGAGGAGTTGCGAATGATCGAAGAATTGTGGTATCGCATGTCGGAAGACTTTTCTCTCTTCAACTTCAACGTCACGACGATAGACCCGGGAACGTACAACGATTTTGAAGCAGTGCTGGTTTCAATCGGCGGAAATGGTTCGTGGTTGGGTAATGCAGGAGGAGTCGCCTTCCTGGATTCCTTCAATGGTGGTCCCGTAAACACCTGTTACGTATTCACTGACAATACAGGCAGAGGCTTTACGGACCATATGAAGGGCAGCGCGCTTGCCGGGTCACATGAGGTTGGACACACGCTCGGGCTGAACCATAACGCCGTGTACGATGCAAATGGTAATCAAACCGCCGGATATGACTCTGGTCGACCGGATCTTGGGCCGATCATGGGAGCACCCTACGGTTCGGCACGGGAGACATGGTCCAATGCCCCGGGTGTTGTCAACGCGACCACGTTTCAGGATGACTTTGCAATCATCACCGGCAACCGAAATCGGGTCGTTCAGTTCCGGCGGGATGACCATGGAAACACAATCCAGACAGCGACTCCGCTTGTTGTCACTTCTCCCAACGTATCGGCCAGCGGGATTCTCGAACAGAACAATGATATCGACATGTTCCAGTTTGAGACGAATTCCGGAGCCATATCGTTCGACGTTCGGGGTCTGGACCTGCAAAGCATTTACCCTTCGATCACCAACGTGAACCGTGGCACAAATCTGGACCTGGTGCTGTCACTTTACAATTCCAGCGGCGTGCTGATTGCGCAATCCGACTTAGCCACGACACTTGATGCATCCGTGTCGGCGAGCGTGACCGCAGGAACCTACTACGTTGGCGTTTCAAGCACCGGACAGTACGGAGCGATCGGTCAGTACGCGCTGACCGGAATTGTGATTCCATTCCCGTCAACGCCAACGATGATTAGTCCTGTCGGAACGCTGACTCAACCGATTCCCCTCTTCGAATGGACAATCGGGGCAAATGCAGATCACTATGAACTTCAGGTGGATAACCTGACACTCAATCTCGCGGCCTATTACACTCGCGATGTCATAGGCTTAAGTCACTTGGCTGCATATCAATTTCCAGAAGGAGACTATCAGGCTCGTGTACGCACGATTGCCGCTGATGACACATTCTCCTCCTGGAGCAACTATGTTGATTTCACGATTGATATTCCTGCACCTGCAAAACCACGCATTCTGCGACCCATCGGTGACATTACGGAATCTTTCCCGACGTTTGAATGGACCGCCGATGTCAATTCCAGCAACTACAATGTCTGGGTAAACAATGCAACGACTCAGCAGAGAGTCATATTTCGAACGGCCCATGCCGGGACCACGTACGTTCATTTCGATCCGCTGCCGGACGGTGTGTATCGCGCATGGGTCAAGGCGTTTAACACAGTCGGCGAATCCAGTGCCTGGAGCGACTTTGTTGAATTCACGGTTGATGCGCCGATTCCTGTCGCCCCGAAGGTCACTGCTCCGACGAGTGTGACTACTAACACGAATCCTCGCATTGTCTGGAATGCCGTCGAAAGTGCTGCGAAGTATGACCTATGGGTCAATCATTTGACGACCGGTACCGGTCAGTACATTCGTCGCGAGAATATCTCCCGCCTGACGCCGTATTTTGACCCGCCCGCACTGGCGCAGGGTTCGTACGTTGCATGGGTGCGAGCGGCAAATGGCAATAATGAATTCAGTCCATGGAGTACCGGGTATTCATTCACCGTTGATGTGCTGCCCCCTGGCACGCCAAAAATGACCGGGCCGACGGGGCCGAATGGCAGCCTGACAGTGACGACGGCCAATCCTACTTTCAAATGGACAGTGGCTGACCGCGCGGTCAAGTACGACCTGTGGGTGAATAACGTCACCACCGGACAGGCGCAGATCATTCGTCAGCAGAATCTCACGACCACGCAGTATGTCGCGTTGAACACCCTGCCCCAGGGCAATTATCGCGCCTTTGTACGGGGGATTAACAGTGCGAATGAAGTCGGGGAATGGAGTGCCACTTACTCCTTTACGCTCGACGAAGCAATCCCAAGCATCCCTGTCATTACAGCGCCTGTTGCAAATCCTGCTGGTTCCGTGGAGAACGCCAATCCGACGTTCGCGTGGACTGCTGAATTTGATGCACCGTTTTACGAATTCCGGCTTGACGACGTCACACTGAACAAGACCAGCGTCATTCGTGTGACTAATATTCAGGCGAAGTCGTATACGATCCCGAACGATAAACGGCTGGCGGAACATATTTATTCGGCCATGGTTCGAGGCGTCAATAGCTCGGGCGAAATGAGCAACTGGAGCGTGCCGTATCGCGTTCGCATCGACGTCCCGAATCCCGCGACGCCAACGATTATCAGCCCGTCGGGTACGGCGAAAGATACCACACCTACCTTTCAGTGGAGTCACGATCCGGCAGCTTTCCGGTACGAGATTTTGGTGCGAGATCTGGAACGAAACGAGACGATCGTGCTGCAGGTGAGGACGTTTGCTGTGGATCCCACGGGCAAGATCTCATTTTACACTCTGCCGGACAATCAGGCTTTGAGGGTCGGAACCTATCGGTTTTGGATTCGGGCATTCAATTCCCTCGGTACGCCCAGCAGTTGGAGTAACTCACAGACCTTTGTGATTTCCGCATCGCTCGATCTGAAAGACCTCAAACTTGTCGAACCCGCAAAGCTGCTGTCCGCTGAAGAGTACTATGCAGTTGTGAAAACAGGAGTTGAGCCAGAATCTGAAGCCGCAGAAGTGGGGACCGTGGAAACGTCGCCATTCACGATGTCGGTAACCGAACCTGCTCTGCCTCCAGTTACCGATGCCGAGATGCCACTGGCTGCAATTGAAGAGCTGATGGAGTCGCTGGCCGATCCGTCAAGTGTGGCGTCAACGATGATGTCCGGCAGTTTGTTCATCGACTCAACAGCTGAGTCGCGAACCACAAAGACATCAACTGCTGCGGCGTCGATTCTTGCACTCGCCATGTTGCCTGTTCGCAGAAAGCGTCGCGAAGCGTAGTTGCTCGATCGACGGTTCAAAATGCTGATAAGTCCCATAGAATCTATGGGACTTATTTTTTTGGTTGCAGTTCGCTGTTTTCTCGTCACACTAACCTGCATTGCCCACGACAGGGTAGGCCGACTAATTGTAGGCCGACTTCGCCGAAGTCGGCAGAGCAGATTTCAGCGAAATCTGCTTACTTGTTTCGGTTGCGGGCGAAGCGCGTCAAGCGCGATGCAGGCCAGCCCATGATGCAATTGTACGAACCACCATGATTCAGTGAAGTAAACATGAAGCGACCGAGAATTGCCGTGATCCGATGGTGTTTGTTTCTGTTGCCAGCTGTTGGACTGCCATCGATTGGGTTTGGGCAAACGGACCAATCGGCCACGGACTTCGCTCATGACATTGTGCCGATTCTGCAACAGCATTGCGTCGGTTGTCACGGTGGCCGAGAGGCGAAGGGCAGTTTCTCGATGAATACTCGGGAACTGCTGGTCGATTCCGGGAACGTGCAGCCCGGGAAGCCGGACGAATCGAAGCTGATCGAATTGATTCTGGCCTCTGACAAAGAGATTCAGATGCCTCCTGAGGATCAGGAACGATTGACTGCACCCGAAGTTGCGACTTTGAAAAAATGGATCGCCGATGGCGTACCGTGGGACGATGGATTTTCTTTCGCTCCGGTCGCGTGGGAGCCCCCCCTGAAACCGCGACGTCCTGATCTTCCGCCGATTGTTGACGGACGCGAGAATCCGATCGATCGGATTCTGGATGCAGACCTGGCGGCACATCAGGTCGCGAGACCTCAACGCATCGACGATGCTGTTTTCCTGCGGCGTGTGAGTCTGGATCTGGTGGGACTGTTGCCGGAGCCGGAGATACTTGCCGAGTTTCTGGCAGACACGGCTGCAGATAAACGAAATACGGTCGTCCGAAGATTGCTCGATAATCGAATCTCTTACGCCGACCACTGGCTGACATTCTTCAATGATCTGCTGCGGAATGATTACAGCGGCACGGGATTTATCACGGGCGGGCGACAGCAGGTCAGCGGATGGCTTTACGAGGCATTGCTGTCCAACAAGCCCTTTGATCTGTTTGCACGCGAACTGATCGCGCCGCCGACGGCAGCGAGTCAGGGCTATATTGATGGCATTCGATGGCGTGGCGAAGTCAGCGCGGGACAGACGGTCGAGATTCAGTTTGCGCAGAGTGTTTCGCAGTCGTTTCTTGGCATCAACATGAAATGTGCCTCGTGCCATGACAGTTTCATCGATCGCTGGAAACTGGACGAAGCGTACGGGCTGGCTGCGATTTATGCATCGCAGCCGGTGGAGATTCATCGTTGTGATAAACCCATCGGACGGCAGTCCGAGGCGAAGTGGCTGTTTCCAGAACTTGGCGCGATTGATCCGGCAGCGCCGAAGGAGGAACGACTGCGGCAGCTTGCGGCCCTGATGACGCATCCGGACAACGGAAGGTTTACACGCACGATTGTGAATCGTCTGTGGTACAAGCTGATGGGGCGTGGCATCGTGCATCCGCTGGATGCGATGCAGTCGAGGCCGTGGAACGAGGATCTGCTTGATGCTCTTGCCATGCATCTGCAGGATGAGAAGTACGACATCAAGTCAGTGCTGTATCTGATCGCCACTTCGGAAGCGTATCAGTCGGAAAGTGTCGTCCGTGAACAGACAACCGACACCGCATCGCAGGGATTCATTTATCGTGGTCCGATTGCACGTCGGATGACGGCGGAACAGTTTTTGGATTCAGTCTGGCAGATCACGGGATCAGCTCCGGCAGCGTTTGACGCGCCGGTGTTCCGAGCAATCGTGGACGAAGCGGAACTAAAGGATTTCGATCTGGCTGGATCCTGGGTCTGGGGAGAATCTGCGGCGAATGGGAACGTGCCGGCGGCGGGAGAGACAATCAGTCTACGGAAGAAATTTTCGCTGTCAGATGACGTGTTATCCGGCGGGGGAATCATCACGTGCGACAACGGCTTTGTGTTATTCTTGAATGGACGGAAGGTAGAAAGCGGCGATGACTGGACTAAGCCACACGCAGTTTCCCTGAAGAAATTGCTAAGAAAGGGCAGGAATGAGATTGTAGTCGTCGCGACGAATGCGGGAAATGGTCCCAATGCAGCGGCCTTGTTTTTTGACGCCCGGATTACCCTCGCCAGTCACGAACAACTGACGTTGGCCACCGATGCGACATGGGAATGGAATCCAAACAGCCCGCAGCTCAAAGAAGGACGGCTGGGCACGATCACGGGTGACTGGAAACCCGTCGTCATTGTGCCAGCCATTGCAGCCTGGACGACGTCCATCGAAGGAAGTGGTAAACACCAGCTTCTGCAGTCGATCAACGGTGACATTCGCATGACAAGGACATCGTTACTAAAGAGCGACTTCCTGATGCGATCGCTGGGCCGACCGATGCGTGAACAAATCGTGTCCATGAGACCTTCGGAACTCACCACGCTGGAAGCAGTCGATCTGACAAATGGATCGACACTTGCCAACTATCTGACTCAGGGAGCCACCCAACTGGCGGATCGCTGGAGCGACGACAGGTCTGGCCTGATTGATCATTTGAGTCAATTTGCCTTTTCCCGCATGCCAACCACTGAAGAACGAAGCATCCTCGAAAGTGTTCTGAGCCCGGCTCCTGCTGCACAGGAAATCGAAGATGTGCTGTGGGCGATTCTGATGATGCCTGAATTCATGCTGGTCCGATGATGTTTTCGGCTATACTGGTAAGCGGATCGAGTGCGAATTGACTGTTGAACCGCGAGCCCGGCGGGCTCCGATCAGCATTTGAAATCTCAAATTTGAAATCTCAAATAGCACAATCGCGGGGCGATGCCCACGCGGTTAAACGACGACGATCAGGAAACTATCAAATCATGACATTCGAACTGGATCCAACAGCCCCGAGACACATCGTCCGCCGCGATTTTCTGCGTCAACTTTCGGCAGCCTCCGCAGCTGCCCTGGCCTGTTCTGCCCCACGGGAATTACGTGCTGACCAGGATGTACCGGTCGCACAACCTGTGTCCACGGCGGATGCCTGCATCCTGATCTGGATGGGCGGCGGCATGGCCGCACCGGATACGTTTGATCCGAAACGTTATGAACCCTTTCGGCGCGGCTTGCCGGTGAAAGATATGCTCAGCACCTTTCCGGCGATTGATACGTCGGTGAGTGGGGTGAAGATCTGTCGGGGGCTGCCGCAGATCGCTGAGATCATGGATCGGGCCACGCTCATTCGTTCTGCTGTGCAGCCGGATCTGGGCAGCATTCTGCATTCGCGGCATCAGTATCACTGGCACACAGGCTATGTGCCGCCGCAAACTGTCGCGTGTCCTCATCTGGGTGCGTGGATCGCAAAGGTGCTTGGGCCACTCAATCCCGTCATTCCGGCGTTTATCAACATCGGGCAGCGGCTGGAAGGTGTCGGCGAGAGTGAAGAACTGAAGGCTTTCACCACGGCCGGGTTCTTTGGCACCGAGTTCGGTCCGATGAACCTGCCGTTTCCCGCAGATGCAGCACAGTCTGTCCGTCCGCCGGGATCCATGACCAACGGACGTTTCGTCAATCGCAACGCATTGTTTCAGAAACTGGTCGAACAGAATCCTCGACGCAGATTTATGAGTGACTATCAACAGGAGTCGATGCTGCGGTCATTCGACAACGCCTATCGCCTGCTGAGTTCCGCACATCGGGGAGCATTCGATATCAGTCTGGAACCGGAATCGAGTCGAACTCCGTACGGTGAAAGTCGCTTCGGGCAGGGCTGTCTGTTGGCGCGACGACTGGTCGAATCCGGAGCGAGATTCGTGGAAGTCACGACGGAATACGTTCCTTTCCTGCATTGGGATACCCATTCCAACGGCCATGAGACACTGGAGCGCATGCACGAAGAAATGGATTTGCCGATCGCTCGGTTGATTCGCGATCTCGAGCAACGCGGAATGCTGGCACGAACGCTGGTAGTCATCGCGTCTGAATTCAGTCGCGATGCATTGATCGAAGGTGTGCCCGGTTCAACTGCGACCGATCAGGCAACGGACCGCGTGGATCTGATCTCGGAAATCAAGCATTATGGGCTCCACCGTCACTTTACCGGCGGAACCAGCGTGGTGATGTTCGGCGGCGGAATGAAACGCGGTTTCGTGTATGGCAGAACTGCCGAAGAACGACCGTTGATCGCGGTCGAAAACCCAGTCTCGATTGCCGATCTGCACGCCACGATTATGACGGCGATGGGGATCAGTCCTCAAACGGGTTTCGACATCGAAGGCAGACCGTTCTATGTTACGCAGGACGGCCTCGGAAAAGCCGTGCGGGAATTGTTTGCGTGAACGAAAGCACGAGGCAGCAAGTGCGATTCGCCATAAGATATTGTTCAGATTAACGTAGCGTCATTCCACGTTCCCTTCTCCCCCGAAATCGGGGGAGAAAGTGGCCGACAGGCCGGATGAGGGGCCTGTCCAGGAGGTCAACTTGCGAAAGAAGCCCCCTCACCCCAGCCCTCTCCCCCAATTTGTTTGCGACGACACTGCAAAGAAAAACCACGCAATCTCCGCAAACAAATCGGGGGAGAGGGGCAAAGTGGCGCTGTCCAACCAGGAAAGGTAAGTTCGATCCGCTACTTCTTTCGGTTCCGACCAGATTTTGCAGGGACCCACGTATTCGCACTTGTCACTTTCATTTCGTGAGCTTCCTTTGCCGTAATAGGTTGGTTGGTCCCGACGGCGGATGACGACCGCGACTGACCAGCGATGCGCGGTTCATAGTCTGCTGCTCCGTCATCACGGCGATTGTGGGAAGAGGAAAACATGAATTCCAGACTGGTATTCGGCAACTTCCCAAAGCGTTGCAGCACAATCAGCGTCAGGAACACAGACAGCCCCCCCCCCACTCCCCATGCTGTCGTTGCGAACAACGTCGGTGACATGGCAAACACTAGAAACAGACAGCATGACGACCCGAGAGCCAGAATAAAGACCGACGCCAACAGACTTCCGGATTCGTTCCGATTGTGGTGAAATCGCTTGGGCATATCCTGTTTCTCCAGACGGACTTCGGACCCCCTCTCGAAAACAGCTTCGGGCGGAGGTCCTCCATTATTTCCGGCTCAATTCTAGCGAATTGCTCTGAAAGCGACAGAGTAGCCGAGCCCGGAAAATTGTCTATCCTCCGCGCGGTCCAGACTGAGGGACGTGTTCTTGAATGAGCCGCAAAGCGCTAGCGGGTTGTGCAATCGGTCAGCACCGGCGGCTAGCGTCTTGCCGGTCACAAACCCTTAAATTTGCCCGCGCGGAGGATAAGAATCCCTGACACGACCGCTCTGTGTAGCTGGATTCTCAGGGGTTCTAAAGATTTCCGGTCGATGTTGCGTCACTCAGTCTTCCGCACGCGTCGCATTATGGCCTCCATGTCAATCAGCGTCTGCTCCTGATTACTGAGTGCCGGAAACTGGCTCTGGGCAAGCTGCTGACCGATCCACTGTCGTTCATTGGATGTCTTTGTATACAGCAATGTCGCACAGATCGCTGCGATCGTAGTGCGTTCTTCAGGAAAACGCTGAAACATCGACTCGTCCACGTCCCTGCGAACCTTCAACAACTGGCCTTCATCGACCGTGTTCTCCGTCACGATCGGTTCGACCGCAGCATCGGCATCGACCTCCTGCGTCTCGGTGTCGGTCAATTCCGTCCTGGACCGCAGTTCTTCCAGCAATTCCTGCCATGGTTTCGGTGTGACTTGAGCGAGATCGACTCCCCGATCCTCATAATCCTGAAACGTCAGAATCTGATTCATAAAGGGTTTGAGTCTGGAATGCATCGCACTGGGAACGGAAGGCGATCGCATGACACCAGCGATTCTGCGTTGTCCTTTCACCCAGTCAGGCTGTTTTTCAAGCATGCGTTGCAGTGTATCCGCCTCGATCGAGTCGCGCATGGTGGAGTAACGATTGTTGTTGGCATTCGCGACGATTCGATGCCGGATAAACTCGTCGCGGATCTTGTCGCCAGAACCCAGTTCGCCAGGCGATTCCACAAACATCACGAGGTCACCAATTTCCGGCACAAAGGACGCGGGTCGATCTGTCTGGCACCAGGTGGGATGGCTGACACGAACCTCCAGAACACCCAGCGGCGAAAAATGGTTGTCACGATACCGGATCGCGGCCACGATACTTCCCTGACGCAGCGTTTGAACTTCGCCGAAATCAATCAGGGCAACGCCATCCACAACCTGTTCGACAGTCCCGAGAAACCACACCAATCCTACCGATTCTTCGACGTTTTCCGGCGGAGCGGCCTGAAGCCCATTCCCCCAGCAGGGCATCACGCTGCCGACAACCAAACCAATACTCCCAAAAACTACCGTACGTCGGGAAGTGAAAGTCATTGAAAATCCCACCCTGAAGAGAGTCGCCGCGAATGCCTGAGTCGTGCCGTTAAACAATGAAAACAAACGACTGCCCAATATATCCACCATTCACGTCGTTCTGCAAAAAGAATTCTCGACAAGAAATAAGTCTGGAGTCCTGTCAAGTCGTGTACACCTGTCTAATCTGCATCGTCCGATCATTCGGCTGCCATCGATCGTTGTTTAAGCCGGATGCCGTGCTCACAGAAGAACTCCCCCGATCCGCCGACCAAAGCCAACTCCTGATTGTCCAGACGAATGACGCCAAGTTCAGAGTCGATCGGCTTCGGCTCATTCTTCGAATGTCGATTCCGATTCATAGCCACGGGCTTTGTGCCCCAGCCTATTTTCGCGTCCTGAATATCTGCGGCTGCGGCGTTGATCGCCTGGATGATCCTGCCTTCCAGTTCTTTCGCGCAGGTCACCACATCAACGAATGTCCCTTGACCCTTACCAGGCTCATTGGAGTGGCCTTTGTCGGCGTGATGTCCTGCTTTGCAAATCCCACCTTGAAATGCTGCGCTTCGGCTGTTGACTAAGTCAGCAGGAGAATTGCAAGCAGGATCAAAGGTCTTGAGGTATGCATGATTTCCATCGGTCTAGTTGAAATGGGATCCAGGAAGGGACGTCTTCGTTTAGCCGAGTGGGCAACGCCCCACGCTTCAAATTTCAAATTTCAAATTTCAAATTTCAAATCTCAAATTTCAAATTTCAAATTTCAAATCTCAAATCTCAAATCTCAAATTAAACAATCGCGGCCTGCTGGGCACGTTGTTGAACCAAACGAAGCGACCACCGCGGCATGTCGTAACTAATGATTGATCAATCTGCACTACCTGACTTTGTCACGGAGGTCACAAGTTCATAAACACGGATTCCAATCGCATCTGCATGCACTAACTGCAACTGGAATTGGGAGTGCAGGACCGATCGATCAGGGATGGAAGCCTGGTAAATGCTGTGGACCACAATGAAGTGTGTTTTCATGGCTGCGAGCTGCGAAAGAATGTTCTCGCTGAGGCCCTCTTTATTGATTTGTGCCTGAAACTTGAGGTAACTCGGTGGAAAAAATCCCGAGTAGCCGTTGATCATCGGTACGCCGTGAAGTGATCCGAGATACATCCAGCGAGCTGTGGAGTCGAAGTCCGCAGCCCTTGTCCCCGGAGGAAATGGCAGACACGCAATTCCTTTGCCGTCCGGAGTGTGCCGTTTCACGAATTCCGTCCAGCCATGATGGCGACTCAGGTCCGGCACACCGGCAAGCACCAACTTTAGTACGGCAACTTCAGCCAGTGCCAGCAACGCCACCAGGTTGACAACAATCGCTGCCGTGATGGGTCGCCAGGACCGGGCTCGCATGTGAAGCCAAAGTTCCGACAGTCCCGTGATTCCCAGGAGGATCGTTGCCATCTGGGTCAGGTAGACGAATCGAAACACATTGCGAACCTGACTGATCCCGGGGATCCATTTCCCGAGCATCCACCACGGCTGAAAGTCCCCGAGTTTCAAATTCGGACCGATCGCCAGCAACCCTGTCACGATCGTTGTCAGCAGCAGGAACAGAACCCACTGACGACGACGACGGTGAAGCACTCCAGCCACCACACCAAAAGCTGCGAGCAGGATCTTG
>CAMAVB010000143.1 GCA_945861465.1 Candidatus Kuenenia stuttgartensis
TTTGCTTCCTGCGGATGAATCCAGCCACGGGTTCGACAACATTACCGTGGGTGATCTCTCACCAACGCTGCTCAGTCGCTACGTTTCAGCTGCTCAGAAGATTGCTCGACTGGCCGTGGGTGGCAAGAGTCGTGAACCGATGGGAGAAACGTTTCGCGTCCGGCCCGACCTCACGCAGGAAGACCATGTGACAGGCCTTCCGCTGGGAACTCGTGGCGGTACGCTGATCATGAACAACTTCCCGCAGGACGGCGAGTATGAGGTTCAGGTTTGGCTGACTCGAGATCGCAATGAACATATCGAAGGGCTAAATGGAAAACACCAGATGATAGTGTTGCTGGACGACCGCGAAGTCGGTCAATTCACCATCCAACCACCGAAAGACACGGAAGACCACAGTACCGTGGACGCCCACCTTAAACTGCGTCTGAAAGTTGAAGCAGGCCCGCACGAACTGGGCGTGACATTCCTCAGAAAATCGGGTTCACTTCAGGAGACGGTGCGTCAGCCATCTCAGGCGCAATTCAACATGCACCGACATCCGCGCACCAGTCCGGCGGTCTATCAGGTGTCGGTCGTCGGTCCATTCAACGCAGCTGGACATGGCAATTCACCGAATCGACAGCGTCTGTTTGCTGCAGTTTCCTCAGATCCGGGAGCCGATGCGGCAACTCAGGACGCGGCAGCAGGGACGATCCTGAGCACGTTCCTGCGGCGCGCGTACAGGCGACCGATTGATGAGGCCGATCTTGTTCAGCCGATGCGGTTCTTCACGGAAGCTCGCGATCATGCTGATTTTGATGCGGGCGTCGAAGCAGGTCTGGCGAGCTGTCTGGTCAATCCCAATTTTCTGTTCCGGATTGAGCGTGATCCTGCGGACGTCGCATCCGGCGACGTGTACCGAATCACCGACCTCGAACTCGCGTCTCGGCTCTCATTCTTCTTGTGGAGCAGCATTCCGGATGATGAACTTCTGACGCTGGCGGAGCAAAACAAATTGAACCAGCCGGACATTCTTGATCAGCAGGTCAAGCGGATGCTGGCGGATCCGCGATCCGAATCTCTGGTCAATAGCTTTGCTGATCAGTGGCTGTATCTAAGGAATCTCGAATCCGCTTTCCCAGACATGCGGCTGTTTCCCGACTTCGACGACAATCTGCGGCAGGCGATGCGACTCGAAACAGAACTGTTCTTCGCCAGCATCGTGCACGAAGATCACAGCGTGCTGGATTTGTTACGCGGTGATTATACGTTTCTGAATGAAAGACTCGCAAGGCATTATGGAATTCCTCACATTCATGGCGATCGCTTCCGCCGTGTTGAACTAACGCCGGAAACTCATCGCGGCGGCTTACTGAGACATGCCAGCATCTTGACGGTGACGTCTTACGCAACACGGACTTCGCCCGTCATACGCGGCCACTGGATTCTGAAGAATCTGATCGGTTCGCCGCCGCCTCCACCACCCGATAATGTTCCGGCACTCAAGGACAACACCGTGCTGGACAGCCTGCCGATCCGTGAACGACTAGCGCAACATCGAGCCGATCCGAACTGCGCCGGCTGCCACAATCTCATGGACCCTGTCGGTTTTGCGCTGGAAAACTTCGATGCCATCGGGCGTTGGCGTACGCGAGACGACGAGCATCCGGTTGATGCGCTGGGCGGGTTGCCGGATGGCAGTCAATTTAACGGTGTCGATGGCCTCGAACAGGGATTTTTGCGGCGGCCTGAACTATTTGTCGGTACACTGACCGAGAAGCTGCTGACGTATGCCCTTGGTCGCGGAGTTGAACTTCATGATGCTGCAGCTGTGCGAAAAATCGTGCGGGATGCTCAAGTTAACGACTATCAATTTTCGACGCTGATTCAGGGCATTGTCAGAAGCACTCCATTTCAAATGAGGACCGCCGAATGATCATCACCAGAAAGTCTCTGCCTCGACGAACTCTCCTCAAAGGTTTCGGTGCCGCAATTGCTCTGCCTCTGCTGGACGCCATGCTTCCCGCGATGACGGCGCAAGCCTGCACGGTGGCGAATCCGACTCGGCTGCGTCGATTGAGCTACATCTACATGCCGATGGGGTGCGACATCTCGCGCTGGACGCTGCCTGGCGATGACCTGAGCGAACTGTCACCAACCCTCAGCCCGCTCGCTCCAGTGCGTCAGCACGTCACGGCGATCAGCAACATGGAGATCCGGAATGCGTACCCCGGAACGCACGCGACATCGAATTGTTCATTCCTGAGTTGTGCGACGGCCAAACGCACAGAAAGCACCGATTACTTTTTGGGCACAACTGTCGATCAGATTGCTGCTCAGCAGATTGGCCAGCAAACACAGTTGCCCTCGCTGGAACTGTCGATGGATCTGATGGCGACAGTCGGCCAGTGCGACAACGGCTACGCCTGTGTCTACCAGAATAATCTGTCATGGTCTTCACCGAAGACCCCGTTGCCGTCCGAAGCTCATCCTCGCATCGTCTTCGAAACGCTCTTCGGCGAAGGAGGCTCCCCGGCTGATCGTCAGGCGTCATTGAAAAAGAGAGCCAGCCTGCTGGACGGCATTGGTCAGGAAATCACACGCCTGCGGAACACGCTCGGCCCTTCCGACCGGGAAAAAATCAACGCATACCTCGACAGTGTCCGCGAAGTCGAACGACGCATCCAGCAGGCCGAAGCCAATGCAAAAGAAAACCCGCTCCCGGATCTGGATCGACCCATGGGAGTCCCGGCAGCATACGCCGATCACGCAAAGCTGATGTTTGATCTGCAACTGCTGGCGTTTCAGGGCGATATCACGCGCGTGACAACTTTCCAACTGGCTCGTGAAACCAGTAATCGGACTTATCCGGAGATTGGCGTGGCAGATCCACATCATCCGCTCACCCATCACGGAAACGATCCGGAAAAAATTGCGAAGGTGGCAAAAATCAATCAATTCCATGTGTCACTGTTCGCCGACTTCCTGCAGCGCCTGCAGCAGACAAAGGAAGGCGACGGCACGCTGCTGGATCATTCCCTGTTGCTGTACGGCAGCGGCATGGGAGATCCCAATGTCCACGACCACCTGAATCTGCCGATACTTGTCGCCGGCGGTGCTGCCGGCAACATGCAGGGAGGTCGCCACCTTCGATTCAGTAAGCCGACACCCATGGCCAATCTGCATCTGACGCTGCTGAACAAAGTGGGTGTGCAACTGGATTCCTTCGCCGACAGCACCGGTCAGATGGACGAACTGTTCGAGCCATTGTCAATTTGATTGTAGCTTGACTCTCCGAGTCGAGTGTGATTCCCGTACCTCGAACATTCATGTCCGAGATCTTGCCAGAAATCGCAGCGATACCGAATGACCTTCCTGCTGCCGGATTCGTCTCGTTAGGACTGAGACAGAAATAAGTGGGGCACGATTCCATCGTGCAGGGCACGTTACAAACGTGCCCCACGTCCGGAAGACGACAGGTATTTCTGCGCCGGTCATAAAACGGACAAGAATGTCCATCCTACATAGATTCATTCCGTCGTCCGAGTCAACCTGATGAAAACCACCTCTCACATGCTGGCTGTTTATGTCTGCTTTCTGTGCCTCGCCACAAACGCCATCGCGTCAGACTTTCCCGTCGCCGATGCCGCCGAACGCGCTGACTGGGAACAACTGAGTGTACTGCTTGCCAATAATGGCGACGCGACCTTACCTCAGACCGACGGCATGACGGCTCTGCACTGGGCAGCGTGGCACGACAACGTTGAAGCTGCTGCGTTGCTCGCCAGGCACGGTGCGAACGTCGATGCGGCGAACAAGTACGGAGTCACTCCACTCTCGATTGCCTGTACCAACGGAAATGCCGCAATCATTACGCAGTTGGTCGATGCGGGTGCCGATGTCAATCTGGCTCAGCCCGGTGGCGAGACAGTCCTGATGACCGCGGCTCGAACGGGGCGTCCGGAAGCCGTAAACGTGCTGCTGCATCACATGCCAGATGTGAATGCCAGAGAGCGTAACGGACAAACAGCCATCATGTGGGCTGCTGCCGAAGGACACGCCGACGTCGTCGAGGCATTGATCAAGGCGGGGGCTGAATTTCAAACGCCGCTGAAGTCGGGGTTCAATCCCTTGTTCTTTGCAGTGCGGGAAGGCAGGCAATCGGTGATCGACGTGCTCCTGACCGCCGGTGCGGATGTCAACGCCGTCATGATGCCTGAAACGAAAGGACCGCGAGTTCCTCGCCAGGGCACAAGTCCGCTGTTGCTGGCGGTCGAAAATGGTCACTTTGAACTTGCCGCTCACCTGCTGACTCAAGGCGCGGATGCCAACGACCAGCGTTCCGGCTTTACGGCACTGCATGTCCTTTCGTGGGTGCGCAAACCGAACCTTGGTGATGATATCGACGGCACTCCACCCCCCATCGGCTCAGGTAATATGTCCAGTCTGCAGCTCGTTCGCGAACTGGACAAACACGGCGCGGACGTGAATGCTCGACTTAAGGAAGGGCGATCAGGGCGAGGTCGCCTGAATCAGAAGGAAGCGACGCCGTTCCTGCTGGCCGCTGATACTGCCGACGTACCTTACATGAAGTTGCTGCTCGAATTGGGAGCCGATCCGACAATTCCGAACGCCGATCATTGCCCGCCATTGCTCGCCGCCGCCGGCATCGGCACGATTGCTCCCGGTGAGGAAGCCGGGACTGAAGACGAGGCGATTGCGGCGGTCGAGTTGCTGCTGAGTCTTGGAGCCGACATCAACGCCATCGACGACAATGGCGAAACGTCAATGCACGGAGCAGCGTACAAGAGTCTGCCGAAGATGGTCCGGTTTCTGGCAGACCACGGAGCCGACATTTCACGCTGGAACGAAAAGAACAAATACAATTGGACGCCCCTGTTGATCGCAGAAGGCTTCCGCCAGGGCAACTTCAAGCCATCGTCCGAAACGATTCAGGCCCTGCACGAAGTCATGCTGAAGTCCGGAGTCCAGCCTCCATCCCCCACCGATCCCCGTCCTCCTCGAAACAACGACGAATACGCTCCCCCCAAGAAGCCAGCCGGACCGGCCGCGAAGAAACCCTGACCTAAGGACCGGCGCAGAAATAACTGTCGTCTTTTGGACGTGGGGCACGTTTATAACGTGCCCGGCACGAAGGAATCGTGCCCCACTTATGGTTCAACGACAAATAAAGTGCGCGGGGATTTTCTGAGGCATTTTTCCGATGTCCAATGGTGGGATTCGGGAGTGGTTTCGGATGGAATCCAGCGTCAGGGAAAACGGATGCAGGCTCTGCCGGGGAGCAACCGGCCACGGGATAACTCGACCTCTGATGCGTCAACGGCGTAATAGGCCCTGGCCGGAGTTTCCCGGCCTTGTCATTATCCACATCTTGTAAGAAACTCCGGCAAAAACACGGAGTTTTCAATGGCTGGTGTTGCCAGGGTTTGAAAACAACATTGGAACACGCCAGCCTCGCATTGGCCACACCCGGCTTTACGCCGGATGAGCGAGGGTTTGGAAACTACAGCGGAAACCGACTCGGTGCTTCGTCCCCGCCCGGCTTCACGCCGGGGGGGCGAGGGTTTGAAAACTACAGCGGAAACCGACTCGGTGCTTCGTCCCCGCCCGGCTTCACGCCGGGGGGACGAGGGTTTGAAAACTACAGCGGAAATCGACTCGGTGCTTCGTCCCCGCCCGGCTTCACGCCGGGGGGACGAGGGTATGGAAACTCTCGCGGCCAAGTCTTCCAACCGGGGCTCTACCGGCGTAAAGCCGGCAGGGGCCGAGTTACGCATCGGGACGTGTGGTAGTTGTCAAACCAGGGCTCTACTGGCACAGGGCCGGCAGGGGCCGAATCGCAGTGGGATCCGCCTGCAACCAATCAGCCCATGACTCCATCGGGCCGGGCCGAAAGTGCCGGCCGGGCCGAAAGAACCTGGCCGAAAGTGCCAGACACTAAACTGGCTCCGGCCAGTAACCTGGCCGAAAGTGCCAGACACTAAACTGGCTCCGGCCAGTCGCAGAAAAGATGAAGAACTGGTTGTGATTACGAAGACGTACGACTTTATCCTGTGGTCTTGCAACCACACGAGTAAGTTTCCCGCAACCATCGCCTTGTACTCAGGGTACGAACTGAACTGTCGGCCCGTTGGGCCTCAAAATAATTGGTGTTGGTTCTGATTCCTGGGCCGACGCTGATCGCTTGGCCCAGGCTATTTGAACGGGTGGGCCTTTGGCCCGGAACACATTGCGATTCCGGGCCAAAGGCCCATCTGTTCGCATAGCCTGGCCCAAAGCGAAGCGGCGGGCCAGGTCGTTGAGCCCAAACAGATCGCCACGGCCCAACGGGCTAACCGTTCACTGGCGACGAGTTTTCAGATTGTTGCCGTCTGAAATCCCGTATCCGTTCACGACATTTCGAGAACGACCGTTTAGTCCACAGAGGGACACGGATGAACACAGATTGACTGTTGAATTTTATCTGTGTAGGGGGGCAAATAGAGGGGGGGAATAGTCAGCATTGGTGCAGAAGTTTTTTAGTTTAACGGCGAGCCGTAGGCGTAGGCGGAAGCACGCGGGATTCGCCTACGCCTACGGCTCGCCGTTAAACGATTTGTGCCAACTTACTTATGCACCAGTGCTTACCAGACACTTGACACGAGACACTTGACCTGGACTCTGGACGATCGACTCTGGCCAGAATGTTTCCCGGGACGCTTGTAATTAGCCCATCCCCATTTTCGCGATCGCATCCTGTAAGCCGGGAACGTTCATGCCTTCGGCGATTTCGGCCATTTCGGCTGCGGCCGCAGATTTGGCTTTCTGGAGGGCTGCATTGGCAGCAGCATTGACCAGTTGCTCGATCAGCTCGCGATTGCCTGACGCGATGAGGTATTGATCAATCGAAACGCTGAGCACGGTCATTTCACCACTCACAACGATCCGCACAAGATCTGGCCCGGCACTGCCTTCCGACCGCATCTTGCTGACTCGTTCTTTTGCCGCCGCCACCTTGCCCTTGATCTCACCGGCCTGCTGCATAATGTTCGCAAGGTTTTTCAATCCACCAAACATTTCTGATCTTCCTTCAAATGCTGAATTCCTGAGAACTCAATTTCTTGGCGCGGGCTTCACCGTCAACCGAAACAAGTAAGCAGATTTCGCTGAAATCTGTTGTGCCGACTTCGGCGAAGTCGGCCTACGTTGAGTCGGCGTCAAAATAATGCGTTGCAAAAAATCTTCTCACTAAAACCAAACTCCCAGGCTTTGCAGAGCGGAAACCAATTATTCTTCTGCATCGTCACTCTCCGTGGACGATATCTGCACGGCTGGCGCGGCGGTGATTCTAACAACCGTTGCGCCGAATACTTTCATGACGTCACGGACAAACACATCACTGGAGGGATCGACTTCCCCCATGAGATTCCGCAGCGCTGGGGTCGGTGGGGGACTGACTTCAGTCTGTTGACTCCGCGAATTTGAAGGAGCCGCTCGGTCGGGAACTTTCTCCGCGATGGGACCGGTTGCTGAAGGATCAGTCATCGTCGCCTTTGAAGGTGATGTTTTTGGTGCCGTCAGTCGCAATGCAATGGAAACAGTGCGTCCGGTCAGTCGCAGGATCTCCGCTTCGATGCGGCTGCGATTGTCAGTTTGATCGAGCGCCTTTCTCGCAAATTCACTGGTGGAATCCAGTAAAATTTCAAGGCGATCTTCTGAACCCAACTGCAGGCCGCTGGCGTGCTTCAAGCCCGCAGAAATTGTCAGCCCCAGGGTCTTCAAGAGCTTTTGGAACAGTGCCGGGCAGTTCTCCTGGGTGAGTTCAATCTCAGGTTTGACGGCGACGGGTGTCTCGGCGACGGGTGTCTCAGCCAGAGTCGGCGAAACTCCCGTCATTTCGATGTACTGATCAGACTGATCAGACGGATCGGTCGGATCAGACGGATTGGTCGGATGATCGGCGCAGGCGACCGTAATTTCCGCAGTCTTCAGCGGTTCAACGTTTTTTTTTTCTGCGGCTGGCATAACTGCCGCGGGCGATGCAGAAACCGCAGGTGCCGCCAATTGGCTGATGGGCATCTCGGGCAGTGTCGGCAATCGCCCGGACAACAGATCGCTGATGGCGCTCAGGTTTTCCAGCAGGCTCAACTGCACCATCGACATTTCCAGAATCGTCCGGGCGAACGTGCTGCGGAACATCTGGTTCTTGCCGTCCGACAGAATCTGAAACGCCGCCATGACCGAATGCATGCTCAACCGCGCGGCCTGCTTCATCAGTGTTTCACGATGTCGCGTCGCCACGCTGCAGAGTGACACCGTGTCGCCACCAGTCAACGTCACCATTAAGTCACGCACATATCCAATGGCCTGATCCATCAATTCGCCGGGCTGCACACCCGTCGCGAATGACTCATCCAGTTGAGCCAGCACTTCTCCCGGACGATGTTCGACAATCGCGTTGAACAGATTGACCAGACGTTCATCACCCGCAGTCCCCAGCATCCGGTGGACGTCTTCCGCCGACACCGTGCCATCACTGAACGCCAGCAATTGATCAAACAGCGACTGACTGTCGCGCATCGATCCGCGCGCCCGACGCGCGACGAGTTCCAGCGCGTCTTCCGAAACTTCAAAGCCTTCGATTTTTGCAATTTCGCGCAACCGGTCTGCGATCGAAATATCGTTGATGCTTGAAAAATCAAATCGCTGACATCGGGACAGGATCGTATCCGGGACTTTGTTCGGCTCTGTCGTACAAAATACGAACTTCACATTCGGCGGAGGTTCTTCCAGCGTTTTGAGGAGCGCGTTGAAGGCTTCCTTGGTGAGCATGTGGACTTCGTCGATGATGTAGACTTTGTACTCTGTCCGCATCGAACGCACGCCCACGTTTGCTCGGAGCGAGCGAATATCATCGATCCCGCGATTCGATGCACCGTCAATTTCCAGCACATCGACATCGTTGCCGGCAGAGATCCCGTCGCAGATTTCGCAGTGATTGCACGGCACGCCGTCCTTGGCGTTGGGGCAGTTCAGCGCTTTGGCCAGAATTCTCGCGGTGGATGTTTTGCCCACACCGCGCGCCCCAGTGAACATGTAGGCATGTGCGACACGGCCAGCCTTGATGGCATTCGTCAGGGCGCGGGCGACGTGTTCCTGTCCGACGACGTCGTCAAACGCCTGCGGTCGGAATCGCCGTGCCAGTACGGTGTAATGAGCCCCGGTTGTCAACGTCATGAACCTTGATTTTAATGAGTGTGGCGGGAAGGATACGGCGGGTGGTTTGCCGCCGACACCGATCGAGACAAGGAATCTCAGTCGGCGGAACGACTGAGCTACGGGAATGCATTCTGACGGATCAGGGTCGCTGCATCTACCGATCGGGCGGCTGTAGCGGGACAGATTCGGCGGATTGGAGTTTTCGCAGCAACGTGTCGTACTCGGCGACGCAGTTTTCCCACGAAAAACGGGTGGCGAATCGGCGGGCATTCGTTGCCAGTTGGGCTTGCGTGGCACGCTGCGGCTCAATTGAGCCATTTTTCACGGTCAATAGTTCCTGCAGAATGTGAGCCAGTCGCTGCGTATCGCCCGGTGGGAAAAGTCGCCCGGTCTGACCGTCGTCGATGACTTCCAGACAACCATCGACTGCAGACGCGACAACCGGCAAGCCCGCTGCCTGGGACTCCAGAATTACGTTTGGCAGACCTTCCCATTTTGACGCCAGCACCAGGACAGTCGCTGCTTTCATGATCGACGCTACATCCGATCTCCAGCCAAGCAAACGCACGTGATCGTCAAGTCGTTTCTTCCGGACCAGTTTCTCGACCGCTGGCTGCAATGGTCCATCACCGACAAACACGAGTTTTCGATGCACATGGCCGACCGGATCCAGTCGCCGCAATTCATCGAATGCTTCGACAACATCCAGTGGAGCCTTTTGGGGACTCAGTCTGCCAACACAAAGAATCACCTGATCATCGTTGTTACATTGTAATTCGCGGCGTGACACAGCCACGGCGGCATCCATGTTTTTCAGATCCACGCCATTGTAAATCGTCTGGACCCTGTCGGACGCGATGCCACACAATTCCGCATGAATCTGCGCAACTGATCGACTGACAGCAACGTACTGTGTGACATGCCGCTTCGTCAGCCATTCCGGGATTCGGGCCGACCAGCGACGATCCGCTACGCGCACGCCGCAGACGACGGTCTTGACACCAGCACGTTTTGCAGCCAGACGTCCTACGATATTGGCCTGATGCAGGAACGTGAGCAACATCGCTGGCGGACGCTGCAGCAACGCCAACTTCATTCGGTGGATCGCGCGCAAATCCGCCGCTCCACCGCACTCAAGTGCTTCCACAGAAATTCCTGCCTGCAGCAGTGGTTCCGCCAGCGGCCCGGCATTTCGCAGACTGATCACACGCACGCTCCAGCCAAGGGATTTCAGTCCGATAGCAATTCTGACGAACGCCCGTTCGGCACCACCGACATCCAGCTCAGTGATGGCCATTGTGAGTCGCTGCGCAGCAGGGTCAGGAGAATATTTCACAACAAATTCGGCCCGAAAAGTACGAGTTGCATCCAAATTCACCATCTTCAACAGACAAATCCGGGTCTCGGTTGACTTCTACCGGATGTTAAACGGAATGGAAACGAGTAACCTGATGTGTGCCACTGCCTTTGCCAGTGCGTCCTGCGCATCAGAGCACTGGCAAAGCCAGTGGCACACAAGCCATCCATCCATTCGTGACAATACATTAGTCTACGTCTAATCTTCGTAAAATGCTCAAACCTGAACATTACTCGCTGCCGAGTGTGGAGCCCAGCATGAAACCCCAACTGATCCTCGCCTTTTGGCTCGCGATGAATGCGGGCTTGTACGCTCAGGAGACCGATCCGACCAGCAAGATGCCGAAATCTGTGGCGGAGACGGCGGGCGAGATCGATCGTCTGTTTTCGAAAGCGTGGACAAGCAACCACATCGAACCTGCGCCCGCCGCAACCGATGAGGAATTCGTGCGGCGGCTGTATCTCGATCTTGCCGGGCGAATTCCGGCAGCATCGGAAACGCGGGAGTTCCTTTCAAGTACGTCCGCCGCCAAACGCAGTGAGCTGGTCGAACAACTTCTGGACGGCCCGGCATTCGTGCGGCACTTCACGATCATTTGGCGCAACGCATTGATTCCGCAGGCATTCAACGAACCGGGGACGCGCGCCTTGGTGCCTGGATTTGAAGCCTGGCTGTGGAAACACTTTTCTGAGGAGACGCCGTACGACCAGATCGTACGTGAACTGATCACGACACCGATTGACTTTGGAAACAATCAACCCGGCCTGCTGCAGTCTGCAAGTTCTCCCAGCGCCTTCTTTATTGTCCGCCAGCTGCAGCCGGAGAATCTCGCAACCGGCACATCTCGCGCCTTCCTTGGCGTGCGGCTGGATTGTGCTCAGTGCCACGATCATCCGTTCGATAAATGGAAGCGTGATCAGTTCTGGAACATGGCTGCGTTCTATTCCGGATTTCAGCAGCCTGACAATGCCGATCCTGACAATCCCGCGATGATGAGCGTGCGGGAAAATAGCGGTACACATTCCATTCGAGTGCCTTCGACGGGTAACGTGGTCACTGCAAAATTTCTGACCGGCATCGAACCAGAATGGACCGCTGACGCACAGCCTCGCAAAATTCTGGCCGACTGGGTGACAGCGCGCGACAATCCATGGTTTGCAAAAATGGCCGTCAATCGTCTGTGGGCTCAATTTCTGGGGCAAGGCATCGTGCAACCTGTCGATGACTTTTCCGAGAACAATCCTCCGTCACATCCTGATCTTTTGAATTTGCTTTCCGAACAATTTATCGCTCACGACTACGACCTGAAGTTTCTGGTCCGCACAATCACGTCAACTCGCGTTTATCAGACCACCAGTCGCCAGACGCATGAGAGTCAGTCCGATCCGAGGCAATTCGCCCGCGCTGCGCTCCGAGGTCTGACTCCTGAGCAGTTTTTCGACAGCCTCGCCGAAGCTGTGGGATACTACCAGCCGTACCGCACGGACAACCCGTTTGTGATCGATGAAGACACTCCGCGTGGGCGCTATCTGGAACTGTTTCGCGACGAAGCCGAATCTCCGCTGATGAAAGAAACGACCATCCTGCAGGCGCTCGCGATGATGAACGGAGAATTCATCGATGATGCAACAACACTCGATAAGAGTCAAACCCTGCGTGCCGTTGCCGATTTTCCCCTGATGACGAATGACGAGAAACTCGACACACTCTTCGTCGCTGCGCTCAGCCGCCAACCGACGGATTCCGAACAAGCCACCTTTGGCAAATTCATGACCGACGGCGGCACCACTGGCGATGCAGAAAACGCAATGGCCGATATATTCTGGGCACTTCTGAACAGCAGTGAATTTTTGCTGAATCATTAAGAGACTATGGTGATACTCAAAACACTGTGGGCCGCTATGCGCTCACGGCGGGTAATTCGCCTGGAAGAACCGGCGGCTGGCGCTGGGCTGTTAAAAACTTGCTATTGACGACGGTATCTTTCACTTCTGAATTATGCCATTTTTGTTCATCGTTGCGATGCATCGGGTACGACTGTTTCGTAATCCCCGGCACGCCATCCACCTTGCGTGGATGGTAGCCCCGTCTGGCAACCAGATCGCGACGTCAATTCCACGTTGCTTGCACGCCACCGAGCTTGTCTCGGTGGTAGCTTCGTTTGGGTCAGCAACGTGCCCGGCAGCCAGATTCGCTTCCACTTGGGCAAGCCAAGTGGAAAGCAGTATGATCGAATTGGTGCCGAGATCTGGTTGCCAAATTCGGCTTCCACCTGGACGAGCCAGGGTGGAAAGCCGAGAATACGTCAAGCCGGTGCATTATATAATCCTCGCTGACAACAAGGGCAGTTCAAATCCTGCATCATAAAAACGCGGCCACAACCCCCGATTTCTAACAGCCCAGGCTAGTGCTCAATGACACTCACAAGACCAGTGCTTGAGAGGAGTGAAAAGGTGTTCCCAGATCAAAATCTCCTTCATCCAATGGTCTCCCGCCGGACCGCAGTTCAGGCCGGAGCTATCGGTTTACTTGGGATGGGCAGCAATCACCTGCGCGCGTTGCAGTCGGCGGATTCAGGGGACCGAACAGCGGGGACGGCGAAGACCTGTATTTATATTTTTCTGTCAGGCGGACTATCACAGCACGAGAGTTTTGATCCCAAACCTCTGGCCCCGATGGAAGTACGTGGCGAGTTTGGTTCTATCGCGACTCAAACGCCGGGGATCGACATCACGGAACATCTTCCAGGCCTGGCTCAGCGAAGTTCGCTGTGGTCTGTCGTGCGATCGTTGACACATCCAAGCAATGATCACACGCTCGGACATTACTATATGCTCACCGGACGCAGTGGAGCGACACCGGGATTTCGCGGGGACCGGCAGCCGCGTTCCGCCGATTTTCCTTCAATCGCCTCGACGATCGGCGACGCGCTGCCTGCCCGCAGCAATCTGCCTCCGGCCATTGTGCTGCCCGAGCGATTGGTCCACTGGTCAGGCGGAACAATTCCGGGTGCCTTCGGTGGGTTAATGGGATCTCATCGCGATCCGTTTTTCGTCGAAGCGTCGCCCTATGGAAACCCGTTCTGGCGGGGAGCGTATCCGGAGTACACGTTTCCGAACGAAACGAAGAAAGCGCCGACGTCACCGGATGATCGAGTCTATCAGGCTCCAAGCCTGGCATTGTCGCCCGGCATGACGATGACTCGCATGAGTTCGCGCACCAGTCTGCTGAACGTGCTCGACAAACAGCGACGCGAGCTGGAACAATCTGCCAACGCAAAGCACTATGATGAATTCCGACAGTCGGCGATTTCGTTGCTGTCAGAACCGACCGTGCGAAATGCCTTCGACGTGACGAACGCCGATGAGAAGACTCAGGATCGATATGGTCGCAACAGTTTCGGCTGGTCTTTGCTGATGGCAAGGCGACTGGTCGAGGCCGGAGTCAATCTGATCCAGGTGAATCTCGGCAACAATGAGTGCTGGGATACTCATGGCGACATCTTCTACCGGATGAAGAACAAACTTCTGCCGCCAACCGACCGTGCATTGTGTGCTCTGCTGGACGATCTGCAATCGCTGGGACTGCTCGACACGACTCTGATTGTGATGGGAAGCGAATTCGGTCGAACACCAAAGCTGTCGACTTTGTCTGAATCGTTCCCCGCTGCCGGTCGCGATCACTGGGGGGCCGTGCAGAGCGTATTTTTTGCCGGTGGCGGGGTGAAGGGCGGAACGGTCATCGGTTCGTCCGATGAACTCGGCGCTTATCCGGCGAGCAATCCGCAGAAGCCGGAAAATATGGCGGCGACGATGTACAATGCTCTGGGAATTCCAGCGACGGCAGTTTGGCATGATGAATTTCAGCGACCGCATCAAATCTACTACGGCGAACCGATCGCGGGGTTGACTTAGACCGCATTGACATCGAGAACGGGAGTTTTGTAGGGTGTGACAAGCGAGCATCGCGAGCGCAGGCACACCATGCGTGGAATTGCAAACTGGTGTGCCTGCACGGCTTGTCAGCCGTTTGTCACACCCTACGTACTTTTGATCGTAACCTTCGACCGCGTGCGGTACAACAATCATCAGGAATCCTCAAACATGAATCACCAGCATTCTGCATTCCGTCGTCGACGATTTCTGTCAACACTCGCCGGTTCCGCCGCCGCGATGACTGCGGCGGCGTCTCGCGCTGTCCTGGCTGACGATCCTCCGTCCGTGACAAATCCACGAGCCACAGATGGCGACGAACGCTTCGAGCCGAAATGGGACGAACGGCTGACGATCAACGTTGGCGAAAAAACAGGCGACATGATCGGGAAGACTGATAGGGTCATTCAGGCCGCGCTGGATTATGTGGCACGACTTGGTGGCGGCACTGTGCGCGTGTTGCCGGGAACCTATACGTTTCGGAACGCCGTCTGGATGCCGTCGCGAGTTCGCCTGCTTGGCAGCGGAACGGATTCGGTCATCACCCGATTGCCATCCGCCAGAACAGAGCTGACACTGGATTCCGACTGGTACGATCAGGAAGTGACGCTGAAGGATGGCAACGCCTTTCAAGTGGGCGACGGCATCGTCTTTCAAGCGACCAATACTGACGATAACGGAGCAACGGTCATCAAAAGGACGCTGGTAGCACGCAACGGCAATCGTTTCAAACTCAACGATGGCCTGCGGGAGAACTTATGGCTGTCGGGCAAGCCGACCTGTGCGTCGTTGTTCCCGCTGCTGACCAGCGAACACACGGCTGATGTGATTATTGAAAACATCACGCTCGACGGCAATCGCGAGAACTGCGAAAACTTCAACGGCAACTATGGCGGCTGCATCTTTCTGCAGGACTGCAATCGGTACACGTTTCGCGATGTGACCGCTCGCAATTACAACGGGGATGGGATCAGTTTCCAGATCTGCCACGATGTGGTCGTGGAGAATTGCCACAGCCACGACAACACGGACCTCGGAGTTCACCCTGGCTCGGGTTCGCAACGACCGATCATTCGCGGCAATACGCTGGAACGCAACAGTCAGGGCATCTTCTGGTGCTGGGGTGTCAAGTACGGGCTGGCAGAAAACAACATCATCGACGGCAACAAACTGTATGGCATTTCCATCGGGCACAACGACACCGACAATGTGATGCGGAATAACCAGATCCGCAACAGCGGCAAGTTCGGCATCCTGTTCCGCGACGAAAACCGAGGTCTTGACTTCTGGGCAAATCGCAACGTGGTCGAAAACAACATCATCGAAAACAGCGGCGATGACGAAGGTGTCGGAATCGAAGTGACGGGTGAAACCAAAGACATTCGCCTCATCGGGAACACTATTAAAGAAACTCGCGGACCAGCACGACGCATCGGCATCCGCATTGGCGAAAAGGTCGGTAAAGTGGATCTCGCCGAAAACAGGATCTCAGGCCTTGCGACAGAGATTGTGGACAGACGGGCCAAAGCTTAGTGCTCTGCCACTCTTGCGCCTTGTCATTACCCACATCTTTGATGTGTGGATCGGAGAGTTGCGTTCACTCATAACGCGGCGACATGATGGAGTCATGCACTGATTGGTTGCAGCCGGATCCCACGGCGATTCGGCCCCTGCCGACCCCGCGTCCAATGGCGTGGACTTAAGCGAAAAAAGGGGAGAAACACGGATGATTTGAAACTGGGGTAGCGTGAAAGCGCCTCCTTGTTGCACAGTGGGTTTGGTCTAAGAAATCCACAACCGCAAGCAAGGAGGCGTGCGATGATTCTACCACCGCGAAAGGCGTCGGTCGAGACTCACGAAGAGGATCAGAAACGGGAACAGGAACGGAAACGGCTACGCAGCTTCGACGAGATCCTGGAGCGGCTCAAGAGATTCAAAGCCCAGGATGAAATTCGACTTCATCATCTTTTTGATGACGATGAGATTCATCGGATGTGTGGCACTCTCATTATCGAGTTTCGCGACAGAGTCTTCACCCCGGCAGTCACGCTCGGGCTGTTTGTGTCTCAGGTTCTCAGCCGCGGCGATGCGTGTATTACTGTCATGGCGAAATTCAATCGTGAAAGAAAGGACAGGGGATTGCCGCCGGTCGCCGAAGATGCGTCTGCTTACACCAAAGCGCGAGCGAGGTTGCCTGTCGGGCTGATTGTTCATCTGAGTGATCGTGTCAGAAAGATGGCTCACAAAATGACGCCGGACGAATGGAAATGGAATGGACTGAACGTGTATCTCGTCGATGGATTTACGCTGCGAGCGCCCGACACACTGGCGAACCAGAAAAAGTATCCTCAGCCATCAAGTCAGAAAGAGGGGCTTGGTTTTCCTCAAGTGCGTGTCGTGACAACAACGTCGCTCGCCGATGGTTGCGTGGTGCATCACACCACTGCCCGGGTGGAAGGGAAAAAAACCGGAGAAGTGTCACTTTTCCGCGAAAAACACAAGGATTTTGAAATAGGCGACATCGTCGTGGCCGACAGTAATTTCGAGTCATTTCATGATGCGGCGTTGCTGATTCGGCGCGGAGTCCATATGGTTTGCTGCATTTGCGGAACAAGGAATTCCCCGTTCGAGGGTGTCTGCGAAACGATCGAGGATATAATAGTCGAACTGCGGAAACCGAGGTTCGACTCGTCCCGCTTCACACGCCAAGAATGGAACGCTCTGCCGAAGCGAATTCTGTATCGCATGATTCGCTATCGAGTGGCTGGTTGTGAAGCTCCGATTACGATCGTGACAACACTGACCGACCGACAGCGTTTCACAGCCGAGGACATCGCGGAACTGTACGGTTTAAGGTGGGATGTGGAGGTCGATATCCGGTCGTATAAATCCAGCATGGGGATGTGCGAACTTCGCTGCCTGACTCCCGAGAATCTGGACCGCGAAATCGCGGTGGCCGTTCTCGGTTACAATCTTGTACGAGTTCTGATGTGTGACACTGCGGCGGTCCTGGAAGTGCATCCTCGGGAGATCAGCTTCAGTTCGGCTCGCGACGCCTGGCTGGCGTTCCATGACGAACGGGACACAATCGTTGATGTCGCGTGGCTGATCCATTCGACCGGATCACACTTTGTGCGAAATCGCCCCGGCCGCAACGAGCCTCGCGCCATCAAACGTGGACACACCAAATACCCAAAACTGAAAGAGCCAAGACCTAGCCACAGATGCCGAAAGAAAGAGAAACAAACCCCAGAAATTACACCACAAAATGCTTAAGTCCACGCCATTGGACGCAGGGTCGGTAGGGGCCAATCGGCGGTTTCGTGATTCCCTAAGGATATTCACCCCACTGGCCCCGTGCCGGTGGTGCAAGGGTTTGGAAACTACTCGGAAAATAACAAAATCCACGGCCCCATCCGGCTTCACGCCGGTGGACCGCAGGTTTGGCAACTACACGCACGAACCTCCCCTCCGCAGCCCCATCCGGCTTCACGCCGGTGGACTGCAGGTTTGGCAACTACAGACGCGAACGCACAACGAGTTTTCAAACCGGGGCTCCATCGGCGTGAAGCCGATGGGGCTCTGTGCGTGAAGATATCATGCTGGCAGTTGCCAAACCTGAGGTCTACCGACTCAGGGTCGGCAGGGGCTTTGCACTCTACAAATCCATATTTGTTTTTCACGGCGACCAAACCCGCTACGCCATCAGGCTACGGCGTCTCCGGTCGCCGGCTACCGCCTTGCTCCCTCCGTGCCTCCGCCTGCTGGCTCCGCTCACTTGTCCGCCTCCGGCGACTGGACAGACGGGGAACTCAGGGTCAGGCGGAAGCCGGTGTAGTTGGAGCGGTTCGTCGGGTCGTTCGTGAGGCGGATCGCCGACCGGCAAAACGCCGCGTCGTCGTTCCAACTGCCGCCACGGGACACGCGGGACGAGCCCAGTTTCTCCTTCACTGGGTCCACCGACGCTACCTCTTCATTGTAGAAACCATACCATTCGTGCGTCCACTCGAACAGATTCCCATGCATGTCGAACAGACCGCGGGAGCCGGGACGCTGTTCGCGCGGAGGATGCACGTGCTTGCCACTGTTCTCGAAAAACCACCCAAATTTGTCCAGCAGAGCAACGTCGCTCCCGTAGCCATACGCCGTTCTCACTCCACCTCGGCTGGCAACCTCCCACTCCGATTCCGTCGGCAGACGAAAGCCACGACGACCAAACTCCAGTGGCCAGTCGCGGGGAGCCCAGTTCGCTTCAGGATTCGGTTCGCGAGGGTAGTCCTTCTCGTCCAGTGATTTCGGATCGGCATAAGACTGATCGGTTTCCATGAATCCAGACTGCTGCGACAGCCACCGGCA
>CAMAVB010000144.1 GCA_945861465.1 Candidatus Kuenenia stuttgartensis
GGGATGATCATCCGGAATCCGTTCTTCGAGGCTGATTGGTATCAGAAGTATCTGATTTCTCGCGCCTGGCGGCGTTTGCCAGTAGCTTCCATTGACCGATTTTTGCGACATTTGCCTTCGTCCGTGCATTCCGTGCGCTTCAGGGGGGGGCCGACTTCTCAGAGTTTACCACACTACACCCAGTATGAGTAGTCATGCGTAAGACTATTGCCGATTAAATCGACGGCCTGCTTGCCTCGGTGGTAGCTTCGTTTGGGTCAGCAACGTGCCCGGCAGCCCGATTCGCTTTCACCTGGACGAGCCCCATCGTGGCGAAAATCCGATGATTCGTAGCGCGGCCAGAAATGAGTTCGGCGAGCGGAGCGGCGTCAGCCCTCCGGTACCTCGTTTTCGTACCGGCAAGCTGACGCATGCCGCTCGCCAATTCTCTCACTCATGACTGCGTGAAGTTTCAGGCCACGCTATTGCAGCCTGCCTCAGCGTCGCCACGGCTCGACTGCGACCATGCATATGCATTCACGCCAGGCGATTCGCTCCGATTATCGATGCGTCGGCTCCGCCTAATTCCCGTGCGACAATCTCCGCTCACCTGTTCTTGTTCATGGACTTGAGACCTGAACTAAGGCAGGGCGGAAGCCACGGAAGTCGTGCCGGTAGCCGGGCGAGTGCGAGTAGCGAAACGCGGGACGGCAGTACGAGGCCTCGAGGTCGAAGCCGCCGCCACGGGAGACGCGGTCGGAACCGCCGTTCGGCCCCGTCGGGTCCGTGACTTTACCCGATGGATAGTCGCCAGAATAGTCACTCGTCCATTCCCAGCAATTTCCCATCATGTCATGCAGTCCCCATGTGTTCGGGAGCTTCTGTCCAACCTGATGTGCAAATTGTTCCTTCACATCCCATGCGTTCTTGTCAAACCAGGCATACCGGGTCAGTTGCGATTCGTCATCACCAAAGCTGAACCGTGTGCTCGTACCTGCCCTTGCCGCGTATTCCCATTGAGCTTCCGTTGGCAAGCAATATTCCCAACCCGAGGGAAGTGTTCCGGCAGCTTTTTCCTTCTCGTTGAGCCCCTTGATGAACTTGCCATTGGCGTCATCCCAGGAAACATACGTGGCGGGGAAGTCCTCGCCCTCGCGAACATATTGTTCTCCCTTCCATGGTGTTTCATTTGTGACGGCGTTGTACGCGCCCTGTGTTGTTTCATGGATCGCCATGAAGAAGCCGTGGGTCAACGTGACGGTGTGTGTCCCGTTTGCACCTTCATCATTGTCACGACCGGCTTCGTTCGTTGGTGAGCCCATTTCAAATGTACCGGGTGGCAAATAAACAAACTTCTGTCCAACGGAATTCACAAATTCGCTACCCAGCTTCAGGTCCCCGAGTTGAGCCATTGACCGGATAAACCCCAGAAGGTCAGCCGCCTCCTGAGCGGTCAGGTCGGCGAATACTCCGTCCGGCATCAGTGATTTCGAACTCTTTTGCAGTTCGTCAATTTCGGCGACTGCAATCGTGATCAGTTGTCGGTCGGCCATCCTGAGAACCACCTGAGCTGCCGACTGACTCTCCATCAGGCCATTCAGCACACGACCGTCTTTGGTGACGACAGTCCACGTGGCGAACTTATCATCGATCTTCAGCGATGGCTGCACAATGTGCTGCAGCAGTTCGGATGTGTGCATATATTTTTTGCTGATTTCCTTCAGCGTCGGCCCTACCGATAACGCTGCCTCGTCGGTATGGTGACAGGCTCGACAGCGTGCCGCATCGCTGAAGAAAATCAGTCGGCCTCGCAGCGGGTCCCCGGTTTGAGAGAGTACGAGCGACGGCTCAAACGTTCTTCCCAGTGTTTTCTTTCTCTGCGACTCGGGGACGAAATGATCGAATAACCCGCGAACATCGCTGCTGGCGTTACGCACTGTCTCAACTGCCGTCTCGCGATCAGCAGGCGTCAGATCTCCGGAGTGCAGTCGCACCATCAGTGCGAGCGAACCTTCCGTGCTGCTGGTGAGTTGCTGAATTGCCGCAGTGCGAGTTTCTGCTGCGGAACTCCTGAGTGCCAGCGATGCAAGGGCCGTCGCTTGTGACGACGCTGCGATCAGCGGATCGGAGAGTTGCGTGGATGGATCTCGCGGAAGCGATTGAATCCAGTTTGCGATCAGCGACACGCCGTGGCTATCGACGACCTGAGATCCAATGTACGGCATCCGCGCGTAGCCCAGTTTAGACATCCGATACATCATCACAGATCGCAGCGGATCGCCGGGCACGATGATCTTTGCATTCTGCATTCCAAATGTTCCAATGTTGGTCCCTTTGTTTGTGATCATCTGATCAAACGACAAATCCCGAGTCAGGAAAAAAGACACGATTGCATTTCCGCCTTTGTGGTGGCACATGCTGCAGTTGCCATGCAGGTACGACCGAGCTCGGTCATTCAGATCGAGAGTCTCGTCGTGGGGATCCACCAGTTGAAATGCCGGGCTGCGGGCGTCAAGCGGGATTGTGGTGATCACTTCCTGCTTCAACAGGGATTCCAGCTGATCTGCGCCGCTGCCTGTGTTCGCCGTCAGCCTTGAGAGTTGATTGCCCACAAAGCCAAGCACAAATCCGGGCCCGGCGTTATGGCACAGCCGACATTCATTGATCGCATTCGTGTGCCAGGTGTGTTCTGTAAACTGACCGGCGGCATTTGCGTCGGGCCATTGAACCGTCTGAGTTGTTCCAACAGAGCTGACAAGTTCCGCATCAGTGCCGACGTCGTTCCAGAGATAGCTGTAGGGATTCCAGACTCCGTTCTGCAGATGCAGGATCTGAGTTTCCAAGGGCTTCGTCGGTTTGCCGTCACGATCCGGGATCGAAAGCTGTTTTGCAAACACTGTTCCTTCCGGATACCGACCACGCACACCGCTGCGGGGTGCCAGCTCAATCCGATCAACGCCCGGCACTGCAACAAAACGCCGGGCCACCGCGCCGTCGGTCCATTGAGGAACAACGACGTCATATTCCACGACGCCTGCGGCAGGCAGAAGCGGGGTCATTGACTGGAAGATTCCCGTCTGGCTCAGCAGACGCGGGAAGTCGGCTGACAGGTCTTCGACATCGTTCGGCAGCAATTCGTAGATCTGCCCAGTCAGGTCATAATCGAGAACATAAAGTTCCCCCGTCGTGCCTTCTATGAAATCCGTGATGCGGAGATCTGTATCGACCAGTGTCCGACCGACAAAGGATCCGTCGGCTGTTCGACCGACTGACCAGATGGTACCAGTAATGTAATCGCCGTAGATAAATTCACCGTCAAGGGTCTTCAATTTGTCGCCGCGATAGACGGGGCCTCCAATGACGGAGTTTGCTTCCGAATGATGATGATCGCGAATCGGCGGAGTGATCGGAGTCGGCCCCGGAGCGACCTCACTTCTCAGCAATGCTCGTCCTTCCATAATCGGCCAGCCGCAATTGGTTCCGTTGCCGACGAGATAAATCATTTCCCACGTTTCCCAGCCGTTGTCGGCCACATAGACTTCGCCCGTCTTTCGATCGATCCCGAACTTCCAGGGATTCCGCAACCCGTAGGCAAAAATCTCAGGACGCGCGGTTGCGTGAGTCACAAACGGGTTGTCGGCCGGTATCGAATAGTTCCTCCCGTCAGTCGGGTGATCGACATCGATTCGCAGAATGGCACCCAGCAGGTCCGAAACGTCCTGACCTGTCGTCAATCCATCGGGCGGATTAGGGCCCGATCCATCTCCGGTTGCGATGTAGAGAAATCCGTCATTGCCGAAACGCATGCAGCCGGCATTGTGGCCGCCGGACGGCCAGGTGATGATCACGGTTTCACTCTTCGGATCGATCACGGGAACATCATCATTCGTCATCTCAAATCGGGACAGGCGTGTGTGTGAACCATTTTCAGGATGCACGCAGCACAAATAAACGAAACGATTCTGCTGAAACTGCGGATGAAACACAGCAGCAAACAGCGATACGTTTCCGTGAGCAAGATCCTGAAGGTCAACCGCGAGATCGGCGGCGACAGCATCGCCTTTGGGAAATGTGAAGACTTTCCCGCCAATTTCTGCGACCAGCACCCGGTTCGTACCAGGGATCTCCAGCAGACTCGTGGGATGGTCAAACTTCATGTGAGGAAACGCGGGAACAAGCCGAAACGCTTCTGGAGGCGTCGGCGTTCCGTGTAAGCGCGACGTCGTCCACGGCTCCCGTGGCTGTGCGGCGATCCCCGACGCAGGATCAGGTGACTTCGAGTCCGCCGACATCGCCAATGGACAACGCAGGACGAAAACAACGAGATATGCGATCAAGCATGTTCGCATTGGCAGCACTTTCATAGCTATCAATCCCGGTACGGACGCCACAAACAACTCGACCCGCGCGATGACTGTTTGATTGACACATGACGAAACTCAGGCTGTCAGCGTACTCGAACTGAGCATCGCTCACAAACGATGGCGAGACAGAAGAGCTGGCCATCGAAGTCCAAACCTGAAGTTCCTTGACGGAGTGCCGTGACAGGGTCAGACTTCCGCGTTGTGCGACAACGGCTCGTGAGTCATCGCGGATGCTGGTCTGTCTGAAAGTGTTTTGAATTTCTGTTGGATAAAAAGGCTGAATCAATGAGCGGACCGATTGTTCGGACCGGAACGACACCCGAATTCTGGAAAAACTGGGATCGGGCTTTCGGGGATAAGAAAAAATCGACTGGTGATAACAAAGCTGCGAAGGGAACTGAAAAGCCGGAGAGGGCATCGGCACCCAAAAAGGTCATAAAGAAAGCCGTGAAAAAGGCAGCAAAGAAAACGAAGTGATTCGTGTCCCGATAACGGTTTCAGAATCTGAAAGGCAACGGCAGAAGTCTCCGGGCTTCTGCCTGTTGTCGATCCTGGCGATTGCCGGAATGTTTCTGACTATTTCGGTAGTGAGTAGTCCGATTCCGGGGGTCAATGAGCCGCATTATCTGTGCAAGGCTCGATCATTTTCTGACCCTGACTGGTGTAATCGCGATTTTTTCCTGACGTCAGCCAATGCACATTATTGCTTCTTCTGGCTGGTCGGGCCGTTAACGCAGGTCGTGTCGTTCACGACAGCGGCGTTCATCGGGCGCGGGATTTCCGCATTGAGCCTGGCGATCGGCTGGACGGTGCTGGGGCGTGCGATTGGACTGTCCTCGTCGTTCAGACTTCTGGCAGCGGGTGCGTTCGCCTTTCTGAGTCAGCTCGGAAATTTTTCCGGCGAATGGCTCCTTGACGGCTTCGAATCGAAAGTCAGCGCGTGGGGACTTGGCTTATGCGCGGTGGGATTCTGGATTCGTGGGATGGTGCGAACCTGCCCGGGCTGGATGACCGTCGCCGGGATCTGCTGTGGCGCGGGGACGATGTTGCATCCCGTTGTCGGTGGCTGGATTGCGGTCTGCCTCAGTATTGCCTGGCTGCTGGATCTGATGACGCGGCCAGCGATTGGATGGCCGCGTTTCATGAAATCGGTCTGGGGGATCGTGGCGTTTTCGTTTGCGACGATTGGAGTTGCACTTCCGGGGCTGATTCCCGCCATGCGTCTGGTTCTGGATGATTCGCTCAGCAGGAAAGACCGTGAACTGGCGTCGTTCATTCAGGTTTTCTGGCGACTCAAGCATCATCTGGACCCGACTGAATTGATGGCCGCCCAATGGCTTTATGCGGGCGGATTACTTTCACTGTCGATCATCCTTTTCATCATTGTGCAGCGACAACTGACGTTGGATTCGCAAACGCCGGCGGCGGAAAGCAGCCGCGACGCAGGTCGAAGATTGACCTTGGAAACTACACTCCTGATGAAGTTTTTTCTGGCATCGATCGTCATCGCATTGGTCGGCGCAATCATCGGATGGCACGTTGTCGAGGCCAGGTACATGGAGGGTTGGGAATGGCGTGCGGTCCTCTTGAAATTCTATCCATTTCGTACGTTTGACGCATTGTTGCCGATTGTCAGCGGATTGCTGGTCGGCCTGTTATTGCAGCGAATCATGGCCGATCGATGGAAGGAATCTGCGGCGGTGTTCTTGGTCGTTTTCTGCGGACTGCCGTTCGTTCCCGCGACATTGAAGAGGGAGAACGTTCGACCCGGTTACACGGCAGATCAATTCGCCGACTGGCAGGCTGCGTGCAGATGGATCCAAAAAGAAGCACCGCCGGGTACATTATTCCTGACTCCGCGCGAATCGTTCGCTTTCAAATGGATGGCGGAACGAGCAGAATATGTATGCTACAAGGATTGTCCGCAGGACGCCGCCGGGATTCTGGAGTGGCAACGACGCCTGGAGTGGCTGCACGACTGGACGCTGAAGAGTTCCACAGATGGCGTCTATAGTCGCACAGATCTGGAAGAGCTCCGGGCCGAAACCGGATGCGATTTTGTCGTGACGCGAATTCTTGGTCCATTTGAAACAGCCCCGGTCTGGCAAGGAAAAGTCTGGCAGATTATCAAAGTGCCCTGACAGTAAGTGCTCATCTGTTGCACGCCTGACAAAGTCTGTATGGCGCGCGGTCGAAGTTGCTGACCCTACCGAATTCTATGTGTCGTGATTTCCCAAACCGTCGCTGGAATTGAAAAGTCTGCTAAGATCTGCCTTCAGGCCCAACGGGCTGGTGCTATGTCAGCCTGGGGCAACGCCCCAGGAAACGTTTAAAACATTGTTCACATAGCCCCAACGGGGCGGTCCTAACCTGATGTTCGTATCAGGCGAGCGGCAGAAATGAATTTACCGGTACGACGGACTTCCAGTCCGTCGCATGGTGCTACTCGACGGACTGGAAGTCCGTCGTACAAATTGCGAATGGTAAGTTCTATCCTGCCGCTCGCCTTAGTGCCGCCCCTTTGGGGCTCAATAACTCGTTTGTGTTTCCTGCCTGGGGCGATGCCCCAGGCTGACATACCGGCGACCCGTTGGGCCTGAATTCATCCTGCAGACTCGGTCTGTGAACTCGCCGATGCGAAACTCCCAGCGGATCGGCAGCTGGATGGAATCAGTCTCGTGCCATTATTGAAATCCAGCGGGATACCCGAACGTACGAAGCCGTTGGTCTGGGTCTATTACAACGCCATAAACGACGCTCGAGTCGCCATGCGACATGGTCCGTGGAAGGTTCTGGCGAGGCTGAATTCCGGTCGATTTCCGCGTTACGAAAACCTCACCCCGTCACGGCTGGCAGAAGCCCGCGACGCACAACTGACCGATTTTGAGATCTACAATCTCTCGAACGATCCCGGCGAAACATTGAATCTCGCTGGTCGTGGACTTGCGCAAGACGCAGATCTCAAATCTCTGCTGACGGATGAGTATCAGTCATTGACCAATGATTCGATCGCATGGAAGCGTCCGGGGAACTGAACGAATGCAGGGTGCGTGAAGCGAAACGCAACTCGCCACCATCGTTGAAAAAGCCCTTGCGCGATTCGCTCTGCTTCAATCACCCTCCTGCAGCAACTTGCAAAGTTGAGTCCTGCAGGTTATCGTCACTATTCCACACAAGACCTTTAGGAGCACATCATGTCAAACAGAAATCTGTCACGCCGTGATTTGCTGCAAGCGACAGTCGTTGCCGGTACGGTGGCTTCGTTTGCAACGCATTCATCATCTCCCATCGCTGCTGCACAGGAAAAAACTATGAAGGGCAATATTAAACACTCCGTCGTGTTCTGGTGCTTCAATGTCGCAGGGGAGAAATGGGATATCGATAAGACCTGCGAAATCGCAAAAAGTCTCGGATGCCAGTCGGTGGAAATCTGTGGCCCGGAAGAATGGCCGACGATCAAAAAGCACGGCCTGACATGTGCGATCGCTTCGAACGGAATGCCTGGGGCACCCTTCATGAAAGGTCTGAACAATCCGGCGTACCAGGATCAGGTCATCGAAGTGACTTCGAAAATGATCGACGATTGTGCTGCAGCCGGCGTTCCAAATGTCATCGCGTTCACAGGTTACAAGTGGAAAGACGCTGAAGATCCCACCAGCGGCGAAATTTCGCTTTCCGATGGCGCAGACAACTGCGTTGCGGGTCTGAAGAAACTTGCAGTTCATGCCGAGCAGAAAGGTGTGACAGTCTGCATCGAACATCTGAATTCGCGCGACGGCTCTCATCCGATGAAGGGGCACCCTGGTTATCAGGGCGATGACATCGACTATGTGGCCAACATCGTGCGCCGAGTCGGTTCACCACGTGTGAAATTATTGTTCGACATTTACCACGTCCAGTTGATGAACGGCGATGTGATTCGTCGTATCGAACAATGCAAGGACGTGATCGGCCACATTCACACTGCCGGCAATCCGGGACGCGGCGAACTCGACGACAACCAGGAGATCAACTTCCCACCGATCATGCGGAAATTGGTTGAGATTGGCTACACAGGTTTCGTCGGACACGAATTCATCCCGACGCGCGATCCACTGGCAGGCTTGAAGCAGGCAATTCAGCTGTGTGACGTGTAGCGAGTGCTTCGTCAAGACAGGAAATTGGCGTTGAGTCGGTAGGCCGGACCAAGCGCAGTTCCGGCTTGTGGGAGGCATGTGCCAGAACTGCACTGCGCTTGGTCCGGCGTACCCCAATATCAAGCGTTGACACCGCACTAGTGCTGCGGTCTTGTCAGCGTAGGAAAGTCAATCTTGTGGTAGATCCGACGGAGAGGTATCTCAAGGTCCAGAGTCTCAAGGCTCAGCACCTGTTTGATTCGTTCGCATCCGTGTCGAGTGACCCATTCATAGTTTTCCTTGCGAACATAGTGGTCGATCGAGGGCCGGTGTTGAGCGACAAGGACGTATTCCCGCAGTGACGGAATCTGGCGATAGTAATCAGCCTTCTGACCTCGGTCATATGCTTCGGTCGATGGCGACAGGACTTCGATGATAACGGTCGGGTTCATCAACGTATCATTGTGATCGTCCTCAAGCACCGGAGAACCACAGACAATGATGACGTCCGGATACGTATAGAGATCGACCGCATCCACTCGCACGCGAAGCGCCTGCGAAAGCACATCGGCATCATGGTTGGTCAACAGTTCAGAAAACACATTGATCAGATTCGTAATGATCCTGGCATGACGGCGACTGCCGCCGACCATGACCGCAACCACACCTTCGTGGAATTCGTGCTTCAGTTCAGACGCTCGCTCAGCGCGAAGGTAGTCAGCGACTGATAGTCTTGCAATGGGCGTAGACATCCGGAACGATTTCTGTTTCAGGAGACGCTGCGGGGACTTCTTCCTTCGAAGAAATCCCCGCATTTCAGGCAGACAGATTCAGATTCTACGATTGTCGTCGCTCGACATCAACAGGGTTGTGGTCAACTAAGCACTGGTGCATAAGTAAGTTGGCACAAATCGTTTAACGGCGAGCCGTAGGCGTAGGCTGAAGGACGCTGGATTCGCCTACGCCTACGGCTCGCCGTTAAACTAAAAAACTTCTGCACCAATGCTTACTTCTTTTCAAACTCAGCATCAATCACATCATCATCGCCGCTGTTGGCACCGCTTGCCGACGTGCCGCCTTCCGGGGCCTCGGCCTTATTGGCCTGCATGTGCTGAGCCAAAGCCTGAGAAGCCTGCATCAGTTCATCACATGCGGTCCTGATTGCAGCCGCGTCGTTGCCCGCTGCTGCTTTCTTCACCTTTTCCATGGAGGCTTCAACAGCAGATTTCGAGGAGACATCCAGCTTGTCGGCGTGTTCCTTCAGTGTCTTCTCAGTCTGATGCACAAGTGCCGATGCCTGGTTTTTCGCGGTGGCGAGTTCCTGCTTCTTCTTATCTTCTTCAGCGTGAGAGTCAGCGTCTTTACGCATCCGATCGATCTCTTCCGGCGACAAACCGCTGGATTGTTTGATCTGAACTGAATGTTCTTTGCCTGACGCTTTGTCTTTGGCCGACACATTCAGAATGCCATTGACGTCGATGTCGAATTTGACCTCGATCTGAGGAATTCCACGCGGTGCGGGCGGGATTCCGTCCAGATTGAATTCGTCCAGCAATCGGTTGTCCGCCGCCATCTTGCGTTCACCCTGGAATACGCGAACGTTCACGGCAGGCTGATTGTCAGCTGCAGTGGAGAATGTTTCGTTCTTTGTCGTCGGGATTGTCGTGTTGCGTTCGACGAGTACCGTCATGATCCCGCCTTCTGTTTCAATCCCGACCGACAGCGGAGTCACATCGAGCAGTACGATGTCTTTCACATCACCGCCGATAATCCCACCCTGAATCGCGGCTCCCAGCGAAACGACTTCATCCGGGTTCACGCCCTGATGCGGTTCCTTTCCAAACATTTCGCGAACCAGCTTTTGCACTTTTGGAACGCGAATCGAACCACCCACAAGCACGATTTCCTGAATGTCGCCAGCCTTCAGCTTCGCGTCTCTCAGAGCATTCAGCACCGGCTGACGGCAACGTTCCACCAACGGGTCAATCAGCTCTTCGAATTTGCTGCGTGAGATGTTCAACTGCAGGTGTTTCGCACCGCTGGCATCGGCCGTGATGAACGGAAGATTGATGTCAGTTGCCTGTTGTGACGACAATTCCTTCTTCGCCTTTTCAGCGGCCTCGCGGAGACGCTGCAACGCCATCGGATCTTTACGCAGATCGATGCCTTGTTCTTTCTGGAACTCTTTGGCGATGTAGTCGATCAGTACTTCGTCAAAGTCGTCGCCACCCAGATGCGTGTCCCCATTCGTGCTCAGTACTTCAACGAGTTCGTCGCCGACTTCAAGGATGGACACGTCGAACGTACCGCCACCAAGGTCGAATACGCAGATCTTCTCTTCTTTTTTTCTGTCAAGCCCATATGCCAGCGCTGCTGCGGTTGGTTCGTTGATAATCCGGGCGACGTCCAGACCAGCAATCTGTCCCGCGTCTTTCGTGGCCTGACGTTGAGCGTCATTGAAGTAAGCGGGTACCGTGATGACCGCCTTGTTGACCTTGTGGCCGAGATAGTTTTCAGCGGCTTCCTTCAGCTTCCGCAGGACTAGAGCAGAAATTTCCGGAGGAGTGTATTCCTTTCCGTGAACGTCCACTTTCACATAATCCGTCACGCCTCCTACGACCTTGTAGGACACCAGCTTTTCTTCCGACTCGACTTCGCGATGACGGCGACCCATAAACCGCTTGATCGAATAGATCGTGTTTTGCGGATTTGTCACAGCCTGGCGTTTTGCTGGTTCGCCCACCAGTGTCTCGCCTTTTGTGGTGAAGGCAATCACGCTGGGGGTCGTTCGGCTGCCTTCCTGATTCGCGATGACGCGAGGCTCGCCGCCCTCCATGATCGAAACCACAGAATTTGTCGTACCCAAATCGATACCGATGATTTTCTCGCCTGATACAGCCATGACGATGTTCCCTTTTTTCAATTCTTTCGGTCGCAGATTCGCCGCTCCGGAACGGGACGATCTGCTGTTTTATTGGAAAGCGGCTCGCGACGCGTTGTCCGGAGAAGAAGCCAGCAAAGACATGAGGCGAATAACACGGGTTATGTGCCGAGCCAGCGCAGACCCGAGTGTCAAAAACTGGATGGCACGACCGCAGTTCAGCAGGTTCTATGCCGATCCCCAAAATTCAACAAATCGGTCGCATTTTTTTGGTATTTCACTTTTAACAACGGATAGAGACGCAATTGGATATGCCAGAGTGGCAGACTCATAGATCCCCAGGATGGGATGGCAGAGTGCCTAATTGGCAGCGTTCTGTGCGTCATCGGAGTTGTGCCATTCTGGCGTTGTCTAAAACCGAACTCACTCAGAACCAGGTGCATTGATTTGCAGATGCCGGGATATTTTTTTACGCTGCGGCCCGAATGCCGTCGTATCCTGGTCCGATGAATGGTTGGAGCAACCGATTCGACACGCTTGGTCGCCGGAGACACCTCGACATTGCTGAGCTCATGTGGCTGAGTTAACCGAAAACGACAAGGCTCCAGCAAAGGCTGTCAAATTTTCGAGACAATCGGTGGACTGCTTGACAGGGAAATTGTGCGTTTGTACAAGCCCGGACTGAAATTTGGCGAGGTGTCGGATCCTCACTCAGCGGCGTTGGGTCGAAGAGTGTCGTTGGGCGGGTATGGTTTCGCGGTAGACTTTGCGCGAGGTCACAGACTGAAACCGGTCAGCATGTCTGAGTCCTCGTTGGCACGCAGGAACCGCGAGGGCTGAGTAAGCTGATGGCAAAGAAACCGATTGCAACATCGACAGTTAAGAAGCTGGCGAAGAAGGCTGCGGAAAAACCCGCAGCAAAAGTACGTCCCGCGCCTCGCCCTGTTCCTTCGGCAATCAGGGTGTCAGCGACGAAGGCCGTCGTAAAAAAGGCTGCCAAGCCAGTTTCCACCGAGTCAGACAGGGTTCCTCGGGGCACGCCTGCGGTCGTGACAGAGCGCGAAGCACCGGTTCCAGTTCCAGCAGTTCCGCCGGAAGTTGAGCTGGGGAATGTTGATGAACAGTTGGTTGCTTTGGTAAACAAGCGAGCGTCGCTCTACCTGCAGAAGATGAAGGGTGTCGAAACTCCTTCTAAGATTATCTTCAGTGATCTGGATCAACAACAGGTCTGGGGCATGATTGAACGCTGCAATGAGGGGCCACTGACATCTGCTGAGATAAAGACAATTTTTCGTCCATTGCTGAGTGCGGGACGTCAGCGGATCAAGAGCATTCGAGTGGCATATCTGGGGCCGGCGTACAGCTTCACTCATCAGGCAGCAATTGCGAGGTTTGGTGAAGGGGCAGATCTGGTGCCGGTCAGCACGATTGCGACGGTGTTTGAGGAAGTGAATCGCGGGCATGTGGACTTCGGTCTGGTGCCCATCGAAAACAGTACGGACGGGCGGATCGTTGATACCCTGGATATGTTCACGCGCCTGCCGCTCAGAATTTGCGGCGAGGTGCAACTGCATGTGCATCATTACTTATTGGCTCGTTGTGATCGAAGTGAGATTACTGAGATTTACAGCAAGCCACAAGCCTTGTCACAGTGTCGCGATTGGCTTGCCAAGCACATGCCTCAGGCGCGGCAGATCGAAGTCACGAGCACGTCCACAGCGGCTCAATTGGCGCGAGATAAGCCGAATGTTGCTGCTGTGGCGAGCCATCAGGCGGCGATCCAGTATGATGTTCGGATCGTGGCGGAATGTATCGAAGACAATCAGAACAACGTCACGCGATTCGCGGTGATCGGGGATAGTGTTGCCACACCGACGGGGTGTGATCGCACGGCGATTCTGTTGCAGATTCCTCACAAGCCGGGTTCGTTGTCAGATGCCCTGGAAGCATTTCGTCGCAATAAGATCAATCTGACATGGATCGAATCGTTCCCCTTGCGACAACCTCAGGTCGGGTATCTTTTCTTCCTTGATTTTGAAGGTCATGTTTCCGAGCCCAGGATCAAGAAGACGCTTAAGGAGCTGGAAAGTCTGCCTCCCGACCGTCTGGAAGTGCTGGGATCCTATCCTCGCAGTGAAGCACTGAAGTGATTCCTCGTCGATGGGTCGGCGATCCAGTTCCAGCAAGTGACTGGCGCGACATTGACTTCAGTCACCTCCGCGAGACGCCGAACTGTGCTCACCACAAAATTAGTCCATTCCACGAAAGCTGTTTTACATCATGCGTCGTTTTCTAATCGCGGGTAACTGGAAGATGAACACAACCCGGCAGTCCGGGGTTGCATTGGCAGGCGAGCTGGCAGCCATGGCTGCGAAGGAGGAAACGGGCGTTGAAGTTCTGGTGTGTCCGCCGTATCCGTACCTGATTCCTGTTGCTGAGAAGCTGAGCGGCAGTGCCGTCCAGTTGGGGGCTCAGGATTGCTACTTCGAAGCACCGGGCGCGTTCACTGGCGAAGTGGCCGTGGAGATGCTGAAAGACTGCGGTTGCCGCTATGTGATTCTGGGGCACAGCGAGCGCCGGCATGTGTTGGGTGAAACTGACGAGATCATCAATCGCAAGGCGCGGACAGCAATTTCAGGGGGTTTGCATGTCGTATTGTGCGTCGGTGAATTACTGAACGAACGCCAGGCGGGTCAGACCGAAGCAGTTCTGGATCGGCAGATGCAGGGCGGATTGTCGGGCGTTTCAGAGGCGGACGCGGCGAATGTCGTAATTGCATATGAACCAGTCTGGGCAATTGGGACTGGTGTCACCGCAACGCCGGAACAGGCGGAATCTGCCCATGAACATCTTCGCAACTGGCTTGCCAGTCGCTATACTCCGGCGTTTTCACAAAGAGTTCGAGTTTTGTATGGTGGCAGCGTGAAGGCGGACAACGCCGAAACGCTGCTGGGTCAGGCCAATGTGGACGGGGCTTTAGTTGGCGGTGCCAGCCTGAAAGCCAGCACGTTTGTTCCGATCATCGAAGCGGCTCGCAAGTTGTCAGCCGAGACATAAAATCCGACCGATCGGTCCGATCAGTCGGATCGGACAGATCCGTCGGATAATCTGTGTACGTGTGGAAATGCGTGCTTTTCTCTGAATCTCGTGTGTTTGAAAAGTTTTTGCTGTGAAACGGGTTGGCCGATGTTGATTGGAACATTGAGTTTTGTCCTGGTGGCGATCAGCCTGTTCATGATCCTGCTGGTCCTCATTCAACGTGGACGTGGCGGCGGTCTGGCTGGCGCGTTTGGCGGCATGGGCGGCCAAAGTGCGTTTGGCACCCGAGCGGGTGACATGTTCACGCGGATCACCATCGTGCTTGCCGTCGTGTGGGTTCTGCTCGCCGGTGGCCTGGGCATGCTGATGCGTCGGGATGCGGAGGCGGCCAGGACTGGCAGAGACAAAGGTGGCTTCGAGCAGGGAGCAGACGCCGACAAGACCGACGACGATCTCAAAAAAGTCGATGCCGACAATAAATCTGATGGCAGTTTGAAGTCAGAAGATGCGACCGAAACCAAGGCTGACGTGAAGTCAAAAGCACAAGATGTCGTGCCGTCCAATTCAGAGACTCCAGCGGAAGCCGATGTCCCGAAATCGGATGTCCTGAAATCGGATGTCCCGAAATCGGATGTCGAGGAAAAGGATGCTGAGACTCCGGATGCCGAAAAGACAGACCCGAGCGAAGCTGATAAAACGGCACCAATTGAAAAGACTGACGAACCTGCAGAGGCGGAACCGGCAAAAGAGGTTCCTGCCGATCCCGCAACGCCGGGCGTCGAAACTCCCGCAACCGAACCAAATCCTTAGTGCAAGTGCTGTCGCCCGGAAAACAGCTTTCAGGCTGCCCGGTGCTCCAACCGGCAACATGGATCGACATTTCTGTAAGGTAGTTCAAGCGTGCTGCTCAGCATGACCGGATTTGGCAACGCCTCGTATGATTCCGACAGCGTGCATGTCAGTTCCGAAATCAAATCCGTCAACAATCGCTATCTGAAATTGTCCGTGCGGATGCCGGACTCAGTGGCGCGATTTGAAGCGGACATCGAAAAACTGATCCGATCCCGGGTTGCCCGCGGATCGATTCAGGTTTCATTGCGCGTCCGCTTCCATGGCGGGCAGAGTGAATACCGCATTGATTCGGACCTGCTGAGATCTTACCAGACGCAACTTTCAGAGATCGCAGCAGGTGACGGTAACCGTCCAAACCTTGGTCATTTGCTGCAGTTGCCAGGCGTCGTCACACAAACGGACTTGCCCGATGAGCTTGTGAATTCGCTCTGGCCCGCCGTGGAGAAATGCCTCACTGAGGCACTGGATCATTTCGACGACTTTCGCCAGCGCGAAGGCGAATCGATGCGGCAGGATATGGAACGTCAGTGCGAAGTGATCGAAACCGAAGTGAAGCAGGTGGCGTTGCTGGCTCCACAGGTTGTCGCCGAATACCGCGATAAGATTCTGGAACGAGTGCGTCGGCTGATTTCCGATGCTTCGGTCTCGATCGGCGAAAATGACGTAATCCGCGAAGTCGCGCTGTTTTCGGATCGCTGCGATGTCAACGAAGAGATTACCCGGCTGAGAAGTCACACCGAACAGTTCCGCCGCATGCTGAACGGGGATTCGTCACAAGGCCGCAAACTGGAGTTTATCGGTCAGGAGATGTTCCGCGAAATCAATACGACGGGGTCGAAGGCGAATAATGTGACAATTGCATTGAGTGTCGTCGAAATGAAAGCAGCCATTGAACGGATGCGCGAAGTGCTGCAGAACGTCGAGTAATACCTCAAGCGAAAAATTCAGGAAGACGGGTGTCAATGGTTCAGTGCGGACCGGAACGGATCGTTGTGTTATCTGGCCCCAGCGGCAGTGGAAAAACGACACTGGTGCGGGAACTGGTGGCACGCGCGGAGGTAACACTGGTCAAATCAGTCTCCGCCACGACTCGCCCGCCACGGCCCACGGAGATTCACGGGGACGACTATTGGTTTCTGACGGACGCCGAATTTCGTGAAAAACTGCAAAATGGCGAGTTTCTGGAACATGCCGAAGTCTTTTCTTCGGGTTACTTGTACGGAACTTTGAGGTCCGAACTGGATCGAGCCCGGGAGCAGAATGGTTGGGCATTCCTGGAAATTGACGTCCAGGGAGCCTTGAAAGTTATGCAGCAGTACCCAAATGCTGTTACCATTTTCGTTCAGACACCTTCCCCGGCGGAATTTGAACGTCGCCTGAGGTCTCGGGGAACAGAATCTGAAAATGTGATTCAGCGTCGACTGGCGACAGCAGAACGAGAACTGCAACTGGCCGACAGATACAAATATGTGGTTGTGAACGATCAGCTGGAAACCGCAGTCAGCGAGATCTGTGTGATACTGAAGGCGGAGGAGATGTCCCGAAATGCTTGATGAATTCCGTGAAGACGCAATTGCCCGCAAAGTTGGCGGTCGGTTCAAACTGACTGCCATGATTCAAAAACGCATGGTTGCGTTGAATCGTGGCGCACGACCGCTGGTCGATCTGACCACTAAGGATCTGATGCAGATCGTGGTGGCTGAGATCATGGGCGACAAAATCTATCTCGACACAACCGGCAACGTTAAGACCGTCGCCGACGATTCTCCGCTTGTTGACAAACTTGACCGACTGCGGCCTGACGACGGTGGTCCGAATCTCAACGATCTGTAGCCAGGACTTGAACATGTCCGGTCTACTTTGCAATCGCGAGATTTTGCTTGGCGTCTCAGGGGGAGTTGCGGCTTACAAAGCCGCAGACCTCTGCAGTCGCCTTGTGCAATCAGGTGCGAAAGTGACCGTCATCATGACCGAATCCGCGCATCAGTTCATCGGTGCGACGACGTTTGAAGCTCTGACCGGACGCCCCGTCCACAGTCACGCTTTCAAGCCGCAGGAACACTTTCAGGGCGAACACATTGGCCTTGCGCGTCGTGCTTGTTTGGTCGTAATCGCACCTGCGACGGCACAGACAATCGCACGGCTGGCACACGGCATGGCGGATGATCTGTTGAGTACCACGGTGCTCGTGACAACGGCTCCTGTGATCGTGGCGCCGGCGATGAATTGCGATATGTGGGCGAAGCCAGCAGTTCAGCGGAATGTGGCCCAGCTTGTCAGTGACGGTTATCACCTCGTCGGGCCGGAAGAAGGCTGGTTGAGTTGTGGGCAGATCGGCGCGGGTCGCATGGCGGATCCAGGCCCCATTCTGCATACAATGCAACGATTACTGACTGGCGAGGTGGGTACGTAAGAGCCCTGATTGTCGCATCATTCGAATTCGACTACAGACTACTGCTCGATCAGCCGTGCTTTAATGCCAACGGCCCGCTGCAAAGCTAAGCTGAGGAATTTGGGCGTACGCCACCGTCAATACGACGTTTTAGAAGCGAGGACGTTCGGGGCAGAAAAATGTATGGGCAGAAAAATAGCAGCCATTTTTTTGCCCAACATCTTTTTGCCCATGATGTTGAGGCCCGACGATAAATCTTAGCCCGGCGGCGGATCGTTGTTTAATGTGTACCAGTTTGCTCCATCGGCATGAAACACTGGCAGAGCCAGTGGCACACAAACCATCGATCCATCGCTGACAGAGCACTACCCTTGGTCTCGCGACGAATATCTCATGAGAATTTTGATCACTGCCGGGCCGACTCGCGAATACATCGATGATGTTCGATTTCTTTCCAACGCCAGCAGCGGACGCATGGGATACTCGCTCGTCGATGCGGGGATCGCTGCTGGCCACGAAGTCGTCCTTGTGACTGGACCGGTTGAAATAGCCCCGCCCGTCGAATGTGAAGTTTACCGCATCGAAACAACCGATGAGCTGCGACAGCGTTGTCTGGAACTGTTTCCGTCCTGCGACGGCGTGATCGCCACTGCCGCCGTCTGCGACTATCGACCCAGGACACGCATGACGGGCAAGATTACCAAGACAGGTCAGCCGATCGTGCTGGAACTTGTCGAAACATCCGATGTGCTGGCCGAACTTGGAACGCTGAAAGAACATCGCTGGATCGTCGGATTCGCGCTGGAATCCCAGGATCCCCGCAACAACGCCATGCGGAAACTGCGAATGAAGAACTGTGACTGCATAGTCCTGAACGACACGTCCGCAATCGGTTCGTTGACAAATTCCGTAGAGGTCCTTTCACCCAGTGCTGAAACCATTGCCATCTATAAAGGAACCAAACAACATGTGGCCGAACGGCTGCTGGAATTAATCGAAAGTACAATTCACAGCAGGAAGTGACGCTTAATACTCCTGACTCCTGACTCCTGACTCCTGACTCCTGACTCCTGACTCCTGACTCCTGACTCCTGACTCCTGACTCCTGACTCCTGACTCCTGACTCCTGACTCCTGACTCCTGACTCCTGACTCCTGACTCCT
>CAMAVB010000145.1 GCA_945861465.1 Candidatus Kuenenia stuttgartensis
GGCTCAAAGCTCTGAGCGATCCTCATCGGCTGCGACTTGTCAACGCGCTGCGGTATGGGGAGCTGACGGTCGGCGATCTTGCGGAGCTGCTGGACGCCGAAGTCGTCACCATTTCGCATCACCTCAAGATCATGAAGTACGCGAATCTCGTCGAGGTGCGCCGAGAAGGACGGTTCATGTACTACCGCCTGCAGGAGGATCTGCAATGCAAAGGGCGGAAAGGGACGAGGTTTCTTGACCTCGGATGCTGCCGACTGGAAGTTCCCGATCGGAAATAGTTGTCCACATCTGTTGCCTCAAATTGACTGAAAAGAAGAAGCAAAAAATGAAACCCGTTTACATCATGGTTGGTGGATTTCTCGGTGCCGGAAAGACATCCACAATTTCTCGACTCGCCCGCCATTACATGGGACAGGGCAAGAAAGTCGGCATTGTCACCAATGATCAAACCACGGATCTGGTAGATACGCAAAGCCTGAGATCCCAGGGCTTCGATGTGGGTGAGGTTGCCGGTTCCTGCTTCTGCTGCAATTTCAATGCGCTCACTTCGACGGTCGAGCATCTGGGTGAAGGGCAATTGCCCGACGTGATCCTGGCGGAGCCGGTCGGAAGCTGCACAGATCTCGTGGCGACCGTGATACGTCCGCTAACGGAAGTCTATGGCGTGCCGCTCGATATTGCGCCCTATGGAGTCATCCTGAAGCCGAGCCACGGGCTGCGAATCCTCCGCAGCGAATCGACCAGCGGGTTTTCTCCTAAAGCCAACTACATCTTCCGCAAACAGATCGAAGAGGCCGACTTTGTTGTGATCAATCGCGTCGATGAAATGACACCATCGGAAGTGACGGAACTGCAGTCGCTGATTGAATCTGAATACCCCGGGCGACCTGTGCTGCGTTGTTCCGCGAAGACGGGCGACGGTTTCACGGCACTGATCGAAACACTGGAGCAGCGAGGTCAGTTTGGTCGGCGCGTGATGGAAGTCGATTATGACATTTACGCAGCAGGAGAAGCCGAACTGGGATGGCTCAACAGCCAGGTTGTCGTGGAATCAACTCAGGATTTCGATCTGGATGCGTTCCTGATGGATCTGATTCAGCGGCTGCACGCCCGGCTGTTGTCGTCCAGCGCGGAGGCCGCACATCTGAAGGTAATCGGGCTGTGTGATGGAAGCTTCGCGGTGGCGAATCTTGTCAGCAATGCCACCGGCCCGGAACTTTCGCTGGCATCGAATTCCAGCACCCTGTCGGCGAACGTCGTCGTGAATGCACGAGTGGCGACAGACCCCGCAGAGCTGGAATTGCTCGTCCGCGAAGAACTCGCCGCCGCAGCCGCTGTGATTGGTATCTCGCAGAAAGTTATCTCCCTGCAAAGCTTCCGCCCAGGCCGTCCGGTGCCGACGCATCGTATCATGTAGGTCGCTTCACTTCGCAGGGAATCGCCAACCGTCCTGAACACGGGCACCTTTGCGGACGCAGGGGATACCGTCGCGGACCAGTACTTCGCCGAAGTCCCAATCTGACGAAGGTGCTTCACTGGCCACGATTCTGGCGTTGCGACCGATGCAGGCGTTTTTGTCGAGCATCGGCTGGTTGGCACCTTCGATGAAAACCGAAACGGTGTGCCACTGGCTCTGCGAGTGCATTCGGGCGTTGTGTGGAGACATCGTTGACCCCGATCTGCCAATGTTACGCAAGCCTGATCCTGAATGGCTTAATACGACCGGTGTGAGATTCAACTCAGCGTAGCACTGGCAGAGCCAGTGGCACACAATCACGGACCGCCCAGGCAGTTATCCTATCAGTGCCACGTCACCGAAGTTTGCTGTGACTCAACAGTCTTTCGAGGTTGGCAGTGTTCCGGTGAATCTCGGACATGAATGTCCAGGGTACCGGAATCGCAGCGATGGACCGTCGCTTCACTTCGCCGGAAATTTCCAGCCGTCCGGAACACGGGCACCTTTGCGGACGCAGGGGATTCCGTCGCGGACGAGCACTTCTCCGAAGTCGCAATCTGAAGACGGTGCTTCACTGGCGACGATTCTGGCGTTACGACCGATGCAGACGTTTTTATCCAGCATTGCACCATCAATATAGGCCCCGTCGCCGATGCCCCAGACGGCTGAGGAGTCACCGAATGAGTACAGATGGTCGTCGGTTGTTGGATAAAAATCGGCCCCCATGACGACAGAATTCTTCAGTGTTACATTTTTGCCGATATTTGTCCTCATTCCGACGACGGATTTTTCGATGATGGTGCTGGTGCCGATGAAGCAACCATCTGCGATCAAACTGTCACGCACGGTGCAGGACGCCATTCGTGTCGAAGGCAAAAAACGCGGACGAGTGAAAATGGGTGCTCGGCGATCCGCAAACAGGAACGGTGGATTTTCGTCAGTCAACGCAAGGTTGCAGTCGTAGAAGGCTTTAATCGTACCAATATCTTCCCAGTAGCCATCGAACAAGTGTGTCTGGACATGATAGTTCCTGATCGCCATTGGAAAAATGTGCTGACCGAAATCGTCATGGCTGGTGGATTCCAGCAGATCGACGAGCAGATCGCGGTTCCACAAGTAGATGCCCATGCTGGCCAGATACTCGCGACCGTTGGCTTCGATCCCCTGGCTGTCAATCCATGCTGCCGGTGTACGGACCTTGGCCAGTGAAGCATCGTCTTGCGGTTTCTCAACGAAATCGATAACTCGGCCAGTATCGTTCAGTTGCATGATCCCAAAACCGCGTGCGGCTTCTGCATGGACCGGGACCGTGGAAATTGTCACATCGGCGTTCGCATTGATGTGCGTCGCCAGCATCTCATTGAAATTCATACGGTAGAGCTGATCGCCGGAAAGGATCAACACGTACTTGATGCCGTACTCCTTCAGGAATCGCACCTGTTTGCGGACGGCGTCGGCAGTGCCCTGATACCAGTCGGCACCGCCCAGTGTCTGCTGAGCCGCAAGGATTTCCACAAAGCCGTTATGAAACAGGTCAAAGTTGTAGGTCTGGCGAATGTGCCGATGCAGACTGACGGAATTGAACTGTGTCAGCACGTACATCCGGTTGATGTTGCTGTTGATGCAGTTTGAAATCGGGACGTCGATAAGTCGATACTTTCCGCCCAGCGGCACAGCCGGCTTGGATCGATATTCGGTCAGCGGCATCAGGCGCGTACCCTTACCACCCCCAAGAATCAAGCCGACTGTATGACGCATAATGCCTTCCCTCCCGTAAAACACATGTGTGTGTATGTTCAACCGTTTCTGTGCGGAGCTTAATGAATTCACTTGCCGTTCGAAAAGCAACCAGGGCGACAAGTTTTAACAAGCGATGAATTTCGGCTGAGACAGGTTTTCACTTCGCTCTGAATGGCGAATCGCATATGCTGAACAAATGATGATTGTCGGAGACTCACCGTGAATTCTCCCCCCTTGAAGATGAATTATGGATCCGGCCCGCATGAAGCCAATCTTACCAGCCGCCAGAGTTCATCATGCCAGACGAACGTTCCTGCAGAATTCCGCACTTGGGCTGGGGGGCGTAGCGCTGTCCACGCTGCTCAATTCCGAATCCACTGCCGCTGAACGAGCGATGGCGTTGCGTGATTCGCATTTTGCGCCACGCGCGAAAAATGTCATCTTTCTGTTCATGGCGGGGGGACCGAGTCAGCTCGAATTGTTCACCCCCAAGCCTGTGTTGAATCAGTATCACGGGCAAGCGCCGCCAGCGAGCATGACAGAGGGGCGTCGGTTTGCTTTCCTGCCGGCGGACGCAAAACTGCTGGGATCAAACCGGCATTTCGGACGCTGGGGCGACTGCGGCATGGATCTGAGCGAACTGCTGCCTCACCATCGGGCCATCGTCGATGACGTCTGCTGGGTGCGCAGCGTGGCGACGGATGTCTTCAATCATGGACCAGCCAAGCTGTTTATGAATTGCGGGTTTCAGTCTCCGGGGCGTCCAAGTCTCGGGGCGTGGGTGACATACGGTCTCGGCAGCGAATCGAACAGCTTGCCCGGTTTTGTGGTGTTGCAATCCGGTCCTCGTGGACCTCGCGCGGGCAACACACTGTGGTCGAGTGGATTTCTGCCGACCAGTCTGCAGGGCGTTCCATTCCGCAGCAAAGGCAATCCGATTCTGAACCTTTCGAATCCGCCTGGGATCACGCGGGAAGCTCAGCGCGATTTCACAGACACGGTCGGACAGCTCAATCGCCTGCGACTGGCAGAAGTCGGTGATCCGGAAATCGAAACTCGCATCAGCGCGTACGAAACGGCATTTTCAATGCAAATGGCGGCTCCGGAGTTGACTCGACTGGAAGCAGAGTCCAAATCGACACTCGATCTGTACGGCGCGGTCCCAGGTAAGGCCTCTTTTGCCAACAATTGCCTGCTGGCGCGACGGCTGGTGGAAAGCGGCGTGCGTTTCGTGCAATTGTATCATACGGACTGGGATCATCACGGCGGCAAGGGCGCAGATCTGGACCTGGCACTGGATGGCGTCTGCCGCGAAGTCGATCAAGCGTCGGCCGCGTTGGTGCTCGATTTGAAAGCTCGAGGATTGCTCGATGACACGTTGGTGATCTGGGGCGGAGAATTCGGGCGCACGCCGATGGGAGAACCACGGGAATCCAACGGTCGTGATCATCACGTCGATGCCTTCACGATGTGGCTTGCGGGCGGCGGCGTGAAGCGAGGCCACATTTTCGGGGCCACGGATGATATGGGTTTTGGCTCCGTGGAAAATCGCGTTCATGTCCATGATCTGCATGCGACGATTCTGCACTTGCTGGGACTGGATCACAAGCGGCTGACTTACCGGTCGCAGGGACGTGATTTTCGACTGACCGATGTGCATGGAGAACTCGTCAACGGAATCCTTGCATGACCTCCAGAACTCCAATGTCAGGCTGAGCCCCATCCAATGCTGAGTCCATCTGTCCTATCCGCGCAGGACTTCGCGGAACTGAAGTATTCGCTCCCCGAAGCTGGCCGTTGGCATGAATTGCATGATGGTCAGACCGTGGTGCTGTCGGCTCCCGATGACATGCACGGCACGATTGTGTTCAATCTGTCCCGCGCGCTCGCGGAATGGTTCAGGAAACAGACACAGCAGATGCGAGGCTATGCGTGCCACGATCTCGGTTTGCATGTGCATTCGGAACCGGACACGGTCTATGTCCCGGCAATGAGCATATTTCGTGAGGGCAAACCGTTCGGCCAGTTCGACAACGTGATCGCGACAGAAATTCCACGCATTGTGATTGATGTGGCTTCGTCGAATGATCGCCGTTCTGACATGCGATTACGTACGACGGCGTACATGAAACACGGCGTCGAATGCGTCTGGGTGCCTGACCCGTTCAAGCAGGAGGTTCAGGTCATTCGCCGCGCCAGTCACACCTTGTCGCTGGGGAAGAGGCAGACTCTGGAAGTCGGCGACCTCCTTCCCGGCTTCATCATGCCCGTCGAAAATGTCTTCGTGCAACCGAAGTGGTGGAACGAAAAACTGCCACCGACCTGAGTACATCCATTCCTCCTTTGGAGGGACATGGACTCGTACCTGGCATTCGAAAGCAGCGTTGAAAAATACATCGACGCTTAAGTTTCCCCGCCGCGAATCCGCATACGATTTTCCTCGAGGATCCATAGATAGCCCTCCAAAGGTTCCACTGTTAACAGAGGAAGCACTTGTTCCAAAGCTCGCAGTATCGACGGTCGGCTCTGGTCGAGTAACCGTAAGACAATGATTCCCGCATAGTCAGCTGGTGGAAACTCTCGAATGTCCGAGAAGTCGAGATCGAGGGTCACGATGACACGTTGTTCGTTTCGGCAGACATCGGCAATCTGACGATCAGCGCGCCCCCGCAAACCTTGATCGAAAACGGTCATGGCATCATGGCCTGCTTCTCGGAGCAGCTCAGCTGCGTCAGAATGCAGATTCTCATCGACCTTGAACAACATCAGGCGACTCCCATTGGAAGCCGGATAATCCTTTCGCTGGCAAGGGCTGCCGCATAATGCAACGACGCCTGCAGGTCCGCTTCTTCGATGTGATACCCGCGAAGAATCGCTTCGTGAGACTCTCCCGCCGCGAGATTGTCGAGAATCACCGACACCATCACGCGGGTCCCCTTAATACAAGCCTTGCCGTGACAAACATTTGAATCGACACTAATTCGTTCTTGCCAGTTCATCGTCTGATTCCTGTGTCCTGCATGTCCATTTCATGCTGATCGAAAGAATGTTCGTTCGTGAATGATTGCAGAATTGGTCATCTGGCGAAACCGAAAGCACTTCGTAGCAAATTAGATTTTCTGAAGGTAACATGCAATCTCCGTTTACGCAGTTTTCAAATGAGGCGTCCGTCATGCAGAAGTGGTTCGTGTGTTTTTGTCTGGCGGCGTTAAGTTGTTCATCGGCGATTGCGGAAGACGCTCGACGGAACGTGCTGTTTATCATCTCCGATGACCTCAACAACCTGCTGGGGTGTTATGGTGATCCGCAGGTGAAGACTCCGAATATTGATCGTCTGGCAACGCGTGGGGTGCTGTTCAACAAAGCGTACTGCTCGTTTCCACTTTGCGGACCGAGCCGCAATTCGATCCTCACGGGATTGTATCCAAACAGTACCGGTATCCACGCGAATGGCCAGGTCTTTCGTCAGACCATTCCGAATCAGTTGAGTATGCCGCAGGCGTTTCGTCAGCAGGGGTATTTTGCAGCGCGAATCGGGAAGCTCTATCACTACAACGTCCCGAATTCGATCGGCACGAACGGACACGATGATCCTGGATCATGGGAACTGGAACTCAATCCAGCCGGCGTCGATCGCATGGAGGAACATCCGCACATTTTCAGTCTGACAAAAAATCAATTCGGCGGAACACTCAGTTGGTACGCGTCGCCGAAGAGTGATGAGCACCATACTGACGCACTCATGGCAAAGGATGCAGACTGGGTACTGGAACGCTGTGCCAGAGATAAACAGCGTCCATTCTTTCTGGCGGTGGGCTTCTTTCGTCCGCACACACCGTATGTCGCTCCAAAGTCGCCGTACTTTGACATGTACAAAGAATCTGAAATGCCCGTCGTGCAGGGAATTCAGGAAGATCGAGCCGACATTCCCGCAGCGGGTCTTGCCAGCCAGAAGAAGGAGCAGGAACAAATGACCGATGAACTGCGCCGAAAGTGCCGACAAGCCTATTATGCCAGTATCAGTTTTATGGACACTCAGGTCGGCGTTGTTGTGGATTCACTTGAACGTCAGGGTCTGGCGGACAACACCGTGATCGTGTTTACGAGTGACCACGGTTATCACATGGGCGAACATGGACTGTGGCAAAAAATGAGTCTGTTTGAGGAAAGTGCCCGCGTGCCGATGCTGATCGTGGCACCTGGAATGTCAAAAGGGACGATCTCTGAGACTCCTGTGTCTCAGATCGATTTGTTTCCGACGCTCGCAGAACTTTGCAAACTCTTTATTCCGGACAATCTTCAGGGGCAGAGTCTGGTCCCGATGCTCAAGGACCCGTCATACACCGGACGTGGCTGGGCGTTGACGCAGGTGACACGCGGAGGAAGGCGTGGCAATGCGAAAAATGGCAATGCAGCCGACGGTCCATTCTTTGGTTATTCGCTACGCATCCCACGTTGGCGCTACACAGAATGGGATGGCGGGGACGCGGGTCGTGAACTTTACGATCATGACATTGACCCGCGCGAGTTGACAAACATTGCAGGAAACGACGAACATAAGGCGACAGTGGCTGAACTGGCAGTCGCCTTAAAGGACGCAGTGGCAGCGACGCTGCCACCTGACGGAAAGATTCCAGAGTTACAACCAGGCACATGGGCACCTTTGCTTGTTGATCCATGATTGCCCTGTGAAACACGGTCTCTTCAATAGCCATACTCGAAAACCCCAACCCTAAGGAACCACGCATGCCTCAGTCGAAACTTCCACGCCGTCAGTTTTTGACACAATCCGCCGTTGCGGCTACCGCCATGTTTGCCATGCCATCCATCGGACGCGCGACCACAATGCGGCAGGTGTTACACGTCGCAGCAATCGGCGTCAACGGAATGGGATGGGCGGATTTATCCAGCGTCGGATCTCATGCCAGTGTGAAATTCGTCGGTTTCTGTGACATTGATGCGGCTCGATTTGACAAAGCAGACGCAGCGTTTGCGGGCGTGCCGCACTTTGCCGACTATCGTCAGCTACTGGCTGATCTGGGCGACAAGGTCGATGCTGTGATCGTTTCGACGCCAGACCATATGCATGCTCCGATTGCCATGGCCGCTATGAAACTCGGAAAGCATGTCTATTGTCAAAAACCGCTCACGCATACAGTCTGGGAATCACGTCAGATGCGACTGCTGGCCGAACAGAAAAAACTGACGACTCAGATGGGGAATCAGATTCATTCAAACGCTGAATACCGTCTGGGAGTCAAACTCATTCAGGACGGAGCGATTGGCAAAGTCCGTGAAGTGCATTCGTGGGTCGGGGTTCAGGGGCGACAATACTGTAATCGCACGGATCGACCTGCAGACGCTCCGATTCCTGAAGGCGTCAACTGGGACCTGTGGCTGGGTGCGGCTCCTGTACGTTCGTTTGCTGCCGACGTCTATCATCCGTTCAAGTGGCGTGACTGGCAGGACTTCGGATCCGGCGCGCTGGGAGATTTCGGGTGTCACATTCTCGATCCTGTCTTCACAGCACTGGGAATTCGGGCACCGATTTCTATCGAAGCAGCGAATGACGGAACAACCTCAGAAGTCTGGCCGGGTCCGGAAACCCTGACGTTTGAATTTCCCGGCACGAAATACACGGTTGGAGGCACCATCAAAGTCATCTGGCGAGACGGTGGACTCAAGCCGCCGGCACAACTCGCCCAGTTGCCAGATGGAGCAGAGTTGCCTGATGCAGGCTCGCTGTTTATCGGTGAAGGCGGCGTAATGTTGCTGCCACATGTCGCCGCGCCGCTGCTGTATCCGCAGGCAAAGTATGCCGACTTTAAGATGCCGGATGTCAAGGGAACCAGTCACTGGCACGACTGGGTTGATGCCGTGATTTCGGGACAGAAAACCACGGACGGTTTCGAATATGCCGGGCCACTTTCTGAAACCGTGCAGCTCGGCAACATCGCGGCACGATTGCCCGGCACGAAACTGGAATGGAATACCGAGACGATGGCAATCACCGGGCACGACCGCGCTGCGGCGATGCTGACAAAAAGTTATCGGCCAGGCTTCGAAGTCGAAGCAGTGGGCTAGCGAGTGGTCAGGACTACAGAAAGTCAGCAAAGTGTTCCATCAGAAGTTTTTTGCCTTGGCGGTGGCCTGTGTACTATGGAAGTCGCTGGCAGGCAATGCCAATGACGATCCTGCAATCGTACGTCACGAATTCATCTACGAAACGGCACCGTATCCGGAATGCCATGCTTCGACGATTGCAGAAACTCCGGCAGGGTTGGTGGCTGCATGGTTCGGCGGCACCGAAGAAAAGCATCCGGATGTCGGCATCTGGGTATCTCGCCACATCAACGGCACATGGTCGCCATCTGTCGAAGTCGCGAACGGCATTCAGTATTCGCTGCCGGACGGGACCGTGCATCGGCATCCGACATGGAACCCGGTTCTGTTTCAATATCCCGACGGCCCTTTGTTGTTGTTCTGGAAATGCGGACCGGCACCGGATAACTGGTGGGGCATGATGAGCGAGTCAGCTGACGACGGCGTGACATGGTCGCTCGCTCGACGACTGCCCGAACACATTGATGGCCCTGTCCGCAACAAACCGATTCTGCTGAAAGATGGCGCGTTACTTTGCGGCAGCAGTACAGAATTCGACGGTTGGCGAGTCCACTTTGAACGCACGCATGATCAAGGCCGCACATGGCAGAGAACCCCTGCGATCCATGACGGGAAGAAATTCGGTGCGATTCAGCCAACTCTGTTGCGGCATCCGGATGGATCAATTCAGGCACTGTGTCGTAACCGTGACGGGGATGGTTCGATACTTTCGACCACGTCCTCGGATGAGGGGCTTTCGTGGAGTGATCTGGTAGCAATCAATCTGCCCAATCCCAACAGCGGGATCGATGCCGTGACGCTTCAGGATGGCCGACACTTGCTCGTCTACAATCACACCCATCGCAATAAGGGAATGCCACGCGGGCGGGAAATGATCAACGTCGCCGTCAGCGAAAATGGCATCGACTGGAAACCGGCATTGACGCTGGATCGGGAAGCAAAGGCAGAGTTTTCCTATCCCGCAGTGATCCAGACGGCGGACGGCAACGTTCATCTCACGTACACCTGGAAACGGCACACGGTACGGCATTTCGTGCTGAATGCGGCCAAATTGACGCTAAAGGACTGGCAAGGCGGTGATTGGCCAGAATAAACAGCTCCTGCTCAGCTCAGCAAGCGTTCAGACGATTGTTTTTCTGAGAAGATTTATCACGATCAGTGGCACGGCGCTAGCGGTCTGTTGATTTAGTGATTATTGGGGTTCAGTGTCATACTAACCCGAAGCGCCAGCGAGGAATTCAGCCGTTTCAGCCTCGCTGGCGCTTCGGGTTGGTATTAAATCAACAGACCGCTCGCCAGGGTTCGTGCGTCACACAACCGGGGCCAGCAATTGGTTTGCGGACGAAGCCCGGGTCAAGATTGAAGGCACTGCGGAATACTGTCTCCATCGTTTGAGATAACAAAACTCAAGTCGACGGTTGCAGGTTCAGGGGATAGAATCCGTACGAAGCGATGCTTCTGCAAATCGAACGCTGCCACTCCATTCACGAGACAACCTGCGCCAGCAGACGCAGACAGGGATTGAAAAGTCGTACCGATGGGAATTGAAAACAGAGAATATCTGCGCGACGAGTATGACGATACTGCAGGGTCCTTTCGCAGACCTTCGTCAAAGCCGATGACGTTAGTCCTGGTGGTCGTTACAGTCGCAGTCTTCGTGCTGCAGCTCATGACCAGTGGCAGGTCCGGTGGTCAGCCGGGGGGTTCACCGTCACTCGTACAGGAATGGCTGGCTCTGAATTTTGACGACGTGATGATGCGTGGACAGATCTGGCGACTTCTGACGTACGCTTTCTGTCATGACCAGAACAATCCATTTCATATCGTGTTCAACATGATGGTGTTGTATTCCATCGGTGGCGTGCTGAGGCAATTGCTGGGTGATCGAGAGTTCCTGTGGTTCTATCTGGCCGCCGCTGTCTTCGCAGGAATTTGCTCGCTGGTATTCTACCGCCTCGTTGGCATCAACGCACAGATTATCGGAGCGTCAGGTGCCACAATGGGCGTATTCTGTCTCGTGGCTTTGCACTATCCGCGAGAGAGAGTTCTGCTGATGGGCATTATTCCCATTGAGTTCCGATGGTTGCTGGCCGCCTTTGTGGCGATCGATACTCTGCCGATGATCAATCAGGTCGCGGCAGCGCTTCAGAACAGACGGATGGACTCTCAGGTTGCAAATTCCGCGCATATCGGCGGCCTGATTTTTGGCTTTCTGTACTTCCGCTGGAACATGAGGATCACGCGCTGGTGGGATCAGTTTGCCGGGCGAATAGCGACACGTCGGCGACGCGGCAAGCTGCGTGTCTTCAAGGAATCGCCGGAGCCTGAATCCAGTCTGAGTTCACAAGTCGATGACATCCTGGAGAAGATCAGCCGTGAAGGCGAAGCCAGTCTGACCTCGCGGGAACGGAATATCCTGTCTCAGGCCAGTAAACAGTATCGAAAGGGCAAAGGTTAAGGTAGACCGGGAACAGAAAATCACAGCAGTGTGACACACGACCGGATTCGCACATATTCGCACACTTGCACACTTGCCGAGCGATCATTGAATCAACACTTCGCCGCTTTATTTCCACCGGGGCCTGAGTGGCGCAATGTTTGCTCCCTGGAGATCCCTGAGCAAGTGGGCTCCTTGTTTCCATCTCACATTCCAGAGACCAATGTTATGAGATCATTCAGTCGAACCGCGAAGTTGTCGTCTGTTGTCGCCGTCGTCGCAATGGTGCTGGCGGTATTTTTTTCTCAGTCAGTGGGCTTCAGCCTGTCGTCTGCCAGCCAGGATGAGAAAAATGCCGTCAAGGTGCCCCCGGCACAAGACAAGGGTTCTGCAGACAAGAAGGACGACCCGGACCCGGGGCTGAAGAAATTCATGCGTCAGAAGCTGCAGGCGTCCAATCAGATTCTGGAAGGGCTTTGTACCGAAGATCTGCAAATGGTGACTGAAGGTTCTGACACGTTGATGAAGATGAGCGGCGAAGAAAAGTGGCGAGTTTCCAATGACATCATGTATCGTCGGTACAGCACCGAATTCATCCATGCCGTCGAAGAGTTACAGAAGGAAGCCGAAGACAACGATATGAACGGCACATCATTGGCGTGGGTCAATGTCACCATGAAGTGCCTGAAATGCCACGAATGGGTACGAAACACCGTCCTGGTGGATTCTGGCAAGTAGTGAATATGTGGCTCCAACTACGAAAGGTCGGCCCGTAGGAGTTTCCCAAGCCGACAAGCGGACGGTGATTCGCGTTCTGATTTTCAGCCGCTGCGTGGTTTTCTGCGTTTGACGGGTATCTTATTGTCGATGGTGGCGGCGTTCTTCCTTTCGGATGTCGTCGAGATCCCAATTGTGTTGTGGGTGGGCGGCGACCAGGATGTCGGGACCGTCGAAGTCACGCTTGATGCCGTCACGGGCCCAAAATGTCGTCGATCTCTACGTAGTAGACCGTCTCTTCCTTCCAGTTAATACACAATCCCCCTCTGTCAAGTACGCCACCACCGACTCCCAACAAGACCTGCTTCATTGGTGTCGCCACGTCGTGGGCCAGCCACACCTTGCATAACCCCAAGTCATACGGAATCTGTAATGGATTGTCCAAACCGGTCAGTCCTACTCTCAGATCAGTCTCGCCAACCTTAACAACGCCCCCTCCGACACCTCCCACAGTACGTTGGGGAAGTCGCATGACTTCGTTGGGCGTCATGAAAAGCGACCAAATCCGGGACGGAATCGTCGTGACTTCTGCGCCGGTATCGACAATACAACGTTCGTTCATTTCACCATTTGGAAACTCGGCCCAGATGTAACCTTTGATCCGCTTTCGAGTACTTCCTTGAGGCGCTCTGACAGCCAACTGAACACACTCTCGATGCTTGCCTTTGAACATGGCCCTACTCCTCCGTCCCGATATAGTCGACGATAATGCGTTGTGGTACCACTCCGCACTTCTGAGCCCACTCACTTCGCAGAGCGACTGGGTCGCTGCCGTAACCTTTGATATCCTTCATGTAAATGGCGACGTAATCCTCGTTGCGGCCATCGAAGGCACCATTCTGCCATTGCTGCAGCGCCCATTGAGCGTCAGCATGCCAAGCCTGAAGGTATACACCAGATCTGTTTTCCATTGGACGTACCCCCAAAGAAATGGCCTCGGTGGGTTCCGGAAGATCCTTCCTCGCATCAACGATTTTGGCAACATCCCGCAACATTCCTGCTGCCTCTGACGGGTCCCGCCACTGCAATGCCAAAAAGAGTATGTAAGATACGAAATCTGCCGGTTCACAACCCCGAGGCATGTCGATAAGAATTTCCCCACGTCCAGACTGTGCCTTTTTCACTACACACACCCACTCATCTGGCGTGAAACCTAACTGTGACGATTGGTTGGGAGAAGATGATTTGGACATAAATACTACTCATTGATACATAGAAGGGGGATTCCAGATTTTGCTATGAAACTCTGATGCCAGGATCGACTGGGCTGCTCAATTTGCAAAGTTGACATTTCCTACTGGATGAAGAGAATTCCTGATACAACTTCCACTATCTTCATCCTCGCACGCGAGTCACAGCTCCAAATAAAACTGTTCCGAGATAATCGTGGCGAGATCATTTGGCGTCGTTTGCAGTTTGTTCAATGCCAACGTCACGATTCCTTGCTCCAGAATAACTTGAAATTCGAGTGTTGGGCCAGCGACATTCGACAAGAGAATGATCGGCAAATCGGGGCATTTCTCACGAATTCGTTTTGCAAGTACCAGCCCCGTGAAGACTCCATTCCCCGTGTCTTCATTGGCGAGCAGTTTACCGGGAGGCATCATCACATCCAGGATCACGAGGTCGAATTCCTGCGACAGATGTAACTGCGCTGCTTTATCAACACTATTTGCGACATCGACTCGATGGCCATTACCTGTCAACTCTCGGACATAATGATCGATATAACCATAGGCATCGTCTGTGCTTTTGCTGCGCGTGACTTGATGACTGTGTTCCTTCAGTTCCAAATCGTAATAGGACATGTAGCTTCCGAGTTGATCTTCCGTATCGTCAGCAAATTCATCATCAATAAACAAGATTCTCAATCCCATGCCCCCCTTTTCTACGCCTAGAACTGTACTGCTCGAAGCCGAGTGTCGCGCAACCGCAGGACGATTTCAAACGGTCGCGCGACAGATCGAACTGATAGTTCTCCGCCGTGACGTTTCGCAATCTCCCGAGCCAGCCAACATCCCAAGCCTGTCCCGGAAACGTTGGACCGCTCTGCTCCCTCGCTCCGGTAGCCGTAGTCGAAAATGCGTTCACGATCCGCCTCAACAATGCCGTCACCGTTGTCACTGAATACAATATCGATCGCCCCAACCATGCGCTCACATCGGACGGAGCCGCTGAACTCAGATGGTGGTCTGCGACTCGGAAAGTACTTGACCATATTGTCCATAAGATTGAAGACCACTTGCAACAGTAATGTGGCATCAACCTCGATCTGCGGAAGTTCCTCAAAGCCACTGTGGCTGATTTGCAGGAATTTCATACCGCGTTGCCTGAGAACTGGTTCCGTATGGCGCAGCGCAGGCTGGATAACCTGTGGCAGGAGCTTAACACGACGTTTCGATAATTCAATGGATTCCGGTCCAGCGCGGGCCGCTTGAAGTTGCAGCAGTAACCGTTGCATGAGGCTCGTGAATGTATGAACCTCCTCGAAATAGGGAAATCGAAAGCGATTCATCGCGGTGTTGACATCGTACTCACGCTGCATTCGCTCATGCACTGCACGCAGGGCAGTGACCGGAACCCGGAGTTCATGGGACAGATTACTCAGGGAGCGATCTCGCATCTGAGACTGCAGCATCATATACAATGGCAGCGCAAACGATCGTTCCATGGCCTCCACAATCGCGATGTCCTCATATGAGAACGGCCTTCGCCAGTTTTCGGTCGTCCTTTCAAAATTGATGCATCGTACAACACCCTTGCAACCGCCGCGGACATCGTGAAGGGGAACCAGGATTGCACTCGCGATCGGCAGGTCGGCATTCTCCGATACCAATTCCTGCCTTTCGGCTTGAGACACCTTTGGCAAGAGTAGATCGCGGTTTGTGCGCCAGACCTTGTGGACCAAATCCGGGATACCAACGTTTGTCGGCTGTTGGCCGCGAGCTGAGGATCTCACGGCCCCAACGTCCTGCTTCACGAAGGTGTCCGCATGTTTGGCAAGTGCTGTTTCGTTCCAGTTTTCGAGATACACCGAGACCCAATCGGTCCGAAGGGCATCTTGAATCGACTTCGCGAACGCCTGGCAACCTGACTCGGTCGTAACTCTTGAAATACTTCGTAACGCGAGGGACAAGCGAGCAGCCATGCGAGAGGAGCGTTCCCGCAAGTTGCTCTCAAGGCTAGCTGCCAATAGTCGGGAGATCTCCTGATGGCGATCGGCGAATTGATCTCCCACTTGCCGGGCGACCTCATTTGCACGACGAAAGAAATTTACGACCATTGTCGTCTGGTGTGGATTTCCAATGTTGTGAATCGGAACCGAAAGCAGTGACTGCAACCTCAATTCCTTGCGAAGTGCTTCGTTATTAAAGTCTCTGCCAGATTCGTCGTATAGGCTTGCAAAGTGCTGCGGTTGACCGGTCTCAAACGCCTTGCCTGTGTAACTTGTCGATGCGTCAATGACGTCGTTCGGCACTGATTGGATTGGTTGGTCCGCCTCTTGAGCGATAAGCACAAGGCGACCCTTTCTTGGTTCGGCCGACCAGATCTGAACGAGGCAGACACCAAGTTTATTCAGAGCATGCCGCACGAATGGCTGCATGACTTCCTCGGGTGTCAACCCATTCGTGATATCAGCTATGTTCGTGACCACCAATTCAAGCAAGTCGTTGTGCAGACTGCCGGTGGAACATGTCAAACCTCTTTCGTCAGCCATTCCAAATCCTCACCCAACCGGAATCTTTGATTTCGCGCATTCAAGCCATTTTCTCGACTTTATGGCACTTTCCAGTGGCGTTGCCGTCGAATCAAGTTCAACAATGAGCCAACCGGAAAACTGCAGTTCCTGAAGTATCAGGAGCACGGCTTCAACATCGACATCCCCTTCACCCAGTTCGCAAAAGCCACGTGCGTAGAAGTGAAAACTTCGCCCGACTTCTTCGCGCCACGATTTTAGATGAATTCCCGCCAGGCGATTGTAAAACGCCTTGATTGCTTTTACTGGATCGTTGCCGGCAACCTGGAGATGAGCAGTGTCTGGCAATGCGAGCACACTCGGATTGGCATCAAGAATTCGCTGGGCTTCATCCACATTCTGAACAGGCTTGAACATATGAGGATGTAAAGCGATTTTGAATCCCTCCGATGCCGCTGCCTTAAAGTGAGGAATTTCCTCTCGCCATTCATCGCAGTAGACGTACGGCAATGATGGATCATCCAGTGAGACGTTCCGAATCGCTGCCATCCTCCTAACAAAGTCGCACCGCTCCAGGAACGCACCAAATGCAACGCCCACCAAATGAACGTTGTGCTTGTCGAATTCTTCCACGACGGCCTCAACGCCACCAATCCGCCCAGGATGCTGGAATAACTCGGCACCAGCGTAACCCGCCTTTGCCACTTCTCCGACTATTTTTTCAAGTGGCTTGTTGCCCCATGAAATTGTGTGAACTGCGTACTTCCAGGACATGACTATGGGCACCTTTCTGCACGCGGCAATCCACGCATTCGTCAGTCGAGAAAGAGTACATCTGGGCGGGATGAGTTGTCAATTGCATGCGGCGTCGGTATTCGGTAATTAGAGTCTGACTTACCAAACAAGCCATTCATCCCCATTTAGAGGCCACATTGCTCCCGCTCAATGAATCCCAAATCTCAAGCTACAATCGCCTGCATCCATTCCGGGGCTTCAATTCGAAGGCGGCAATCCGTACGGGAACCGACGAATCTTCGGAAAACCACGTGGGGGGGATACAAAATATACAGGCGACACAGCTTTATACTTCACAGTTGGCTTGAGTTGGCAATATGATTGGAAAGTGGAGTTTTGGATTCGTTGATTTGGTTGGGGAAAGGTGGGCTGGGTGGCTCGGGTGGAAGTGTTTGCGGCGGATGAAACTGCGATTGTGCATGTGATGAATCGCACGGTGCGGCGGTGTTTTCTGCTCGGGGATGATGCGTTCAGCGGGAAAAACTTTGGTCATCGTAAGGTGTGGCTCGATGAACAGTTGATGAGGATACGACTCATGAGGACGCTGGCAATGTTGAGGTTTCCAACGGTCGCGTAGTAGTTCCGCCGGGAGACCAGAGCTGCCCTGCTTTGATCGGTCAGCCGGGGATGAACGACGTCGGTTTATCCACTGTCAGACAAAAAGCCGCGATGAGATTTGCCGCGTGCTCCAGATCGGATTCTGCCACCAGTTCTACCGGGCTGTGCATGTAGCGATTCGGAATCGTCACCAGTCCCGTCGCGCAGCCTCCTCGCGCGACCTGAATGGCGGCTCCGTCGTTGCTGGCGGGATAGCCAAGTGCATTAATCTGTACGGGGATGGACGACTTCTGAGCTGTCGAGAACAGCAATTCAAAAACGCCCGGATTGGCGTTCGGGCCGCGCACGATCACTGGCCCTTTTCCGATTTCAATCTTTCCGAACTCATTGGGATCAATGCCAGGGCAGTCGGTGGCGTGCGTCACATCGACCGCGATTGCCACATCCGGGTTGACGTTGAATGCACTTGTTGTCGCGCCGCGCAGTCCGATCTCCTCCTGAACCGCCGACACCGCCACAATCTTTGCCGTCGGATTGGCGTTCGCCAGTTTTCGCAGCGCAGTCATAATCACCCAGACGCCGGTGCGGTTGTCCATCGCGACGCCCGAGAGACGTCCATTCCGTAGTTCTCGCAGACAGGGTTCGGGAGTGACAGTGTCGCCGATGCGCACAATCGATCGGGTTTCCGCTTCTGAGGCCGATCCGATGTCGATCCACAGATCTTTCATTTTCGGTACCGTCTTACGTTCGTCAGGGTCAAGGAGGTGAATGGGTTTCCGAGCGATCACGCCTGGAATCGGCCCACTTTCAGTGTGGATCAGCAGCCGCTGGCCGAGCAAAATCTGCATGTCCCAGCCGCCCACAGGGTTGACGCGCACGAACCCAAGATTGTCAATGTGCCGCACAATCAGTCCAATCTGATCGCAGTGTGCGTCGAGCAGAATCGTAGGACTGCCGCCTGGGTTCACGGTCGCCAGCACGTTTCCATGCACGTCGGTGGTGACCTCAGCCGCGAACTCAGACGCGAACGCACGTATCACGTTCTGCACATTCTGTTCGACGCCGGATGTTCCGGGAGTCTGAAGAAGGTCTTTGAGAAACTGATCGGGCATAAATGGGGCTTTTCTCAGGTTGAGTTAACGGAATCAGAGCGGTTTCGAATA
>CAMAVB010000146.1 GCA_945861465.1 Candidatus Kuenenia stuttgartensis
AAACTTCTTCCGCCGCTTTCAAATCCACGATGCGGTCCTGAGCACTCGTGAAATTACTCGACTCAGGACTCACGGCGATATTCGCCCGCATCTGACAGGAACCGCATGAACCATGAAATGCTCGACAGCCGGACGCGCTTTTCCTTCAAGCCTCTTGCGTCGTTGCGAATCGAGTTCAGTTCAAACTCGGTCGGTTCGGCGGGAAGGCCATCTTTCGTCTTGCGAGCAGGACACAACAGCCACCACTTCCGAGCCACGTCCTCATCCGACCATGTCTCCACCACATCATGCCGACTGCGTAAAATACAGTGGAATTGGTTACTCATCACCGAATAGCCCAGAACTTCAATCCCCATGATTCCCGCTACTCGATTCCTACGCTTTCAGTCGTGCCACAATTTCATCGACGATGCGTTTGACCGGGACTCGATCCTGCAGCAAACTGTCGCGGTCGCGAACTGTCACGCAGTCGTCTTTAGCAGTGTCGCCATCCACTGTAATGCAGAATGGCGTGCCGATTTCGTCCTGACGACGGTATCGACGTCCGATTGCACCCTGCTGATCGTATTGGCAGTTCAGACCTGCCGCCTTGAGTTCCCCGAAGATCGCTGCGGCCTTCTCCGGCATGCCTTCTTTCTTGATCAGCGGGAACACGGCGGCTTTCACAGGTGCCAGGCGCGGATGGAACTTCATCAGGACTCGTTCCTGCATCTCGCCTTTTTCATCCGGCTGCTGATCTTCATGATATGCTTCGCAGATAAATGCCAGGGTGCCACGGTCGGCACCGGCGGAAGGCTCAATGACATGCGGCAGGAATCGCTCACGGGTCTGATCGTCGAAGTACGTCAGATCCTTGCCGCTGCCACGATGTTTCGAAGTCCCGTCGGCGTTCTTTTCAACTTCCAGTTCGCCGTCCGCATTCTTCCTCAGTTTGCCTTCCATGTGCGAACGCAGATCGAAGTCTCCGCGATGTGCCACGCCTTCCAGTTCTCCGAATTCACCCGCGCCGAGGAACGGAAATGCGTACTCGATATCGGCCGTACCAACGGAATAATGAGCCAGTTCATCCTGATGATGATCACGCAGAATGATGCGATCCTTGTCGATGCCCAGATTCAGATACCAGTTGTACCGGCGATCGCGCCAATAGGTGTACCATTCCCGTGACTGTGACGGATGACAGAAGAACTCAATTTCCATCTGTTCGAATTCACGCGAGCGAAAAGTAAAATTGCGCGGCGTGATTTCGTTACGAAAACTCTTGCCGACCTGACAGATTCCGAACGGCAGCTTGACGCGAGTGCTGTCGCAGACGTTCTTGAAGTTGACGAAAATCCCCTGAGCGGTCTCCGGGCGGAGGAACGCGGCGTCTTCTTCAGTTCCCATGGCACCGAGGATCGTTTTCATCATCAGGTTGAATTCGCGGGGTTCTGTCAGTTTGCAGCCGGTGTGGTCACCGACCATTTTGCTGGGCTTCTGCGGGCACGGCGTGCTGGGAATATGATCCTGACGAAATCGCCCTTTGCACGTATGGCAATCCACCATCATATCGTGGAACAGATCATAGTGTCCGGAACATTTCCAGACCTGCGGATGCATGATCAATGCCGATTCAAGGCCGACCATCTGAAACGTTGCGGGGGCACCGGCGGGCTGAACCAGTTCGTTGTGCGCCGACACCATGTCGTGATACCACACATCGCGGACATTGCGTTTGAGTTCCGTGCCGAGCGGACCGTAATCCCAGAATCCGTTCTGTCCGCCGTAGATTTCAGAGTTCTGAAAAATGAATCCACGGCGTTTGCACAACGCAACTATCTTGTCCATCGAACGGGTCATAAGGCAGGCTTCTTTCCTGAAAACCAGGTAATCACATTTCCGGCGTAATCTGCCGGTTCCGGGATTGTAGAGCCCCGATTCGACGGTGCAAAGGACAGTCAGAAAACAGTGTTGGCGATCTCCCGGTATTTCGTTAAGGTGCCCGATTCAAAAGAACGGACGGCTATTCGGCGACGCAAGGTTGATTCTCACCCTCCCGAGAAACGCACGGCTCGGCTCGGCAGGACATCGCCCTCCCCAGCATTGAAATGCCGACTCCCCTCACACACGAAATCCAGCAAAAGACCACCCAGAATGGACCAGACGCTCATTGATGAAATCTCCGTCTTTCCACTGCCGGGATGTCGTGAACCCTTGAGTTCCCTGAGTCATATGCTCGGGGCGTTTGTCTTCGCTGCGATGGCAATTCTGCTGATTCGGCGCGGTCGCGGGGATTGGGTCAGAACGTCGAGTCTGGTGGTGATGGCCACCTCGTCGGTTCTCCTCCTCATTCTGAGCAGCGCGTACCATTTGGCGTGGCCAGGGCCCGTGCGTGATTTTCTGTTGCGGGCCGATGTGGCAGGTATTTTTCTGCTGATTGCCGGCAGTATGACACCGGTTCATGCAATTCTCTTCACCGGTCGGTCACGGTTACTGGCGCTCGTCCTGATCTGGACGGTCGCAGTCACGGGTATCCTGCTGCGGATGATTTATCACGAATATGTGACAGACGTTGTCGGTGTCTCCATATTCCTGATGTGCGGTTGGGGAAGTCTCGTGACTGCGATTGTCCTGTGGCGTCGGTTTGGGTGGACTTTCATTAAGCCGGCGGTGTTTGCGGGTGCATCATACACACTGGGAGCCATCGTGTTATTGTTCCACGGTCCGACAATCGTGAGCGGAATTATGGGACCGCACGAATTATGGCATTTTGCAGTGCTGAGTGGCCTTGCGATGCATTGGCGATTCGTGTTCCAGTTTGCATCCGGTCCCGAACAGTTTTTGGCCGCTTCATGAGCTGCCCGGTCTGAGAATTGAGAGGTTTGCCATGTCGGGTCGTCTTTCAGCATGTTGTTCGTTATTGATCGCAGCCGCTGCGGTATCGGCTTTGTCGAGTTTTCGCAATGCGGAAGCCTGCACGCGTGCCGTCTACTTTGGCAAGGAGGGGCAGACGGTTACCGGCCGGTCGATGGACTGGGTCGAAGATATGCACACCAATCTGTGGGTGTTCCCTCGCGCAATGAAACGCGATGGTGGCCTGGGCAAAGGGTCGCTGCAGTGGACCAGCAAGTATGGCAGTGTCGTGGCCTCTGTTTACGAAGGCGGCACCGCCGACGGCATGAACGAGAAAGGTTTTGTTGCGAACTTGTTGTACCTGTCTGAGTCCGAGTACCCCGCAGCAGATGACAAGCGCCCTGGTGTTTGTATCACCGCTTGGGCTCAGTATCTGCTCGACAACTTCGCGACGGTTTCAGAGGCCGTCGAGGAAGTGAAGAAGGATGCCTTCCGGGGCGTTCCCGTCAGTGCGCCCAACGGCGCGAGCGGAACGGTCCACATGGCCATTTCAGACTCCACGGGTGACTCGGCGATCTTTGAGTATGTGAAGGGGAAGCTGGTAATCCACCACGCCCGGGAATACCAGGTCATGACGAACTCACCAATTTACGACAAACAGCTTGCAATCAACGAATACTGGAAAGAGTTAGAAGGAGCCGTGATGCTCCCTGGCACGGTTCGGGCTGCGGATCGCTTTGCACGGGCTTCGTATTACATCAATGCGTGCCAGCAGTCGGCAGATGCACGTGAAGCTGTGGCCGCAGTGTTCAGTGTGATTCGCAACGTGAGCGTTCCTCGAGGTATTCGCAAGCAGGGATCGCCCAACGTTTCATCGACGATCTGGCGAACGGCGGCCGACCAGAAGAACCGTGTCTACTTCTACGAAGACACCAGCAGTCCGGGTGCCTTGTGGGTGAAGCTGGACAAAATTGACTTTCAGGCCAGCGCCGGCGTGCGGAAATTGACTCTGGCGGGCAGGCTGGACGTCGTCGGCGATCAGACGGCGAACTTCGAGCCGAGCGAACCGTTCAAGTTCCTTGCACCGTAGCGAGAAGACCAGGAAGGGCCTGCTCGAAACAAGATGCAGATGTTCACGCGAAAGAGACAACGAGGGTTGAAATGGGGGCAGGAGTCAATAGCCAAATGGCCCGGAGGGCTTCTGGCCACGGTGTAACCCACATATTCAAACCGCCGTCGATTCAAGTGCAAAAGGGTTCACTGCTGCGCTGACCATTGTGAACCATGGCAACGTTAATCATCATCATTCATTGTCAACGATCCGCCGTCGGGCCTCAACATTATGGGCAAAAAGATGTTGGGCAAAAAGATGGCTGCTATTTTTCTGCCCATACATTTTTCTGCCCCGAACGTCCTCGCTTCTAAAACGTCGTATTGACGGTGGCGTACGCGCGAATTCCTCAGCTTAGCTTTGCAGCGGGCCGTTGTTCATTATCGCTGGTATCGAATGGCCGCTCGCCGAGGATTTTGGCGACTTCGTCCCGTTCCAGATTCTCGGCTTCCAGCAGCGCAGCCGCCAGAGTGTCCAGTTTGTCGCGGTACTGTTTCAGCAGTTGCACAGCCGAAGCATGGGCCTCATGCATGATTTTTTGCACTTCCACATCGATCAGGCGGGCAGTTTCTTCGCTGAATTCACGGTAGGTATGCATCTCCTTACCGAGGAACGGATGTTCTTCCGACTGACGAAATGAAACCGGGCCGATGGCTTCCGACATGCCCCAACTGGCGACCATGCGGCGTGCCAGACGTGTCGATCGGTCAATGTCGTCTTCGGCACCGGCTGAGAATTCATCAAAGACAAGTTTCTCAGCCGCACGTCCGCCCATCATCATGACGAGCCGCGCTTTGAGCAGGTGTTCGCCGACGTTGTAAAGCTCTTTTTCGGGCATCAGCTGCGTCACCCCCAATGAGCGTCCGCGCGGCACGATTGAGATTTTGTGGACCGGGTCCATGCCTTTCTGACACCACGCAAGGATCGCATGGCCCGCTTCGTGCCATGCTGTCAGATCTCGTTCCTTGAGTTCCACGGGCTCATCCCGCGGTGCCCCCATCAGGATCAGATCCTGCGCGTACAGAAAATCGACCATTTCGACTGTCCGCTTGTCTTCGCGTGCGGCCTTGAGCGCTGCTTCGTTGACCAGCTTTTCCAGATCCGCCCCGCTGTAGCCGATTGTTGTCCGGGCCAGACATTCAAGATCCACGTCGTCGGCCAGCGGCACCTTACGAGAGTGGACTCGGAGGATTCCCAGTCTTCCTTCCCGCGCAGGTTTATCTACGGTGACATGACGATCAAAACGACCGGGACGCAGGAGTGCAGGATCCAGAACATCCTGGCGGTTCGTGGCAGCGAGCACGATGACAGTTTCGCCCTGCTGGAAGCCGTCCATTTCACTGAGAATCTGGTTCAGGGTCTGTTCGCGTTCGTCGTGCCCACCGCCAACACCCGCTCCGCGGACACGCCCGACAGCGTCAATTTCGTCGATGAAAATAATACAGGGCGACGCTTCGCGAGCTGTCTTGAACAGGTCCCGCACACGCGTGGCACCAACGCCTACGAACATCTGGATGAATTCCGAGCCATTGATCGCAAAGAACGGCACTCCAGCTTCCCCGGCGGTGGCTCGCGCCAGCAATGTCTTACCAGTGCCCGGAGGTCCGACCAGCAGCACGCCTTTCGGAATCTTTGCCCCCAGTTTCGTAAATTTTTTCGGGTTCTTCAGGAACTCAACCACTTCCTGCAGATCCTGTTTTGCGTTTTTCAGGCCGGCAACATCGTCGAATGTCGCAGCTTTATCACTTTTTTCAAATCGCCGTGCAGGGCTGCGCACAAAGCTGCCCATCATGCCGCCACTTGAAAACGGATCCGAGGACCGACGCATGATCGTCCACAGGATGAAGATCAAGCCCAACGGCAACAGGATCCAGATGAGCAACTGAGTGCCGTTATCAACGGCGGTCGGCGTAGATTCGACCTGCACACTGTTCTTGTCGAGATCCGTCACAAACTCATTATCCCGCATCCGTTCCGGTGGAAGCACGGTGTTGAATTTTTTGCTGAGCGTGCCGGTGAAACCTTTCGGAGATTCCTTCGGGATGACTCTCCATTCGCCCGTCATGAACTCCTGCTGAAAGCGGACTTCCAGGATATTGTCGGCCTCGAGTTGTTTCTTGACGAATGAATAGGGAACAGTCGAACCGTAATTTGACGGGGAGCTGTAAAACATCCACATCACCAGCGCAAAGCCGATGACGCCCAGAATAACCATGGTTCCGAAATTGCGTCGTCGGGGATCGCTACCCTGGCCATCGCTGGGTTTGTTATTCGACGGCCCTGGAGAATTGTCTCCGGATTGCTGATCCATGCGAACTTATGTCCTGACTGAAATTTCTGTTGCGTTGAGTTCTGGTACTAAGGCTTGGCGGTCTTTAAGGCGAGCGGCAGAAATGAATTTACCGGTACGACGGACTTCCAGTCCGTCGTACAAATTGCGGATGGTCAGTTCTGTCCTGCCGCTCGCCTGATGAAATCCCCTCCGCCAAGGGGTCGGTCCCAAGGGGCAAAAGCACAAGCGGATCAATTCTGTCGGTCCGGTGAAAAGTTGAAGGGTAGCGGACCTTCCGAAGTCCCGCAATCCAGTCTACCGATCAGTAAATGGTGATCTGAGCTTTGGCATTCGTCAAGCATGCCAGAATCGCTGTGTTCTGGATCTTAGGCGAAGCACAGCAGTCGTCCATTCTGCTGGTCTTCGCCGACGACCAGGTGGCCTTCGCCGATGGCAATGCCGGCATTGATCGGGCGACCGGCGTTGTACTTCCAGATCTCCGTTCCCGTCTGAAGATCGATGCCGTACAGATTGCCGTCTCCTGAACCCACAAACAGTCGCTTATCGACAACTGCCGCCGAACATTCGATTCGGGCTCGCGTCGCGAACGTCCATTTGGCGTCCCCGGAGTTTCGATCGACGGCATGAATGCTCTTGTCGTGGCCGCCGACAATTACCAGTTCATCCGTCACTGCCGGTGACGCATGAAACGGCATCTTTCGTGGACCTGCGTAACGCCAGACGAATTCGCCCTTCCGCCAATCCACGCAGACGATTTCTCCCGTATGCGTGCCAACGTACAGGAGATCTCCGACGACGGCAGGTGAGGCGATCAGAAATGACTCGAGCGGCATGTCACGAAACTCTTTGCCGGTCTGCAAGTCGATCACTCGCAGATGTTCATCACAGCCTGCCAGAAATGTGAATGAACCTTCAATGGCAGGCGAACAATTGATGCGATCGTTGGTTTGAAACTTCCACACTTCGGTTCCGTCTGGATTCAGGCAGTACAGGTGGCTGTCGTGCGACGCGAGCAGCAATTTGTCTTCGAATTGTGCCACGCACCCTGCAATTTCAGCCTCCGACGCAAACACCCAGACTCTCTTACCCGAGGTTCGGTCGATGGCATGCAACACACCATCTTCGTCACCGATGTAAATCATGGTGGCAGTGATGAGCGGAGCAGCTTTGAATCCAGGGGCGAATTTTTTGGGATCCGGGTCTTCGATCGAGCGGTATTTCCAGATCTCTTCGCCAGTCTTCAGATTCAGGCAATGCAGATTTCCTGCAAGCGCCGGTGCGTAAACGAAATCGCCGACAATGGCGACGGCCGCCACCCAGCCATCCGGTGAAGCAAGCTCCCACTTCAATGTGGGCTGGGCGGCCAATGTCGATTTCGAAATTCCACGTTGGTCCGGAGTCGCTCGAAACGATGCCCAACTGGACTCGCGCGGCGCTTCGATACCAGTGAACGCTGCCGCTGCCAGCAGCGATTTTTCAAAACGTGATGCAACGCTGATCGCGGCGAGTCCGGTGCCGATCTGACGCAGCGCGGTCCGGCGGGATGTTGTTGGGGAAGGCATTTTACTCATGGAATTGATTCCGTGAAAGTTGAAAGTTGGCAGTTCAGATCACCAGACTGTCTGCAATTCGTCCATCAAACAGTCTGGGAGTCTGTCTGATTCCCGTTGTCCTATTGAGCAGCAAGGCGCTAGCCGCCGGTTCCAGCCGACGAATTATGCATTGGTGCAGAAGTTTTTTAGTTTAACGGCGAGCCTTAGGCGCAGGCGGAAGCACGCTGGATTCGCCTACGCCTACGGCTACGGCTCGCCGTTAAACGATTTGTGCCAACTTACTTACGCACCAGTGCTTACCCGCAGCTAGCGCCTTCCATCCGTAGGTCCGCCGCTCCGTCGGCGGACATCCGCCGCTGTGCGAGAATCTCCTCACGAACACAAAATTCTTAACGTTTGCCGAACAAAGCGTTTCGATACAGCTGCACAAATCCAGCCACATCCATTTTTCTCGGGTTGAACGTGCCGGTCCACTGCTGAACGGCCTCAGACGCGAGTCGATCCAGCGCAACCTCATCGGCTGCGACATCGATCGCCTGTGACACCGAGACCGGCATATCGGCCAGCCGCAGAAATTCAGTGAACCCCTCAGCCAGTCGCTTGGGAGCAGATTCACGATGAGTTTGAGCATCGTCCCATTTCGCTGCAATCATCAAATCGCGGTACAAGTCGCCCACGATGGCCGCGTTCCATTGTATGACGTGCGGGAGCATCAGACCAACGGCGATTCCGTGTTTCATCCCGAATTGCGCGGTGAGCGGATTCGCGGCGGCATGGGCGGCCCCCAGCATGCTGTTTTCGATGGCGGCCCCGGCTAGAAAGGCACCCAGTTGCATTTTTCCTCGGGCGTCCAGGTTTTCCGGCTCCCGCAGCATCACCGGAAATGCCGACGACAAAAGTTCCCACGCCTGGCGGGCAAACATCTGTGAGATCGGATTGCGTTTAGTCGTGACATAACTTTCAATCGCGTGCGTCATCGCGTCAATTGCCGTCGCTGCGGCGATCGCGGCAGGCATTGTCACAGTGAGTTCAGGATCCAGAATGGCGATCCGGCACGCGGCTTTAGGATCCCCGCAAGCCATTTTCATGTGCGTTTCCGCATCCGCGATGACAGCAAACGACTGGGCCTCACTGCCAGTCCCGGATGTTGTCGGCACGGCGATCATCGGAAGCATAGGGAGATGGGCTTTGCCAAATCCCTTATAGTCCTGAATCCGGCCACCGTTGGTCAGGAGAAAATTGGCCCCTTTCGCACAGTCGATGCTGCTTCCACCGCCGAGCCCGACAATCAGACCAATGTTTGCCGTTTTAGCAAATGCAACGCAGCGATCGACATGGTCTGTCGTCGGATTTTCCTGAACCTGATCGAAGACAGAAACCTCAAGTCCTGCCGCGCTCAGGTGGTCTTGAGCCAAATCGCAGTATCCGGTTTTCCGCAGCCCCTGGTCAGTCACGACGAGCACTCTTCGGCCCCCAATTTCATGGGCGAGTCTTCCCAGCTGACTGAAAGTGCCACACCCAAAGACGACTCGCGTTCTCTGATTGAAATCAAAAGTTGTTGCGGCTGAGAAGTGATCGGCAGGGACTGGATAGGCTGGCTGAACAAAGGAAGTCATGAAATGCCAAATGCAGGGCGGTGTGGGGGGTGGGCGTTCGGGAAATCTGTTTCGGGGTTAGAATAGTCTTCCAACTGTCCGACGACAACAGGGTCTCACAATTTGCCGCAACGAATCCGGCTAATTGTGCGCGCCACGGATCGATACGCTCGACAACGTACGCGGCCTAAAATGACACTTTCGCGAGCACACGATTGTAACCCGAAGCGTCAGTGAGGTGTTGCGATTTCCAGCCTTGCTGACGCGGCGGGATCATGTCACTTTCGCACACCCGCGGTCAATGTGCTGGATGTTTGAACCACGAATCGACACGAATACACCCAGCGCGGGCTTTTCCCGCAACCCATATTAGGCGAGTGAAACAAAGTTTAACCGCGAATTTTGCGGTTTTCACTGCTAAACACAATGTGACCCATTCGTAATCCTCCGCGAAATCCGCAATCAGAAAACTGCGATCGGAAAGACACTTCAGGCAGCTCCGCTTCGTGTCAAAACGGCAGGTTCAGTCGACTCACTACGGCGATTCTCTCAATACCCACATCCTGAAGTAGAACGTAAAGTGTTTCGCATAAGCGACTTGTGAATTGTTCGTAGCTCGTGGCACGTTATTCGCTTTCCATTCTGCCTACAGGTTTGATCACTGCAAATCTGGCCGCTTAGGGTGCAGCCTGTCGAAACGGCTGAGTTCAAGCGGCTGAATTAAGTTTCCATTCATCGAAGTGTGATTGACAGGTCAGGAGAAGGTCATGGCGAAAAAGGCTTCCACAAGCGGCACCCGAATTGTGCCACTGGGGGATCGCGTAGTGCTGAAGCGAGCCGAGGCTGAAGCAAAAACAGCTGGGGGGATTTTGCTCCCGGATTCGGCTCAGGGCAAGCCACAGCGTGGCGAAGTTGTGTCTATCGGAGACGGATACGTCAACGATAAGGGCGAAAGAGTCGCGTTGACCGTCAAGGAAGGAGATCGCGTCATCTTCAGTTCCTACGCGGGCGACGAAATCACGGTCGGAGATCAAACCTACCTGTTGATGCGCGAAAGTGACATTCTGGCGACGGTGTGATTGTTGACGTGACGACGCACATCGAGCAAATCGATTGCTGAACTGTCTAAAGTCAACGACTCACCCATTTGCATGTTCGAAATTCCACAGTCTTAGAAATCACCGGAGAAATACTTCATGGCAAAGATGATTGCCTTTGATCAGGAAGCTCAGGAAGCCATGCGTCGTGGAGTCACGAAGCTGGCCCGAGCCGTTAAAGTCACACTGGGGCCACGCGGTCGCAACGTTATCATTGAGAAAAGCTTTGGTTCACCAACCGTCACGAAAGACGGCGTGACTGTGGCTCGTGAAATCGAACTGCCAAACAAGTTCGAAGACATGGGTGCCCGCATGGTGCGCGAAGTAGCCAGCAAGACCAGCGATGTTGCTGGTGACGGCACGACGACTGCGACAGTGATGGCGGAAGCGATCTACAACGAAGGCCTGAAAGCCGTCGTTGCCGGTGTCAGCCCGCTGGACATGAAGCGTGGCATGGACAAGGCTGTGACGGATATCATTGCACAGTTGCACGCCATGGCTCAGGATTGCCGATCCAAAAAATCTATTGCTCAGGTCGGCACTGTAGCAGCGAACGGCGACGCAGCGATCGGCCAGATCCTCGCGGACGCGATGGAACAAGTAGGCAAGGACGGCGTAATCACTGTCGAAGAGGGCAAGAGCCTTGAGACCACTTTCGAAGTTGTCGAAGGTCTGCAGTTCGATCGAGGATACCTGTCTCCATACTTCGTGACCGATTCAGAAAGCATGGAATGCGTTCTCGAAGACGCCTACGTGCTGATCCACGAAAAGAAAATTTCAAGCATTAAGGACCTTGTGCCGATTCTGGAGAAGGTCGTGGGCTCCGGGAAGCCGCTGGTGATCATTGCTGAAGATCTCGAAGGCGAAGCACTCGCAACGCTGGTGATCAACAAACTGCGTGGCACATTCAAGATCGCGGCTGTCAAGGCTCCTGGCTACGGCGATCGTCGCAAGGCCATGTTGCAGGACATCGCTATCATGGTTGGTGGCACAGCGATCTTCGACGACCTGGGTGTCAAGCTGGACAGTATCGAACTGGCCGACCTGGGAACGGCTCGCAAGATTGTGATCGACAAGGACAACACTACGGTTGTCGAAGGTGGTGGCAAGAAGTCTGACATCCAGGCACGTATCGAACAGATCCGACGCGAACTGGCCAACAGCACCAGTGATTATGACAGCGAGAAGTTGGAAGAACGAATCGCGAAGCTGGCTGGCGGTGTTGCTCAGATCAATGTTGGTGCTGCAACCGAAAGCGAAATGAAGGAGAAAAAGGCCCGCGTTGAAGACGCCCTGCATGCCACACGAGCGGCTGTCGAAGAAGGCATCCTGGCTGGTGGTGGAGTGGCACTTCTGCGAGCTTCACGCATTGTGAAGCCCGGTAAGCTGACACACGACGAAAAAGTCGGCTACGACATTATCGTTCGAGCCTGCCGTGCTCCGCTGACTCAGATCGCTGACAACGCCGGTGTTGATGGCGGTGTGGTCTGTGAAAAAGTTTCTGAGGGAGAAGGAAACTACGGTTACAACGCTGCGACCGAAAAGTATGAAGACCTGGTTAAGGCCGGTGTGATCGACCCAACCAAGGTGACTCGTGCTGCTCTGCAGAACGCAGCCAGCGTTGCAACGCTGTTGCTGACCAGCGACGCACTGATCGCTGAAATGCCAAAAGACGGCAAGAAAGGCCACGCCGGTCACGGCGATGAAGACTTGTACTAAGGACTGAGACAGAAATAAGCGGGGCACGCTTCCATCGTGCCGGGCACGTTACAAATGTGCCCCACGTCCGGAAGACGAACGTTATTTCTCCGATGGTCCGAAGCTGAGTCGTCAGCGGCATTAACTCAAACCCGGCATCCTATGGATGCCGGGTTTTTTTTTGCCTTGTGAGATCCTCATTCAAGTCTCGAAGAATTGTTTCGATCGAATCAGACATGTCCTCGTGCAGCGGCGATTTGTGCCGAACCACACGGAGTCGCCCGGCTGCTGCTCGTAAATCATGCTTGCCTGCTTGTTCCCGACCGACAATCTGGTGAAACTCTGCCGTTGGTACCGACTCGAAATGCTGATTCCTCGGCGTTTTGGAATGTACGCGGAATAGTCGTCCCGGTCATTCATTGCCTCGGTCGAACCACATGGTAAAGCCCGGTTTATTTCCAGGACGGACGGAGCATTTCGCAATGTACAAATCCGGAGAGGTCAGGATGACTGCGAAATCGGGGATCCGCAACACTGCCATCTCAATGCTGATGCTCTCTGCCGTCGCATCACCACTTTGTTCAGCAGCTCAAACAGCCACTGCTCAGTCGTCCCAAACTGGCAGCTCTGCTTCGCAAGGTTGCACGGACACTCCATTAACGAATCGGGCGGTCCGTGACGCGGGCTGCGGAGAAGATGTTGATTGCCTGAGCTGCGACTACAAGGTGCTTGATGTCCATGCCCTCTTTGACAGCGTGGCAGGCGATAAACCAATCTTCCCGTGCCTGAAAGACCAGCAGGTCGGCGGTCTGAAGTACAGCGTCGGGGCAGAACTTCGTTACCGCTACATGCACGAACAGAATCGCCTGCGACCGGGTGGACCAGGACAATCCGGATATGATCTCTGGCGTTTCACGCCGTATCTGCAGGCCAACTACAACGACTTCATCGGAGGTTATGTGCAGGCGATTGATGCGTCCATGTTCGGTTTGGACGCGCCGTACTCACCCACGGTGATAGACATCAATCGGACTGACATACTGCAGATGTACGCCGAACTCAATCTGGGTGAAGTCGGTGAGGGAAAACTGAAGTACCGTTACGGTCGGCAGTTTCTGCAGTACGGTTCTCAGCGCCTGCTGTCGCCTCTGGCCTGGGCCAACACGTTTCGCAACTTCGAAGGTCACAAGTTGATGTATGCCAGCGGCGACTGGGACATCGATGCGTTCTCCATGCAGAGCGTCAATGGCACCTCGGGCAACATCAATCGCCCCTACAGCTTTGACACGGCGACTCCGAATCGCACGATCAGCGGTGTCTATTCGACGTTCAAGGGCATCGAAAACAATTCGTACGATTTCTACTACCTGTATTTTGACGAAAAACAGTCAAGTCCTACCCTGATGGATGGCAGCCGTCATACGATCGGTTCACGCATCGCCGGTAAGAAACCGGTCAAGGACGGCAAGAAACTGGTCGGCACGTGGAACTGGGATGCCGAAGGCGCATTTCAGTTCGGTGAGGACAATTTCGGTTCCACAGCGTACCGCGATGTTGAGGCAGGGATGGTCGGTGCCTTGGGCGGATACACGTTTGAAGACGTCACATGGAAACCATCAATCGGTGGAATCTTTTATTGGGGCTCGGGCAACAACGACCCAACGACGGGCACGATCAACACGTTTAATATTCTGTATCCACTGGGCCATGCATACTGGGGACAGATTGACAATCTGGCTGGCCAGAATCTGCTGGACTATGGTGTTCAAGCGGGTCTGAAGCCTCACGAAAAATTCACTCTCGTCAGCCAGTGGCATTACTTTGAGCAGGCCCAGGCGTCCCCAGTCCTCTTCAATCTTGCAGGATCCGCATTGCCGACCAGCGGGAGCCCGAGCCTGGGGAATGAACTTGACATTGTGGGCACATGGTCTTACAGCAAAGCGTTCAACCTGCAGGCGGGATATTTCTGGTTCTTCTACGGCGATGCCGTCACGCAGGGACCGCTCGCTCGACCCGATGCAGAACAATTCTATCTGCAGGCAACGTACGCTTTCTGATGCCGCTTGTCGGTTGTGGCGAGTCGCTTTTGATTGCCGCCAAACGTCTGGATCACATCGAACGAGATTCTGTTGCCATCCAGGACGGGATCCAGAATGAATTCGGTGGCCGGAAACTCCAAGCCGCGCTGGCCGGGCGTGATGAAGATTCCGAGCGTCACCGGAATCTGCTTTTTTGCGATTAACTTCTCAAGCACATTCTGAACGCTGCAATTGTGTTCATCAAAAGATGATGGAGAATTAATCGTTTACCGGCAAGCCGCAGGCGTCAGGGCCGGGTATGTTTGGCATGGCATGTGGTATAACATGCGACAGTCCGATGCCTGGCTGATCGTGAATAAAGAGAGTTTCCATGCGTCCGTTGTCTGCACTGTTTCTCTGCGCAAATCTGTGGAATGCCATCGTCGTCAACGGTGACGAAGCGGATTCGCAATCGCCTCAGCGCGTCGAGATTGGTGCGAAAGTGAGAGGGTTTTCGTTTACAGATATCCGGTATCTGCCAAGGACATTGTCCGAATCTGGCGAGAGGAAAGCATTCGTACTGGTATTTACGACGCTGGACTGTCCGATCGTGAGACGTTCATTACCGACGTTGCGCAGGCTGGAGGCAGAATTTCGAAGTCAGGGCGTGCAGTTTGTGGCGATCAATGTCGGACCGCTGGATTCGTTGGTGGATGTGGCCGGACAGGCGGTGAACGCCGACCTGGCGTTTCCGGTCGGTAAAGATTTCACGGGCGACGTGGTTCGCGCTCTCGGAATCCGTCGAACGCCGGAATGCGTTGTGGTCGATGCCGAAATGCGGCTGCGATACCGAGGTCGCATCGATTCTGCGTTGCGACTGACTGGTGTGCAGCCAAACCCCGGTCGCGAGGATCTGCGGGAAGCAATTGCCGACGTCGTGGCCCAGCGTGACGTGCGCGTGGCCGAGACGCCGGTGGACGGATGTCTGATCACGGACATCCCGAAACCGCAGTCTCGCAGTCTGAATTACTACGAACATGTCGCCCCGTTGATGGCGAAACACTGTCAGTCGTGCCATCAGCCCGACAGCGCTGGCCCGTTTTCATTGGTGACGCTGGACGATGTGAGTTCACACGCGGCGATGATCGCAGAAGTGGTGACTCAGCGTCGTATGCCGCCGTGGCATGCGGCCAGTGAGTACGGCCATTTCATCAACGATCCAAAACTCTCCACCGCTGAAATCAACACGATTGTTGACTGGGCTTCAGGCGACCGGATCGCCGGGGATTCGTTGCTGGCTCCGCCGCCGCAGGTAGCGCGCGCGTCCGACTGGTTGATCGGCGAACCAGATCTGGTTGTTCAAATCCCCGCTCCGATCGACGTTCCGGCGGAAGGCGTGATGCCGTATCAATACGCACTGTTGCCTTATGTATTTCTGAAGGACACATGGGTGCAAAAGATTGAGATCAATCCGGGGAACGATGCGGTCGTACATCACTGTAACATGGGTTTTGTGAAGCTGACCGACCTGCGCCGCGCAGCGTTTCATCCGGAACAGAACTTCATCACGGGTTATGTGCCGGGCGGGGACCCGATGGAACTGGATTCCGGTATCGGATTTTGTATTCCTGCCGGTTCGGTGGTAGGCCTGGAATTGCATTACGTGGCGAATGGCGAGGCCACAACCGATCAGACATCGGTCGGGTTTGTGTTCGCCAAAGAAAAGATCCAGAAACGGATTCAGCATTTTCAGTGTCACACTGCGCGTTTTGCAATTCCGCCTGGCGACGCGCATTTCAAAGTTGCCGCATCGAGAGAATTCCAGTTCGACGCCACAGGAATCGGGATGTACTGCCATATGCATGTCCGAGGCAAAGACATGCAGTTCGAAGCAACGGAGCTCGATGGCAAGCAGGAGACTCTGCTCCTGGTGCCAAACTACAACTTCGAATGGCAATCCTCCTACCGCTGGCCTGACAACGTACGGCGGTTCAAGCGAGGGACGCGCATTGACTGCACTGCACATTTCGACAATTCGTTGTTCAACCCATTTAACCCGGACCCGCAGGCAACGGTGCGACATGGTTTGCAGACATCCGATGAAATGATGTTCGGCTTTCTGTTTTTCACACGCGATGATGAAGCTCTGAATCTGACAATTGATCCTGAGACGGGTCATGTAGTCGAAAACTGAGGACTTGATTGAATGATCGGCATCGTGGGGATCGTGCTGTCGCTGATACTGCTGATGTACCTGGCTTATCGGGATGTCAGTGTGCTGGTCCTGGCTCCGCTATGTGCGTTGTTGGCGGTCTTGTTCGATGGAAATCTGCCAGTGCTGGCTGCGTACACTCAGATTTTTATGGCCAGCGTCGGGCAGTTTGTCAAAGACTTCTTTCCATTGTTTCTGTTAGGAGCAATCTTTGGCAAGCTGATGGAAGACTCGGGTGCGGCGGCAAAAATCGCTGAGGTTGTCGTGCGAGCCGTCGGTGTCCACCGCACAATTCTGGCCATTGTGCTCAGCTGCGGGATTCTGACCTACGGCGGCGTGTCCTTGTTCGTTGTTGTCTTTGCCGTCTTTCCACTGTCGAGATCGCTTTTTCGCCAGGCCGATCTTCCGCGACGGTTGATTCCCGCTGCCATTGCGCTCGGATCGTTCACATTCACGATGACCGCCATGCCGGGAACGGTGCAGATTCAGAATCAGATTCCCATGCCATTCTTCCGGACAAACTCATTCGCTGCTCCCGGGCTTGGCTGCATCGGCAGTCTGATCATGTTCGGCCTGGGCATGCTGTGGCTGAATTCTCAGGCCACGCGCGCACGTCGAAGAGGCGAAGGCTTTGGCACAATTCTTCCGTCTGATGACGTGGCGGCGGATGCAGTGACAAATGCCGCGATGAATGAAAAAGCCCGGAAACTGCCTGCGTTGTGGAGCGCTTTTGCACCGATCATCTGTGTCGTAGTGCTGAACTTTGTGTTCTCACAGTTCGTGATCCCAAACTGGGACGCGGGCTATCTCGCGGAAGAACAGTTTGGAAAAACGGACCTCAACAAAATTCTGGGCACATGGTCGACAATTCTCTCGATGAGCGTGGCGTTGCTGATCACCATCGGATTGCATTTTCGATCCATCGACAAGTTGAAAGTCTCACTCGCCACCGGTGCCAGATCTTCACTGCTCCCGATTTTTAACACCGCGTCCGAATACGGCTACGGGAATACGATTAAGAATCTGGCCGGGTTTGTCACGGTGCAGAAATTCGTGACCGGCATCGCGCCGGGGAATCCGCTGATCTCTGAATCGATTGCCGTGAACTCCCTGGCGGCGATGACCGGTTCGGCGTCAGGCGGTTTGAGTATCGCATTGAAGGCTCTTGGTGACACATACTATCAACGCGGCATCGAAGCAGGCATCAATCCGGAACTCCTGCATCGCGTGGCATCGATGTCCTGCGGAGGTCTCGACAGTCTGCCTCATAACGGCGCTGTCATCACACTGTTGCTAATCTGCGGAGTCACACATCGGCAGGGCTACAAAGACGTGGCGGTGGTTTCAATTGCAGGCCCGCTGGTCGCGACGATCACGGTCATCGGACTGGGGACGCTGTTTGGTTCGTTTTGAGTTGCGGAGCAATCAGCAACGAAGAGGTGCCCATGCCGCCGCCAATGCAGAAGATTGCTGACTCTACCGGATTCTATGTACAGTCAGGAGCACCAAATTTACATGGTGAATTCAGGTCCAACGGGCCGGTGCTTGTCAGCCAAGGGCATCGCCCAGGGCCGGAAACTGCATTCGGGCTGAATTCACTCTTTTACCCTGGTTTTCTGGACTGCACGTAGACCTCAGGCGGTTGAGGATGGCACAATCGTTAAACCGCGTGGTCAGCGACCGCGCTTTGGATTTCAAATTTCAAATTTCAAATTTCAAATAGAACAATTGCGGCCCGCTGAGCACGCGGTAAACCGAGGTCAAGACGGCTTTCCACGAATTGAAGGAGCGTACGAACGCTCCACACTGCGGATGGCTGAATAAAAGGGGATTACGTCACTTCACAAGCCCTTACGAATGCATTCGCCATTTTGTCAAAATAGTTATCCCATTTAACCCGTTGGTCCTCAATTTTAGTTTTCAATCCTCCTCTGACACTCGAAAGGTCATTCTTAAATATCTGCGCAGCTCCGCTGACTACCTTGTAATACCGGTGGTAGTTCGCATTTTCTAATTTCTGTTCAAACCCGCTCAAGTAACTATACGGATAGCTAAGGTGAAACTCATCAAACTCCGGGTCTCCTCCGATACCATTGACGCTGATGTGCGGACAAACCGCCCCATCGCAATCCCTTTCAGGGTTCTCGTTCCACGTAACCGTTCACGGCCCGGGATTGGTCTGTACAGGAAAGTGAGAATCTGAGACATCACGTGCATGACACGGATGTCTGACATACCACCGGAACTTTTAGCCGAGATGACGCCAGCGGTGCAGGCGTTTGTCGAGTCGCTGATGGTT
>CAMAVB010000147.1 GCA_945861465.1 Candidatus Kuenenia stuttgartensis
GAAATGTACGCTGACGTGACAGTGTTCTCTGCCGAGCGCGTGATCGACAAAGCGACGTACACTGATCCGTTTCATCATTGCGAAGGCATTGAGCATGTGATCGTCAATGGCGAGATTGTGCTGCAGAATGGCGAACGGACCGCCGCTCGACCCGGCCGCTCGCTGCGTCGAACCAAAGACTGATCGTCGCTTGTGATCGGTACTGAGTTGCACCAGAGTCTCGAAAGACTCTGGACGCTATCTACCACGACAGTGCCATTCGTATTCAGGACTACTTTTCGTGAGTCATTCGATCCGCTTCAACAAGCATGAGAATTGCGGCCCGCGTGCTCGGATCAAGCTGAGCCCACTCAGCCACCACCTGATCGACGTCACAGGTGTCCTGCTGGACAACTTCGGTTTCGACAGCTTCGGTTGCGACTGCTTCGGTATCAACTGGCTGAATTCCTGCAACGTCGGCTTCTACAACTGCCAATTCGGAAATGACTGAAACAATGTTGCTGACGGACTCAAGCGGTTCTTCGTTGGGGAACAAGCTGACGCCAATGATGATAAGCTGTAGGAGCATCTGCATGGAAAAATTCCTTTGGCGGGGAGTTGGGCGGGTGAGTTTGTGCGCACAGGCGACATCGTATTTCATCGACGCTTCCGTTCGAGCAGTTTGGGAAAGCAAAGTGAACTTTGAGTGTTGCCAAAACATGGGCATACAAGTAGGGATGAAGCGGGTCATTCGGGATACTCTTAAGGTGATGAACAGATAACTTTTCAGAGTCAGCCGGAGCAGTCGTTCAGCTTGCTGCGCATCTTTACCTTGCGAACTTCAGCCATGCCATTAATCTCACTGCGATGCGTCGCGAGGTTCATGCCTCCGTCGATGCCACGCGAAGCGTTACTGCGAAACGGGTACTGCTGCGTAGTTAGAGAGAGCTCCGCCAGTGTGCGATTACGTCTGGATGCGGAGTGCGCGATCAACACGGTGAGTTTGCCAAACGCAGTTCCTCACTCAGGTCGGTTAGATCTGAGAAACTAACGACATCGGAATATCTATCGCCAGTCTTGCAAAATCGACCGGATTTTGGCGAACGCGGGCATGGCCAGAAGACGCACCTTTCTTGCCATCAATTTGATTACACCTGCGGGATTCATCGCCACACCGTTCGCTGCGTGGGTCGATGTGACCGGAGCAGTTTGCTGCGAGATACAATTTCGCGTCGATCGATTTCAGGGATGCCGTTTCGAGCATCATGTCGGCTGGGGTGGATGAGCTACAGTGATGCTTCATCGATTCGTGCGAACTCGCTGAATGTATACCCTTCTGTATCGTTTTCACAAGAACTGCAGCGGACCCAAGCGCGATCATTTCCGTGTTCGGTGGCATTTAGGCTGCGGTCGCAGAAATCTGCTTTGACTCATCGTTAACCGTCGGCGCGGATTGCATAGTGCAAAAACAGGAAACAGTTTCGCTCGGCGCAAACTTGATGAATCAACGACTCCCTTAAACATCGATCCTGCGAGGAAATGTCGATGTCTGCTTCGAGAAATCCCACGATCGCACAATTTTTCCTCTCGGTCGATCACCACTATCCAGAATGACGCAGAATCGTGGATTCGGGGTTTGTTGGGGCCATGGACACCATGGCCCCGCTCACAAACAATGGCCCATTCACAATCCGTTCCGATAGGGAAAACCAACGGCTATTCGAGAAGCTTGATGGGACATTTTTTCGAACGTTCCTTGAGTTCCTCATCGCAGGCTGTTTCCCCGTGCTCATCGATTCTGTAACGCTGCCTGGCGAAGAAGTTTGATGGCGGCTTCGACCAGCATCTCGCCGCCGCCGGGTTGCAGGGCCGAATTGGTGACTTCGTAGCTGCCGCCCGCGTATGCCGCGCGGTGAGGGACGTAGATTGTTTCTACCGCGTTCGACAGTTCGACAATGATCGTCGTGCGAAACGGCGACGCCTGTTTGATGGCCAGACCTAACTCCACAAAGACTTCGCCTGGCAAACTAACGATCGCGACGTCATCTCCGATGGTCATCACGGTCACATCCACCGGGAGCCTTTCGCCAACGCCGGCCAGAGATCGGCTGAGTCCCCAGGTGATGTGCTTTGACGTCTCCGTGAAGGGCTGGCTGTGAAGAAACTGATCCAGAATCAGTTGTTTGTATGACGTCACGTGATCCAGAAACGCCACCTTGCCGCCCTGCTTTGCCAGAGTGACGATTTCGATGGCTCGTTCAACTTCCGGTTGAGTCACATCTTCCAGGGGCAGTTCTACAACTTGAGACATGACGTGCAGCCGAGCACTCTTCACTGGCGACAATGTTGCAAACTGCTGGCAGATCGAAGTACCGATGGAATCGCCGATGTCGTCCGATTTATGGCGTTCAGGAGTCGACGGATCGATATGATTGATATCGCCACAGCAGCCCGTTCCAAAAATCGAAATCACGTCCGCGCCATAGTTCTTCCGCAAAGTTCGTTCGATGAAAAACGGATAGTCCGCGCTCCATCGCATTCCGCCAACCGTGTCCAGATGCAGAGCGAAATTGCTGAGGACGCCGCGAACTTTGCCGTCGTCCGTATTGCGAACGGCCAGCAGTTCGATCCTGGGATCGATCGGGCCAGCGGCGCGCACCACATTCGGGTTCGACAATGCCTGCCATGTCTGAACACTGCCGTCACGCATGACGAATCGTCGGTTGAACGCGACGGGCATGGTCTGCAAAGCGGCACCGGTTGCCAAGGTGAAGTTTCCTGCGTCCTGATCGGCGCGAACAATCGCATCGACCGGACCGCTGATCAGTTTTTCGATGTACTCAGCCCGCAGCGGCTCTTGTTTTTCTTTGCCCAGATACAGCCACAGCTCTTTCATGTAGTCCGGCGCTGTATGTGAATGAGTGGCCGCGATGACGATGTTGCTGGCGGGAATGCCGGTTTTCTCGGACGCTTGTCGTCGAGCTTCGCGAGACAGGTCAGTAGCAATGCCGATCAGATCGCAGACCACCAGCGCACCCGACGTTTCACCTTCGCGAAAGACGATGGCTTTGGCCTTCAACGAATCGATTGTGCCTTCCGCCAGTCGCTCGTGATAATAACCCGCCATCGGAAAGCCATCAGGAGGCGTGATGTCCACTTCGGCCATGCCGACGCGCAACGCGGTAGTCTCATCTTTTGTGGTCAGCAGTTCCTGGCGAATGGATGTCAGCCACATGTCTGCAGCTCGACGTTGTCCGATGCCGGTGAAGTGTCGCCGCGAATTGACGTCGCCTCGGTTGTCACCCGTCAGAGTGTCAGTGTCCGGACCAGAAAGGAACGCAGGTTGTTTTGTCAGCACATCGATCCCGGCGCGAATGCGTCCTTCGCCCTCGGGATCATTGTAGACGGTTGGATGATGTGTGGATTTAGCCAGCAGCCACGGCGGCGAGTCGCCCCAGGCCTTCGCTGCTGTGTCACGAATTTTGTTGATGTTCGCGACGTAGCCTTCCGTCGTATTCTTCGACAGCACATCCGATTCGCCCTGCTGCCAAAGCACCGCCCGGAAAGTACCAAGTGTCTTCCCCACGCTGATCAGTCGAGGCAGCATGTTGCCTTCAGGCAGCCATTGTGCCGACGAACTTCCTCCAATGGCCACGTTGGCAAAACCGATGGGCACGCCGAACACTTTCGCCAGTGCGTCACCCAGCGGCGGCCAGATCGAACCGCCATCGCTGCCATCGAAAACCGGCTGAGGATCATTGGCGACGGCCCATGTCTGCTTTGCAGAATCGAACGCGACAACTCGCTGCAGAGGATCGGCGACGGTCAGTCGTTCGTCGTTGCAGTTGGTCGCGTACGATTGTCCCGCAACCACAAAGACTTCGCCCACTCCGATCGGTTCAACCGCACCGGTGGCCAAAACGTTGTCGTCAACTCGACAGCGGCATTCCAGCCGATACCAGCCCCCAGCCGGAACTCGGGCTGCTGCCTGAAACGTATCCCCCGTGATTGTCGGAATCACGCTCATCCATTCATTGGCCGCATCAGTGGTCGCCGGTTGCTCAGGCTGCTCTGCCAGCACGACAATGCGATATTCCCAAGTCGCTTGCTGGGCCTCTGCCGGCAGCGTGCCAGCGATGTGCACATCCGCGAAACCCTTCCCCGGCGCGACGCCGATTCGCTGTAGCACTTGATGAGGCTGCGGTTTTGTCAGCGTTAGAGGTTCAGCACCCTGTGCCACAGCGGAGACGAGCAGGAGATACGCGACGAAGACACGAGTCAGAGTGTGCATGCGATTTGAATCCCCAAGGGCTATACAGAATCTATTTCAATGGTTTGAAAGGCAGCTCATCAGTGTAGCCATTCCGTAGCGGTGTCGCATGCGTGACGCGGTTTGTGTCGGTTTGCCGTGTTTCTCGGGTGCAGTCAGCAGCCGTGAATATTGACTACAACTCACGAGCGGTCCACAAGGGGGCGGTGACCGCCAACTGAACAAAGTGTGGACTGACAGCAGAATCACGGCATTCTCCAATAATTGAGCCTTGTCCGTGCGGCCGTCACCCTCCCTGTTTGACAATCATCGCAGACGGCATCCCTACGAATCGCCTCATAGCGATTCACATCTTTGATGTCAGCGTCGAAAGATACTCCACCAGATCGCGGATTTCGCGGAGCGTGAGGGTTCTAGTCATGGCTGGCATGGCTGACGTCGTGGCAGATTGTTCGTCGATCGTATCGCGAGCAATTCGAACGGTCCCGTTGAGGGGAGTGACCAAAGTCACCGAGTCGGTGTCTTCGTCCTTGATTGTGCCAGCAACAAGTTTGCCGCTGTCCAGCACCAGTGTCACCGTGCCGAATCCTTTTGCGATCTTTGCATTGGGCAGAATCATCGACTCCAGCAAATAGCGGCGATCCACATTTCGCTCCGGATGCGCGACAGCTGAAAGATCCGGACCTGCCATGCCACCACGACCGCCAACGGCGTGGCAACGAACGCATTGCGCGACGGCATGTCCGACAAACAGGTCACGTCCGCGTTCGGCGTTACCCCCGGTCAGAGCAACCAGCCAGGTGGCGAGAGGATCTAATGAATCGCCGCTGGCCTTGAATTCGCTCACTGCCATCTTTCGCGATTCCGTTGGCGACGCGGTGAGCGCATCGATCAGATCGAGTTGCAGCGAAGTCGGTACCTGTCGCTCGCGCAGTCGAACAGCCCATGCGTCAAGCGTCCGCCTGGCGTCAGGCGACTTCATTCGTGCGAGCGTCGCGAAGCCACGCTGCTTTTCGCTAATGTCGGCCTGCTGATCGTCGAGCAGTTGAGAGATGAGTGAGGATGCTTTTTCCTCTTCGCGGCTGGCCAGCAGATCACGTGCTTCGGAACGCAGGTTTGCGTTTTCGGAGGCCAGCAATGCATCGATGATCTTTGGAAGTTCGTCGAACTGCCGGCTGTTCAGCAGACGCAGGGCGGCAATGCGGACATCGGGTGACCGGTTGGCATCGACAACCCAGCTCGCGAACACTCGATCATCTGTTTCCACTTTGAGAGTCACCAGCAATCCGGTCACGTCCGCCTGCAATGCATCGGGAGCGGTTGCAAGCAATCGGGCTGCGGCCTGCTGAACAGCGTCGCGAACCGTGGTGCCGTCGCGAGCTTCAATCGGCTGCCAGAATCCGGTCACACGATCGCGTGTGGTCGAGCCCTGCCATGCAGCCAACGCAGCGATCGCTTCGCGGCGAATGACGAGTGGCTGAAGCTCGCTGGTCGCAATTGCGATCACTGCTTCGACGTTCTCTCGTTCGCCCAACTGCAGGTTGGCGTTCACGATACGACGAAGCAGAGGCACCACTTCATCACCCGATCCATTCCGATAGCGTTCGGCCAGGTTGGCAAGTTTCTCGCGGCCCGTGAGCAGCGGCAGATCATTGATCGCTCGCGCGGCTTCCGTGACGATCTTCAGTTCTGCATCGTCCAGAAACTGCACAATGCGTGAATCTGCCCAGCGACGCTGCACCAGCAACACTGTCATTCGCACCGCAATTGACTCATCACGGGCAAATCGCTGAACAAGTTCGCGATCATTGATCAACTCCAAAGCCACGACACCTGCGTGAGCAAGCTGTCGGTCCATGCCGTTGTTGTGGCGAATCATTGCCACGATCGGTTCAACAGCATCCGTGTGCTGCAGCGAACCCAACGCCAGCGCTGCGAAAAATCGTACTCGTGCATATTCATCCGCCAGCAGTTGCACGAGCTGACCAGAAGACGGCTCATACCTGGCATCTCCCAGCACGCGCGCTGCCTGAGCACGAACCTCGCTGTCTTTATCGGACAGCAACGTGACGACAGGCGATAGAACCTCAGGATGGCGTCTTCCAATCTGGCCGAGCCCCCAGATGGCGTGCAGGCGAGCCAGTTGATTATCATCGTTGTTGGCAATGGTCGTCAGGTCGCTCGCGGATTTACTGCCTCGAGCCGCCAGTGCAAACTGCGCCCGAAGCCGGACTCGCATGTCGTCGTGATGCAGCAGCGTTATGAGTTCTTCCGCGTCGCGATGTTCAAAGCCTTCCTGAAACAGGTTGCGTGTTTCGACAACGATCGGTTGTTCGATCCTCGCTTTATCGAACACCGTATAAATGCGTCCGCCGGATGTGGTTCTATCAAAAGGATTGGTCGGATAGTCGGAGAGATACATCTTGCCGTCGTAGCCGAAATCAACGTCGCTGGCCATGATCGGCTTGCAGAAATCGTGATGATCGATGATCGCGAAACCGGCTCCCTGAGGCTCCACCGCGAACGATTCGACACCACCGTTTCCCGTGAAGTTGCAATAGAAGAAGTGGTTGCGATATCGCGGCGGCAGACTTGTGCCCGACGAGAATACAAACCCCGACGGCCCCGCGCCGATCTTTCCGACGGGCGGAACGACATACGCAGGCTGCAAATCATGCTGCAGATGCCAGATCGCTTCCGCGTGCCACGGGCCGGTCAGATACGGTTCTGGAATGTGTTGATAGGCCATGTTCCAGCCACTATCGCCGCCGGGCACAATATACACCAGCCGCGAATCGTCGCCCTTGTCGCAATTGTTATCGTCGGCGAACAAGTTGCCGTACTGATCAATTGCGAGCTCCTGCGGATTTCGCAGTCCCTGATGAATGCGTTCAAGTTCAGTGCCATCTGGATTGCAACGATAAACCACGCCGCGTCTAGGGTTGGAAATCGTCGTCCCTTCTTTGGTGACGACATGGCCGCCGCGATCACCGACCGAAAAATACAGTTTGCCATCGACGCCCCAGACAAGTCCGTGCAAGTCGTGCCCATAGAACCCCGCATTGACTCCAAAACCTTCCAGCAACGCTGTCTTGTCATCGGCCCGACCATCGTTGTCATTATCGTTCAGCAACCACAGGTTGGGAATGCACGTGTACCAGACTTTGCCGTCCCGGGCGATGACTCCCGAACCAAGTCCGTCGAGCGGACCATCGAAGCCATCGGCGAACACGGTCGATTGATCTGCCTTGCCGTCTGCATCGCTGTCAACAAGCTGGCGGACGATGTCAGACGTTTGTGTGAACCACGCGATTCCTTTATCAAACTTGTCGGCCCACTTCTTCTGCATCGCCAACCGATCCGCCAGAGTGGTGACCTGCAGGTCATCGTCCAGCATGAAGTTGTGCGAACGATTCTCGGGAGTGCCTTCCAGAAACCGATGATCCTCCGCGACATAGACACGGCCGTGTTCGTCAAGACAAAACGCGATCGGATTTGTAAGCATTGGATCCGCCGCGAACAGTTCGGCAGTGAATCCATCCGGCAGCCGAAACGCAGCCATCGCCGCAGTCGCCGCCTGAGTGCCATCAGGCTTCGCGTCCTCGGCCAAGGCCCTTGTCGCCAACAGCATGATCAGGTATGAGGCCGCCAAAACATTTGCGCTGAATTTCACTGCGTGGCGGCTGGCGATGGCGATCAAAAAGCGGGCTCGAACGACGGGTACCATTGACGGTCTCTCAAACAATGTGGCGGGAGATCTGGAGGTCGCCTGGAAATCCGTGTCGAGTCTCCGGCATCTTGCGAAAGAGTATAGCCAAAGTCATAGCGACGCGTCACATCGCGAAAGCGACAACAAGACGGGCTTCGTGGGTCACCACGCTCCGGATGGCATTCAGAACGAAATTGATACGACTATAGTTTGCGGCAGGCGTGTCTGGACGGTTCGATTGCTGGGTGACGGCAAGATGCTTTCCGACGACATGTCGCATCGACTGGATGAATTCGCTGAGCAGGAGCCGGACATCACGGTGCGGCAGCAGTTGGCCTGCAGTGCGGCCAGGTTTCCAGCGAATCAGGCGATGCCGACGATTAGCGCCAACATCAATCGCGACATTGATACGGATGATCGCCTGTGCCATGAGCCACACGTCACTTTACCCTCCTCCGCCTCAAGTTGCGGAGCTGCGACGTCTAACGCCGGCCCATTCACTCACTGCTCCGGTCCGACACGCTGACGCAGCATCAATCTGATTCGCGGCATCGCTCAAATCTCATCCCGACGCGCGGTCAAAATGACGACACCAATCGGGTGGACTTAGCCGGACGAACTGCTTGGGTCGATGTGACCGGAGCAGTTTCGACCTGGGAGGAAACCTGCTTCGGTCGGTCTCGCCGGAACAGGATCGGGCATCCGGTCGCAGTGTTCGGTCTGTCGTATCGACACTACTTCGATCGGTGGTACAAATCTGACTCAGGTCACGCCCTCCTGAGTGAGTTCGGTATGGAGTTGTCGCGGATTCAGGATAGGCTTCCATCCACTTCGGCCACCACTGAGCGTCATTCTTTGCCAAACCACTGCTTTTCGCCAATGTTGCCATTTCACTCAGAGACATCCTACACCTCGCAGCCCATTACCAGTTTGTTCAAATTGACACCCCTCAGGCACGTTGATACCGTAATATCCGCGGCGCGTCCAATATTTGATATTGAACGCGCCGTGTGATATTGGAACAAACCATCATTTCGCCCGTGTTTTTTGCCCCTCCTGGCCAATATCACGCGGCGCGTGTAATTCAGAGTTAGCTCGAAATGAATTGAGGCCCATATTGTCACGATTTGTCACCGTAGCTGTGCTCGTTTTCATTGGATGTGACCAACCGAACAATGCGGTAGCGCCGATCATTCAAGAGTCCAATGAAGCAAAGGAATCGACATTCGATGCTGATTCGTTTGATATTGATCAACACCTTGGTGAAGTGAAAAATGTCGAAGCGGTTTTGGAGGGAGATTTTGTTCTTGCGCGGGCATTAATGAAGGATTTTGTTGGGCAGTCACCGGCAGATTTGAAGGCTTCTGGCAAGCCCTTCAAGGAAGGCGATGCAATACAAATCTTCTTCCATTCTGTGCCATTGGCTGTTGCTGGTGAAAGTGAAGAAGTTCGGCAACAGTTATTGAAAGAAGTAGGGAACCGCGTCCGGCTCAATGGCAGGATAACGCGGCTTCAGGTCGAAGCCCGTGGAGCTCACAATCCTCCGCAAGGCCAGCAAGGCTCTAGCGGTCCCATTCGTGCGCATAACGTCTACTATTTGATCGTGTCGTCATGCGAGCCGCTCGATGCAGGTTCCAGCCAAGAAGTCAAACCATAATGGCCGCAGTCAGCTAACGAAAAAATGCACAGGAGTTGCCGTCCGTCGTTTCTCACTTCACCAAGTCACTCGCGGCAACCCTGTGATTTTGGTCGTTATCGCTTCGAGACTTGAGGCCGCATGAAGATCGCCGAACTGAAAAAACTTCGAAAACAGGCAGCCCGATGGCCCACCTTCGAGAAAAGCTGGGACGATCTTCCGACAGGAACACGATCGCTTGTTGTCGACAGGATGCTTGCAAAATCGTTGGAGCCTTTGTCGCGTTTCACAAAACTGGAACACCTGTTTGTGCATAGCCTGCGCGATCGTGATATCCAACATGTCGCTGGTATAGCCGGACTAAGAAGATTGTTGGTATGGAAACTTGACGCAACAAGCATCTACGAATTCGGAAAACTGAAGAACTTGGAGTCACTCGGCGTATACCATGCTTCTAAACTCAGTTCGTTCTCAGGGCTTGAAGGTCTCCCCGTGATTAAGCACTTGCTCTTCTACCACATTCCCAATGTGCGTTCACTCGAACCAATCGGAAGGCTGAAAAGCTTAGAGGAGGTGGTTCTCGAGCAGAGCTGGGCTACCAATAAGCCGTTATCGTTTACTTCGCTGAAGCCGCTAAAAAGTCTCAAAAAACTGAAGTGCTTGGATTTACGTGGCGTTCATGTTGACGATGGGAGCCTTGAGCCTCTTACACAACTTCCCAGTCTGCGATACCTCTTTCCATGTTCGTACTCGATGGATGTATTCGAGCTGGCAAAACTTGCAAGTCGGTTAAACGCTCAACTCGCAAAAGAAGATCGCATTGGTCCAACTCGAGTTCTGGAGAAATCAGATGAGTTTGGTCGATGCAAGAAGTGTAATCAAATGCAGAAGCAGCTTGTGGGCAAAGCCGGAAAGAAGTATCGTCTGCTTGCATGTCCAAAATGCGACAACGAACTCCTACAAGAACGTATAGCTATATTCGAATCGGCGCGCTAGTACCAGCTCTTCAGAAATCGCGATAACCAGGCGATGCACGCAAGTCGCCGGTCGCCCGCGAATTTGAATCAAAGTTTTTTGGCGGCGACTGCGTGATCGCTGCCGTTCGCTACCAAAGTCTGTCCGAAACGCTCAATCTTGGAATCTCGCGTGATTCGCCAGAAAGACTTCGAGATCCACATCGACTCGACGCCAGACGGCACAAATGTTTTGGTCACACACATCCCGACGGGCAATACACGAAGTTGTGTCGCCGGACTGAATGTTGGCGTTGGACGCCTTCGCGATGCCTTAATCGCCGAACTCAAAGGTCTATTGTTTGATCCTAAGGATATTCAAGTCGATGTTGGTCGCACATCCGGTGGCGACTTCATTCGTGTAACTCATATTCCTTCTGGCGTTGCAAGAACAGCACTGCGAAAACAGCGATCCGAAATCGAGTTACTCGACGAGGTACTGTGTGTGCTGTACACTAAAAATCCGCAGGATCATAAGTGCTAAGCGGCAGCTACAACATTACTCACATCGCGGCTGCAGAAAGAAAACGGCAGCGAACCATGCCATGCAGCGGAATGGCGGTGGTCGGCGTCTTTACATGGATATTTTTCTCCCGCCATCCGCTGATGGCGGTCGTTCGTCCACAGGGTAATTACGATTTGATGTCTACTTTCAAACCAAACCGCAAACATGACCCTGAGTGCCCGAATCGAAGTCTCCCGTCGATCGCGCCTAAACCAATTTTTCACGCTGCGATTGTTGAGTTTGCACCACCGTATCCTGATTACCCGAAGTCAAAGTTCAAGAAGACTCTTGGGTCTCCCAACGACCCAAGCAGTCCCAACGCTAAGAGCCAGCAATCCGATATCGATGTCGTCTTGTACTTCAGCGATGCCGGTGGCGATCAGAACCTTCAGGAATCTGCTTGGGATTTCCTCGAACGCAACGCAAGCGTGATCGAGTCGAACTTACGACGCAAGCTTTTTGCGTACCACTCAAAGAGCTTGACGCAGTTTCTCGACGAGTATTTGCCCGATTCTAAACCCATTCAGAAGTATTGGAAACAGATCGAAGCGGAAGTGCCTATTCATGAAGCTGTCGCAATTGATAGGCTATTCAAACTGGTTCGGATCGGAATCGCTGATACTGGCCTCGACGAATGCGGCTTCTGCTCATACGAGTTCCAAACCGGATGGGATCATGACCATGGCTTGAGTATCATCATGCATAAATCACACGTTCTAGCCGCCGGGGGTATGGAAGAACTAATTTGCGCACCGGAACACATATTGTCAGCGGTGCAAAGTGTGCAAGGATATGATTTTGATGAAGGCGATTTCCGGATTGGCACTTGATTTGTACTGAACGCAAAACAGTATTTAAGGACGAACAAAAAATCGGGGCCCGGTTTCCCGGAACCCCTCCCACACCACCCGGCGTGCGGATCCGCACCGGGCGGTTGAGCACGAGTGTTAACAGACCCTTGGAGAGCGATCTGCCAAGCCGTTGGCACACGCCGAACCGCCACTGAGGATTGGCCACCGTACGGTGGTTTGTGCCTCGAAAGACACAACCTCGCGAGGTACGTCGATGACGTACTTGCTCGTTCCCTTCGGTCCTTCCTGTCGTCGGTGGAGTACGACGAAACAGTACTACGACCTCTGCTGACTTCTACCAAACACGATCGCAGTTGCCCGTGATCGCCCTGACTGCAGGCAAGCCTGAATTTCAGGTACGTTCGATGGATCACCCCGGATAAGAACGTGAACTTTCCCTGCGCAAGTGCGTCATCTACCGTTGGAGCCTGTCGGAAACGGCTTCGCTGTCGATCGGCAGCTCGCCTCAGGGTCTCTCCTGGCCTCATATGACGTTTCTGTTCGTCACCTCGCAGGTTTGGCGAGAATGTGGCTGACGACGAGATGAGTGTCAGCTTCACGGCACATTCGCAGGCTTCCTTCCCACGGATTGTTACCTCCCCGCAGTTGCCTTCGCCTTGTACTTTTGTTGCAATGATCACATTCAAAAAATGTTCCTCAATTCAACTTCCGAAATGTACAGGGGACTCGCACCCCACAAGTTCACGCCCGTGCCGGGCGTACGATCCAGCCGAGTTGCCGTCGGCGGTTTCTCACATGGCAAGTCAACCGCGGCAACCGGCTGATCTTTAGCGTTCGCTGACAATGCTGCGATGCACTATGTCTGACATTTCCGCCGAAGAATCGATTCGTCGTCCGGCCAGTGCGCGGTGCTTGCTCTGGCTGTTGCCGTTTTCGATTGCCTCGGCACTTGTTGCATCGGCTAGGCACAGCCACGACTGGGCGGCCTTCTTGATTCAGGCGGCACTTGGATTTGTAATCGTCGCCACGGGATACGCCACAATTGCACTCCACAGAATACAATTCGAAAAACGAAACAAACGCATCGCTCAATTGTTTTTTGTTGCCACCGTCACAATTTGTGCGTTCGTAATCGTTTCACGGTTGCTGTTTCCGATTCCATCGACACCATCCAATGACGAGACCCGGATCAACCGCATTTTGGATGCAATTTTGTGCTGGCCGCTTGTCGCATTGTCCTATGGCGGGATATTCATTGCCGTCTACTCGGCAAACTGGAAACTCTCACTGTATCTTCTATTCTCCGTTGTTCTCATGCTGATGATCGCCGTTTCAATGCATGGCACATCCAGACATTGGCTGCGAACCCTCAACAGTTTCATCACGTAATGATAGGTCGCTGGCAGCGAACAAGGCGTTCCAGGGGAGCACTCGTCTTGCCGTCTTGCTTCGGGTGTTGTCTTTTCCTCGTGCCCCCTGAACGTGGTCGTTAACTGCCTGTGAGTAAAATGACTCGAAACACTCGGACCACGATTGCAGCAATTGGAACTGTGCTCGTAGCCGTTGTTGCCAGAATGCTTATTCTACTTCCTCCACAGAAGGCCTCGGCAGTCCCGCTAGATCTTGACCAAAAACCGGCATTCGCCGTCTTTAATGCGTTGTGCGTCCTGTCGTTCTCAGACGCGTTGCCGACGGCCAACCGAGATCCGAAAGAGTCCCACTGTTTCTTGGTCGGCAGTTCTCAATCTCTTACTAAATGTGAGTTGCATAGCTCAGTCGACCTAGTCTACCCGGAGAGCCTTCACCTAAAGCTGGGTACGCAAGTTTTGCCCGAGGAATTGACATACCAACGAGAAGTTCTAGACGAACTCGCGGCTTTTCTATCGCTCACAATCTCTGATAGCGGTGGAAGTGTTCTCAGTAGTCTTCAAACAGCAGACACGGTGTTTTACAATTTTGATTCAATGAACCAGCAACGGGCATCAGTGTCTCACTCGCTACTGTACACTTGCGGGACACGAACCGGTTGGATTTCACTTGGGTGCCTGCCATCACATGAAGGAAGGAACCTTGCCAAGTTCAAAGTTGTTTTGGCCTCAACGGAGTATCCAGAATGTTCCAGCCCCGCCGTCCAGCAACGATTTCGTGACACTTATCCAAAGGCTCAAGATACAGAGCAGTTAACAAAGCCGTGAACGTGCGTACTGGAAATGTTTTGATGACAAGCGGGTGGGACTCCCGCCGGAGTAGCTGTTAGCCACAGGCTCCGTATCGAGTGTTGCAGCGTGTCTATAAGGAGCGTGAAGCCGTAATGCAGGCGACGTCTCCGAAGTGCCGCGTTGAAGCGTACACAGAAAGGACTGTGAGGACGAAAGGTATCGACTGGCTGTCGAGCCCTGAATGGTATTGAGCTCCGAAATCATTGTTCCTGTTGGAAGACCACGAAAGCGGCCGCGTGTGACGGCGGGTGTGAGCCCGAGTCCAGTCGCTGGTGGTTACCTGCCCAAGGTGTCTGCATGCTGGAAGGCAATACTGATCGTCGCGTCATGGCGAGTGTCGATCAGAGACCCGGAGTCGAAGGCCCGTTCGCGCATCACATGATGTCATCAAAGCAACCAGTGAGAGCCTGTGAGTTCTTGAACCCGCGAACCACCCGTTCGCTCCGGTTCGAGTATGCCCCGCCGAGTGGAAAAAGCGAGGCTGGCAAATGATTCGCAGGCAGTCGGATCGACGAATAGTACCGCTGCGGCTGAGTTCGCTCAGCCAAACGAACCCCGGTAACTCGGGCGAAGGGAAGGCGTCGGGGCCATCACGCGAGCCAGTTGTACCATCGACCGCACTCAGTGGCGAATCGTCGGTGCTCAGTCAACTGGGTCGCAACCTGACAATCTGAAGCAGTGACATCCTCAGCGTAAGCTGTGGAACTTCTCCGCCGACACGCCTGTCGGCCGGATGGGTTGGCGGTGCGTCTGAGACTGCTGCTCCAGCGTGAGGACAAGTGATGGCTGGGAGCCGGATGCGTTAACTGCGCACGTCCGGTTCTGGGAGGGGTTGACGGATCAATCGGACACGGATGAAATATTGTGGCACCACCAGGGGAAACCAGTGGACAACAGGGAATACAAACCTCATCCTACACTCGAAAGACGTCAATCTACTCGCCCCGAGTTGCCGAACTGCTGCGCTCACATGGAAAATCGTCCGCAGCAACCGGCTGATTTTGGTCGTTAGCCAGGATCTGCGCAGCACCGCCATCGCGTGTTTCCTCCATCAAAGCGGTTTCACTTGTCCGATACGAACGCACCAATTGTCGCTGCCATCGGTCGAACGTTTCGCGGACGGCCTTGTGCGGCCATTTTGTTGGCTCTCATCACAGTTGCTCTCGATTTTGCCCTCGTCCATCAACATGACGGAGAAGTTCGTGCATGCGTTGCTCTTGTCGGATTTGCCCTTGCGATCTACATCTCCGACGATGATCGTAAATCTTTGGGCTTACGTGCCTCGCCAGTGCAGGGGTGGTTGCCATGGATCAGTACCTCGCTGAAGATAGGCTGCGTGGTTGCAGTTTGCATCATCGCCGGACTTGGCACATGGGTTGCCACTGGCCATTCGCTCAGACTTCATACCACAGAACCCTCGCATGTTTGGTCAAGGTTTGTTCAAATGTGTTTCGTGGCTCCCGTGGTCGAAGAGTCCATCTATCGTGTTTCTGCTTGTGGGCTCATCGCGGCAATTGTTGGCCACAGACAAACGATCGCGATTAACGGAGTATTGTTCGGTTTCCTGCATGTCTGGTACGGAAACCCGAGTCCGGAGAATCTCGTCGGTGGGTTCTTTCTCGCATGGTCATTCTTGAAAAGCGAGACGATTCTCATACCCTTCATCCTGCACAGCGGAGGGAACATGCTGGCGCTCGCTGCCCAAGTTGCTGCTGGGCACCTGCTCGGAGCAACTGGCTAACAAAAAGATCCAGGTGCGTACTGGAGATGGTTTGAAGACAAGTGGGTGGGACTCCCGTCTGGGTAGCTGTTAGCCACAGGCCCGGTATCGAGTGTTGCAGCGAATCTATAAGGAGGCGTGAAGCCGTAATCTTGGCGACGCATTTGAAGTAGTTCGTTGAAGCGTACACAGAAAGGTAGTGAGGGTGAATCGAACGAGAGTAGCCTCTCGGCGATGAACGACATGAGCTCCGAAATTTTGTATCTGTTGGACCCTGCCCAAGGTTTGTTCACGCTGGAAGGCAATATCTCTCGCCGCGTTCTGGCAAGCTGTGAGAGAAGACCCGGAGTCGCTCGTCCGCTCGCGCTATACATCATGTCATCAAAGCAACCAGTGAAACCCTGTGGTTCTTGTTCGAATCATGACACACCAGTCACGATCGACCGAGTATGCCCGACAAGCCTAATCAGCGAGGACGGCAAATGACCTTCAGGGAGTCGGATGGCCGCATAGTACCGTTGAAGTCCGGCCACCAGTCGGACGGAACGAAGCCGAGTAATATCGGTGCAGGGAAGGCGGCCAGGTTTTCCCGTGATCCGGACCGGACATCGTCCGTACTCAGTGACGGAACTACGATGATAAATCGGCCGGACCACATCACGACGGAACGTCGAGACGCACAGGTCCCGTTTCGCTGTTGTCGGCCCGCGCAGCCCCGCGTGGTCCACCGGCGGCACGATCGCCACCTGCTCGGCGGCCCGATAGTGACCAGTGAAGCCTGGGAGCCGGATGCGTTAAATGCGCACGTCCGGATCTACGAGGGGGCGACCTCAATTGTGCATGGATCAAATATTGTGACACCACCACAGGAAACCAGGTGGCAAACAGGGAAAACAAACCGTATCCTAAACACAAGAGAATAGCCCTACTCACCCGGAGTTGCCGATCACGCTGGAGTGAAATGGACAGTCAATCGCGGCAACACCGGTTACCGCAGTCGTTCGCCTGCAATGAGACGCCCCGCCCACGAGTCTGCAGTATAAGCGGCTAAAGGTCACTTTCGTAGAACGTCCCCATGCTTGATGTGATCACGTGCCAACATTGCTCCGCTCGCGTAATGCTCACCGGCGACGGTATTTGCCCATCCTGTCGGCACGCGCCAGACGAGCAATTGACGCCAGAGCGTATCCACGAATTGGAGGTTGCCCGAAAAACTGAACTCTCGCCAAGCGTCAAACCACGTCTCCACATACGTGTGATTGCAGCGATCTGTTTGGTCCTTGCCATTTCGCCAACAATTGGCGCAATTCGCATTCTTGCGTCATACCAAGCCAAAACCAACGGCGTTTATCTCGCATACGCTGCGGGTCTGTTGTTCTTCCCCGTTTTACTCATCACCTCTGGCGTAGTACTCTGGCGTAGGGCATAATGTAGTCCTGAATTATGTGCAGGTGGTAGGCGTGCAACCATGATCAATGCGACGTCGAAGTGCTTCCGTACAACCAACTGGCGAACCAAGCGGTGAACCGGAGTTGCCGTTCACGCTGCTTTCAAATGGACAGTCTTTCGCGGCAACACCGGTTACCGCGGTCGTTTGCCAAAAATCTCAAGTCTGATCTGGGACCTTCCTTGCAACTCGATTCACGAAACTCTACGCAGACCATTTTCGTCCTTTGTTGTCGTTCAGCACTCGCCATTACTTTGTTCTGCATTGTGCTTAATCGCGCGGTCAATGGGTCACCGAAGGGGCCTGATTTTTGGTTCATTTCGTTGCTCTTCAGTCTGCCTTATGCTGCCAGCGAGACCGTCGCCAGAAAACTTCCGAAAGATCGGATGGCCGGACTTCTTTTCATGTTTCTGATCTTGGCTGTGTCAGGCATCCGTCTATTCCTAACCGTTGTGTTTACGTTGGTAGTGATGCAGCCGCTGGGCGACACAGACAATATGATTGGCATCCTGCCATTCATAGAAGTTGGGGTCATTTGGGTGCAACTGGGTGTGACTGCTCTGTTTGGAGTCTACGCCCTCTGGACGAACCGTCGTGCTTGCCATCAAGCTGCTCGCCGGAACGTCGATTGATCGTGAGTTCTTTGATCATCAAATGAAGAGTCGCAGAGCATCGGCTAACAAAAAATCGGGACAAGGGGTCAGCCTTGGGGCTGAACCCCTCCCACACCACCCGGCGTGCGGGTCCGCACCGGGCGATTCAGTTCCTCGCAGTAAGCTTCTGCCAGATTGTTAAAAACAGCAGTAGTTCAAAAAGTGGTTTCGCTGCGTCGGTCAGGCATCGACCGACGCGCTGAACGATGTGGCAACAAGTCCCGCAACTGTACTCATATTGACGGCGAGGCTGGCACGTATTCTGAGCAGGCTTGCATGTGTCGGAATCCGGTTCGTTCGCCAGACTTGGCGACCAATATCCTGACGGCGTTGCTCACGCAGGACTAACCGTCATGAGTTAGATGAGATTTCGTCTTCACTGGATTCCGGTGATGTCGATCGACCCGGAAACAGCACTTCATACACTGCTCCGGTGATCACGACCGGAGCGGGAAATTGGAGTTCACTTCACTGCTCCGGTCCGACACACTGAGGAAGCATCAATCTGATCCACGACATCGCTCAAATCTCGTCCCAACGCGATGTCAAAATGACAACACCACTCCAGTGAACTTCGCCGCACGAACTGGCATCGGTCGATGTGACCGGAGCAGTTTGCTGCCGGGCATAATATGACTCCGGTCG
>CAMAVB010000148.1 GCA_945861465.1 Candidatus Kuenenia stuttgartensis
GGTACTTATCACCTCGGATGAGGCGATGAGTGAATTCGATTGTCTTCCTGGTATCGGGCAAGCATCCGCAACGGTGCCCGACGGCAGTTCCTGCCCGGAGTGCCGTCTGTGGGTTGAAACAACTCGCACAGCGCAGTAAGCCATCTCCAGGCAGGCGGTCCAGGTCGCGATGATGTTGCGGAGCGGGATCGCGTTGAGATGATGTTACAAACGCGATCTCGGGCGAGCAAGAAAAATCCCGCAGACGTTTCAGCCAGCTACTGCTATCATCCCCATCAACCCCCGCCGCGACAGCGGCTTACTTGAACAAAAAAATCCACCCGAGTTGCCGATCGGGCGTTTCCTCAAATCAAAGTCTCTTGGCGGCAACCGGGTGACTTTGGCCGTTAGCCCGCATTCAATGAATGTTCAATTGCCAGAAAACTGGGAGCCGGTGACGCCCGAATTGGCGACCCTGTTGGAAGCGGAACTGAAACGTGAGATCACGCACGGCCACGAAGTAGCGGGCATGGACCTTCGCGCTGTTGCAAAGCGCGGCCGAAGAGATGAGGTCCTGTTCGCATCCACCGATTGGCCGGAGGGGCATGTATTCGTAATTCACCTGACTTGGAGTCGGGAAACAGATCCGAAGTGGCCATCGACCGCGCCGTACGACAACGTTCGTGATTTTCTCGAACGATGGCCTCGAGATGAGTTCGCCGAAGAGGCGGATTCGCCACGGGCTTGATGACGAAAATCACGGCTGCAGGGCGAACCAGCAGTTGGGGCCATCCGAAGCTGTAACAATTGCCAACCACATCATCCTTGCACAGCGGAATTCATACAGCCCTCCTCAGATGTGTCGCGACACACGGCCTTGCGGAACCGTGGACGTGAAGGCGGCGTTGAAGCGGGCGGCGAGAGTCCTCCGGTCTGCAGACCGGCGTTTTCCAAATTGCTCAACGACCTGCAACCAGAGTTCCGCAGACACATTCAGGCAATCCAGAATCGGCGGAGCAGCCTTTGGCACAGAGCCACGTTTGCCCGGCTTCACCTGCCGACCGGTCCAGTCCAGTAACTGCAGGTATTCGGGCAGCGACATGAACACACATCGGCGATTGGAAGCTCGGCGTGACGGCGATCTCTCACGAACCTTCGTCCGCTTCGGCTCAAGTTCGATCGGAGCCAGCCAGCCCGCTTTCTCACCATGTTCAATCCGCTGATCTTTCGCATCGGCAGTGGAAACGGCATCGGCAGATTTCGGGTCAGCAATGCGGTCCTGAGCACTCGTGAAATCTCTCTGCTCCGGAGTCGTCGCCAGTCCGGCACGCACCGGATTCAGATCCACATACACCATGCACGCCGCAATTGCCGATTCATCAGTGAGCACCGTCGCCTTGAATCGACCCTCCCAAAAACGCCCTGAACACTGAAGTCAATGCGTTCATTCCGTGGGGACTGGGCATCTGGTTGACGATGAGGCAGACTCAACCAGCAGAGGGAGTCTTAGGGAAAAATCCCCAAGGAGCTCAGCCGCCTGTTTCCTACCGACTTCCATTTCGGTCGCGGGAAACAGACGGCTGCGGCCTGATTAAGGCCGTCCCTGGGACGAATCACAGTCCCTGTTATCGTCGAAATCCGCTTAAGCCCGGTAAAGCATGCGGCAGTTTCCGACTCTGAAGTGTTCAGCGACCTGTTGCCGCCGGACACGTACGCTCACGAAATTCGCGAGTTTTTCTAAAGCGGCTCTTCCATGAACCGCTGATCGCAGATTTCTAGTTGCTGCCGGTCAAAGGAACTGTCACTGAGGCAGAGACAGGTCCAAAGCTTCCGACGTCAATGCATCAAACTGCGACCCATTCTGAGACAGAAACGAATCCCACCGTTCCTTGTCCCAAATCTCCACATGGTCATGAACACCTATTAAGACCACGTTATGTTTTAGCTCAGCCATTTTCACCAGTCGCTCCGGAATCCGGACTCGCGACTGCTTGTCCACTTGCACGCATTCCGCCTGCGAGTAATACAGTCTGAGAAAATTACGAACCTGAACTCGCCCGGTTGAGACACTTGCCATCTTCGTTGCAAAGGCTTCGAAACCCGCTTTCGAATAGACCGACAGACATCCCTCGTTGCCAGGTGCCAGAAACAATTCTTCTGAATCCACTTCGCGAAAACCGTCTCGCAGTTGTCGAGGAATGGCGAGCCGCAGCTTGTCATCCATCGTGCGTTCGTATGTGCCCGTCAGTGCCATTCAGAAGACTCAACAACCCGATGTTTCGCAGGATTTTGAAGAAGTCCACACGGCCTCCCACTTCTCCCCACAAATCACCACTGGGCAGCAATTTACCCGTCTGTAATCCTGCGTCAAGCGAAGCTGCGGCGTGCAGAGACAATCCGTCATCAGGCAAAGGCCATTGCAGCAGACAGGCGATTGGTAAAAACGATTTCAAAATTTTTGAAAATGATTTTTCTTTGCCATTGATTCGCCCCGGAGTCTGATCGAACGACCGCCATGATTGTCCTAATTTGTCGTGCCTAATTTATTCGTAAGCCATTACTGCATATAGGTTTACGGAACACTGCACTTGGGGTATCTGTTGGTCGCCACTGCATTTGGGGCTTGCCGATTTCCGGCAACACAACATACAGGAGTCAATGCTCATCGACCCTCGGTTTGCACTTTGAAAAACGGACGAGTGCGACGCCCATGTTCGGTAAGGACCGCTCGAGAAATAGCTGTCTCTTTTTTACACCCCTCACCCAACGCCGTTAAGTATTTGATAGCGTCAGATCCAGCGAACACCCCCCTCATCCGGCCTTCGGCCACCTTCTCCCCCTTACCAGGGGGAGAAGGGAAGGTGGAATGAAGCAACGTTAATCTGAACAATATCTTATGGCGAATCGGACTCTCAAAGTGGCGCTGTCCAACTCAATGGGCAGGCCGAGATCAGTGTCAAATCGAAACTGGCAAAAGTTCAGTATCACAACCCGAAATTCGCCTCGCGTCACACCGCTTCCTCATCCCAGCGCGATAGACGACACAGGTCGCTGTTGATCTGGAAATCGCGGCATGCCTGGGGACGAAATTCGTAATGCAGGCAGCGGTTGGAGTCTTGATCGAGCCAGACGCATGGCAGAAGTTCGAACTGCTGATCAGCCGCAATTCGTTGGTCCACAAGGATCAGCCATTCCGGAAGTACGTTCCAGGCAAATTCTTCACCCGGTTGAAACGGCGGAATCGGAGTCCGACGACAGCAGGCCGAACATTGATCGCAGGTTTCGATGATCGGCAGTGACCGCGCCATCGTCATGTCTCCGTCACACACCGTTGTACGAAAATCGTGGACGCGACTGCCATCAGTTCGCGAAGTTGAGTTCTGTCAGCGGCCCCGTAGCCCGAGACTCCGTCATTGTGAATCCTGCCAAAATCCAGCGTATCGTTGCCATTGGTGGACGGATCAACAACTGTGCCGCGTACGGCCGTATGAATCTGATCGCAGCCTGATTCACGCACAATCGATTCCAGATTGTGGGCGCGCACACCGCCACCGACCACGTATTCAATCTGCGTGCCGCAGGCGTCGAGCAGACTGCGAATTCTGCGACTTCCGTCAACCGCGGCTGCACTTCCGCCGCTCGTCAGGATGCGATCGAAGCCGCAGTCGATTAGCTGTCGACTGGCAAGTTGCAAATCCGGAGTGACATCGAATGCCTTGTGGCAGACAAGTGTTGTTGACGGAAACATTCGGCGAAGCTGAGTGCATCGATCCAGATCAATGTTGCCATCCGGCATCAAACATCCGATGGCGATGCCGTTGATTCCGGATGCCGCGAGGAATTCGCAATCGTCCAGCATTTGCGTAAACTCCGCAGCCGAATACGCAAATCCCGCTTCGCGAGGACGCACCATCGCGATGATCGGACCAGAAAAAATCCGCCTTGCTGCTGCGACAAGGCCCGCTGGCGGCGTGAGACCTCCGACGGCCATGCCGCAGTTGAGTTCAATTCGATCGACCGACAATTCTGCGGCGAGCTGCACGTCGTCAATGCCTCCCACGCAGAGCTCCACGCATAAATGCAGGTTAAGTTGCGGGGTGTTCATACCGAGCAGAACTTTCGGACTTTTCGTAATCACAGTATAAAATCGGTATTGTTGCCTTGAACAACATCGTCATCATCACAAACTATACCATACCGGGCCAAAAGTGACATACCGGGCCAAAAGTGACATGAACCCGAAACGTCAGCGAGGGCTGCAAACCTCAACCCCTCGCTGACGCTGCGGGTCACAATTTCGCGTTCTGCAAAAGTGTCATGAACAGGCCGCGGGGAATGGACCATCGTCGTTTCCGCAGGATTGATCAACGTGTCCGTCGTTTTCGCCGGAATCACTCAATTTACTGTCCACATTCGTTCTCGCCCGATTTGGTGAGGCCACCTATGACCGTTTCACTCCAGGGGTCGTTTCTGATCTCCGCGCACCACTTGCGCGATCCGAATTTTTATCGCAGCGTTGTCCTGTTGCTCGAACACAACTCGGAGAGCGCGATGGGGCTTGTTGTCAATCGCCCGACCAGTACCACGATCGGAAAAGCACTGGCGCAACATGACCCGGTCAATGGCATAGATGCCCCCGTTTTTTGCGGCGGGCCGGTGGAGCAAAACGCACTTTTCGTGCTGCACAACTGTCTGACGCTCGGCCAACAGGATCAGGAAGTCGCGCCCGGATTGTTCCTCGCAGGCAGCGAAAACTCGTTTGATGAAGTGGTGCGAAAGAAAGCGCCACCGGACAGGCACATCCTGTTCCGACTTATCAGCGGATATGCGGGCTGGGGTGCAGGGCAGCTGGAGAGTGAAATGGCTCGCGGCGACTGGAATGTCCTGCCTTCCACCGGAAGCCTGCTGCTGGACGAAGATCCCTACACCTTGTGGGAAGTTTGTATGAGAAGACTGCATCGCCTGATTCGCATTCTCCCGCACGGCGTTCGCAATCCGGAATGGAACTGACGATGAGATTGTGCTGTGGGATCGTAACCCTTGGCGCGGACTTCTCCCGCAACCGAATCTCTTATGCCGCATTAATGGCTTTGCCACCGTGTCTGGTGCGAGCCGACGGAGCGGCTCGCCTACGTAGGTCCGCCGCTCCGTCGGCGGACGTCCGTCGCTTTGCGGAAATCTTCTCAGTAAAACCAAACTCCCAATGTTTGCTGAGCAAAGGCACTACCCGCGGCTAGGCCGTTGTTGATTTAGGGCGATTATTGGGCCTCCATTCACACTAACCCGAAGCGCCAGCGAAGAATTCAGCCATTTCAGCCTCGCTGGCGCTTCGGGTTGGTAATAAGGACTGAGACAGAAATAAGTGGGGCACGATTCCATCGTGCCGGGCACGTTATAAACGTGCCCCACGTCCAAAAGACGAAAGTTATTTCTGCGCCGGTCCTAAATCAACAGACCGCTAGCGCCTTGCGGCTCACTTAACAACACGTCCCTCAGTCCTGGCCGCGCGGAGTATATGATTCGCTGCTTAGAAATCCATCACCGTCTGCCAGAGGATACCCGTTCACAAAGGAACGCCCATCGACGGCCTTTCTCCCTTCGGGTTGCAGCTTCAGAATCTCAAGCCAACCGTCGCCTGCACCAACCAGCAAACGCCCTTGATGTTCAATGACTTTGCCGGGGATGACGCTGCATCCAGGTAAGCTCCTGTCGGGAAATCCCGCGTCGGAGACACGGGCGACAAGACAACGCAACGGCGGCTGGTTCTGTCGCTGGAGCACCGATGACGCCTTTGGCCAAGGTTGCATCGCTCGAATATGACAATCGATTTCCTGCCCCGACTTTGACCAGTCAATCACTCCGGCCTCGCGAGAAATCTTCGGGGCCAACGTCACGAATGTTGGATCCTGCGGCTCAAACACCGCAGTCCCTGCCTCAAGATTCTGCACGACTTCCAGGGTGAGAGGAACTGACAATTCCGCGAGTCGCAACATGAGTTCTCCTGACGTTTCGGACTTGCCAATCTGCGTTTCGACGCGCCCCACCATGGGCCCGGAATCCAGAGACCGTTCAATCTGAAAAATGGTCACGCCGGTGAACATATCACCTTTCCAGATCGCATATTGCACAGGTGCCGCACCACGATGACGCGGAAGCAGAGAACCGTGGAGATTGAACGCGCCCAGTCGCGGAATCGCGAGCAGTTCGGGCTTCAGAATCTGACCGTATGCCGCCACGATATACAAATCCGCCTGAAGTGATCGCAGCATTTCCAGCATCTCCGGGCGATTCACCCGTTCAGGCTGAAACACCGGAACCGCCTTCGCAACCGCGAGTTCCTTCACCGGATTTTCATGCTGATGATGTCCGCGCCCCGCCTTGTCCGGCTGCGTTAGCACTCCGACGATCTCAGACGGTGAATTCAACAGCGCACGAAACGGCGGAACGGCAAATTCTCCGGTCCCCATCAGAACAATTTTTAATCGCATTGTGTACTTTAAGTTCGTAGGGTGTGACAAACGGCTGATAAGCCGTGCAGGCACACCGTCCTGCTCGACTCGGAGAGTCAAGCTACCGTGACGTCCTGCTCGACTCGGAGAGTCAAGCTACTGTGACTTCCTGCTCGACTCGGAGAGTCAAGCTACTGAGGGGCGTCAAAACGCCGGGCGTTCGAGGAGCTTTTCGACAACTTTGCGGCGGCTGCCGGTGGCTTCGTAGATTTCCACCTGACGCCGCGCACCGCTGGCGGCGGGGAGCGTCAGCACAGATTTCAATTCAGCCAGACAATTGAGTTCAATCGCAGTTGGAGTCAGCCGCGCGGTTAGCTCTTCCACAAGCTCCGGCACGGAACGTTGCTGAAACGTCGTGGAACTCACCAGCGCGGCGTCGGCACCGTAACGCGTCGCACGCCATTTGTTCTGTTCGACCATCATCGGGTGATATTCCGACAGGAACGTTCCTTCGTCAATCTCGTTCGAAATCGTATGCACCAGGCACTGGACCAGGGCCGTAATCGCGAGCACGTGATCAAGGCATGGCGGCACATCACAAACCCGCAGTTCCACCGTTCCAAAATCATGATGCGGACGGATGTCCCACCAGATTTCGCGAATGGAATTGATAAACCCGGTTTCCCGCAGATGCTTTACCAGCCACACATATTCGCTCCAGTTTCGCATTTGATAAGGGAGGCCGGCTGTGGGGAGACCCTCCATGATCTTCGAACGATTGGACTGCAGTCCCGTGCTGCGACCTTCCCAGAATGGTGAGTTCGCCGACAAAGCCAGCAGCAACGGGATGAAGTGCAGCATTCGGTCGCAGACCATCACCGCCTTGTCACCGGAATCTACGCCGATATGCACATGCAGGCCAAATGTCACCAGACGCCGGACAACGTCTTCCATTAACATCACGAGCCGCGCGTAGCGTTCGTGATTGGTAATCTTTTGATGCCGCCAGGAAGAAAATGGATGTGTTCCGGACCACAGCAACCGGACGCCCATCGGATGGACGATGGATTCCACCTGAATCAGCTTTTCCCGCAGATCCTCGCCCACCTCGCGCACATTGCGGCAGATCCGCGTGTTGATCTCGACGTAACACTGCATGAGTTCCGGTTTCACGGAATCGCGCAAATGTTCCGGCAGTGCATCCAGCACCTGATCGATCGCACTTGTCAGCGCTAGTTCCTTGGCATCGATCAGCTGGAGTTCAATCTCAACGCCGATCGTGGGGCTGGTATTCGGAGTGAATCGCATTATTGGCATGATGATGACTCCGGCCCGATCATCGCCAGCAGCAGAGCCGAGCGTGCCATGATTCTGGCTCCCAACGGAATCGCCGATTCATCGACATCAAAAACCGGCGAGTGCAGCAGCGGCCAGTCGCCCTCCGGCCCGGCACAACCCAGGCGAAACTGTGCTCCACGAACGTGATCGACGTAAACGGCAAAGTCCTCGCCTCCCATGCTCGGACGATCGATGAGCACGATGTTCTCGCCGCCAAGTATCTGAGTTGCCGCAGCTTCAATCGCAGACATCACTGTCACATCGTTAATTACCGAACCAAGTGGGCTGCCATACGTCACATCAATCGTATTTCCGGTCGCGGCGGCGATTCCCATACAGATCTGGCGAATACTGCTCAGCACACTGTCTCGCGTTTTGCGATCGGTCGATCGGAGTGTACCGGCGATTTCTACCAGATCCGGAATCACATTTGACGCGGAGCCGCCATGTATTGAACCGACAGAAAACACCATCGGCGTCAATGAGTCGGCTCGCCGCGGCACGGACTGATACAATGCCGACACGAGCATCGCAGCTGTGCCAATCGGGTCACTCGTATGCTGCGGTCGCGCGGCATGACCACCCTTGCCGTGTACTTCAATCAGCACTTCATCGACCTGTGCCGTCAGGACACCGTAACGAATTCCGACTTTGCCCGCCGGGATTGTCGGATCAACATGCAGTCCCAGAATTGCCGTCACGCCATGGAGCGCGCCGTCCTCAACCATCCAGTTGGCACCCTGAGCAGTCTCCTCTGCGGCCTGAAAAATGAATCGCAGATGAGCGGACGGCACATCCGATTCCGGCAGTCGGCTCGATAAAGTTGTCAAGAGCTCCGCCGCTGCCAGCACCACGGTTGTATGCGCATCATGGCCACAGGCATGCGCGACTCCGGGACAGCCGGACGCATATTCAGTGGACTTGCGGTCGTGCATTCTCAATGCGTCAATGTCCGCGCGAATGGCGATAATCGGAGCATCCGCTGTCGGTGATCCGATCTTCAGTTCCGCAATGACTCCTACACCACGCTCGGGGATTTTCGGCGCAATGCCCAGCGACACGAGTCGCTCGGCAATCAATTGCGTCGTCCGGATTTCCTCGCCGCTGGGTTCCGGATGAGCGTGCAGGTAGCGGCGGATTGCAATCCAGTCAGAACGTCGATCGGCGGCGATCCGATCGAGCAGCAGTTCAAACGGAATCATTCGTTCGATGTCTGCCGGATCAACTCGCCGACCTGTTCCTGCTCTTCCCGAGTTCATTGGATTTCCGATTGAAGGTATGTCTGCGGCATGTATAGGGTGGGTGAAGCGCAACGCACCATCCGAAAAATGCAACAACAAGTGGTGCCGTAATGCCCGGATGATGACTGCGGTCGTTTCTACTTTGCTCGGAGGGCTTACGCCCTGCCGCTCGCCTTCCGTTGTGGCCAGATGATGACTGCGGTCGTCTCTACTTTGCTCGGAGGGCTTACGCCCTGCCGCTCGCCTTCCGTTGTGACCGGATGATGACTTTAGCCCCTCGGACGTCAAGCGGCAGTGCGGATTTTCATCTTCAAAACGGTTGTCTCAGGACTGAGCAGGGGAAATTCAGAGAAAATGCTGGTTAGCCTCCAAAAGTTTCGTGGAATTGAACAGCTTGACAGGCCTCGGATTGAACGCCCGAATCTGGTTGTTAAGCTGTCACGTTTTTCTCAAACTCATCGCCTGACAGCGACGGCTTGAGGCCATGTCACGAGGCACATTCAGTGACCAGTCATCGCGGTCATGTTTTCTGGCTGCGAAAGGCCACTGTGCCATACTTGATGAGACTGACGATCCCTCATGCCAGGTTCCAGTACCGCACAGTCGGCCTCCGCTGACACTGATGTCACAATGCGTTCTGCCACGGCGGCTCAGCAGGAGCGAATCCTCGTGATGGACTTCGGCGGGCAGACGGCACAGCTGATCGCTCGCCGCGTGCGTGATCAGAATGTGTTCTGTCAGGTCGTGCGACATGATTTGTCCGCCGACCGAGTCAGAGAACTCAATCCCAAAGGCATCATCCTGTCCGGCGGTCCGGCCAGTGTCTACGGTGTCGGCGCTCCGATGATCGATCCGGCCATCTTTGATTTGAAGATCCCGATTCTTGGGATTTGCTATGGGATGCAGGTCACCTGTCACACACTCGGCGGAAAAATTCTGCCCGTCCATGCTCGTGAGTTTGGCCGCGCACCGTGTACGCAGTCAGCCAACAAGGCAGCAACGAATGCCCTGTTCGACGGAATTCCAAAGACGTTCAACGCATGGATGAGTCATGGGGATCAGGTCGAAACGCTGGCCACCGACTTTGAAATACTCGCCTCCACGTCCACATGTCCCAACGCTGCGATTCGTCACAAATCCCGCGTCATCTACGGACTGCAGTTTCATCCGGAAGTCACTCACACACAGTTCGGTGGTCATCTGCTGGCCAATTTTGTGCTGAAGATCTGCGGCTGCGAAGGCACATGGCGGATCAGTTCGCTCATTGAACAACACGTTGCACGAATTCGCAGGATCGTGGGCACCGATCAGGTCATCTGCGGACTATCCGGTGGTGTGGATTCGTCCGTCGTGGCCGCATTGATTTCGAAAGCGATCGGCGATCAGTTGTCGTGCATTTTCGTGGATAACGGAATGCTGCGAAAGGATGAGAGGCAACAGGTCGAAGAACAATTCTCGAAGCACTTCAAGACAGATCTGCACGTTGTCGATGCCCGCGCGAGATTTCTTGGTGAACTCGCGGGTGTCTCAGAACCACAGCAGAAACGCAAGATCATCGGGAAAGTGTTTATCGATGTGTTTCGAGATGAAGCGAAATCGATCCCGAACGCGAAATATCTGGCGCAGGGCACACTCTATCCGGATGTGATTGAATCCGGTGCGAATCCGGACGGCCCGGCGGCGACGATCAAGTCACACCACAATGTCGGTGGCCTGCCGGCGGAACTGGGTTTTGAACTGATCGAACCGCTGCGTGACCTGTTCAAGGATGAAGTCCGTCGCATGGGACTTGAACTCGGACTGCCGGAGATCATGGTCTGGAGACATCCGTTCCCCGGTCCTGGACTGGCCGTCCGTTGTCTGGGCGAAGTGACGGAAGAACGTTTACGAGTGATCCGCGAAGCCGATGCGATTCTGATTGAAGAATTGCATCTCGCCGGAATCTATCGCGACATCCAGCAGGCGTTTGTTGTATTGCTTCCCGTGAATTCTGTCGGCGTGATGGGTGATGATCGCACGTACGAAAATGTGGCGGCAATTCGAGCCATTCAGTCTGAAGATTTCATGACGGCAGACTGGTATCAGTTTCCTTATGAGATTCTGGCAAAGATCTCAACTCGAATTATCAATTCTGTCAGAGGTATCAATCGCGTGGTTTATGACGTAAGTTCCAAACCGCCCGCGACGATCGAATGGGAGTAACGCCATTAAGACGATCCTGATCATGCGACATGCGAAAGCAGCAGCTGAAGCACAACACGAATCGGATTTCCAGCGGGGCCTGACCGAAGGCGGAATCCGCACAGCTGGTGAAACCGCAGCGATTTTGCTCAGCCGCGGAATTCGCATCGATCGCATCATTTCGTCCGCCGCCAAAAGGACTCGGGAAACTGCGGATCTGATCGCCGCGGGAATGCAGCTCACAGCCGCTCGGACGGACCTGGATGAATTGTATCTGGCACCGGGAAAATTGTTTGAAAAGGCCATCTGCGACTATCCGCTTGAAGATGAGTCGTCGGTTCTGGTCGTTGGGCACAATCCGGGCATTGCCGGACTGATTTGCGACTGGGCGGACCAAAGTCTTTCAGTTCCCACGTCCACGGTTGCTGTTTTCGAATCCTCCGCCGATACTTGGCATGACGTTCGACAGACCAAAGTGCATGTTCCGAAACTCGTCTGTCTGCTGCAGCATGGCAAAGTCGCATGGCCGCGCGATCAAACCACCAGTGACCCGGAATTGCTGGAATAGTCATGACTCCCGACTCGCCACCCGCCCCGGAATTTTCTGACGAACTTGTGGCACTCGTGGCGTTATCGCGCGCAGCCGGAATCGGACCGAAACTGCAGTCCGCGTTGCTGGAACACTTCGGCACGGCCCGCGAAGTTCTGTCTCAGCCCCACGAAGTGCTGCTGACGGTCAACGGCATCGGCCCCAAAACCGCGACGTCGATCGGGAATCAGGATCTGCTCGACGAAGCGCGCCGGTTACTGATGGAATGCCACGCTCTGCAGGTGGATGTACTGGATCAGAAGCATCGCGACTACCCGCAACGGCTGCGGGAAATCTGTGATTCACCGTCTGTGCTGTACCGGAAAGGCGTGTTGCTGCCGCAGGATGAACTGGCCATCGCCATCGTCGGTTCGCGGCGCTGCACGGTTTACGGTCGCAGGCAGGCCGAACGGATGGCTGCCGCGCTGTCCCGCGCTGGATTTACCATCGTGAGCGGTCTGGCACGCGGCATCGACGCGGCTGCGCATCGGGGTGCGTTGAAATCCGGAGGCCGCACACTGGCGATCATGGCCAGCGGTGTGAAGACAATCTATCCGCCCGAACACAAAGACCTGGCCGAAGAAATTTCACAGCAAGGTGCCCTGCTGAGCGAAATGCCGCTCGACCAGCGTCCACTGCCCGGTCTGTTCCCGCAACGCAATCGCATCATCAGTGGAATCTGCCTCGGTGTCATCGTGGTCGAAGCCACGCGCAGCTCCGGTGCGTTGTACACAGCTCGACATGCACTGGAACAGGGGCGCGAAGTTTTCGCACTGCCAGGGCCTGTCGATAGTCTGGCAAGCGAAGGGTGCCATGACCTGATTCGTGACGGCGTGACGCTTGTCCGAAATGTCGATGATGTACTGAGCGAACTTGGTCCGCTGCCCGTGCCGTCCACGCAGTCCGCGAGCGTTATAATTCATTCCCCGCGCGAACTGGTCCTGACCGTGCAGGAAACCGAAGTCCTGAATCAGATCACTTCGCAGCCGACCGGAATCGACGAGATCCTGCGTGCCTGTAAGCTGGAATCCTCCCGAGTCCTCGCCACACTCACCATGCTGGAAATGCGCCGCCTGATCCGCCGACTGCCCGGGAACTCGTACGTCCGTCACGACTAGAGGCATTGCATCGCCCTCCCCGTAACTTGACTCTCCGAGTCGAGCGCAACACTTGACTCTCCGAGTCGAGCGCAACACGTGACTCTCCGAGTCGAGCGCAACACGCTCATTTTCCTGCCCGCAGAAAGGCGTGATCTACGTCGCTGATTGACATGTGTCCAGAGGGGCTGTAGAGCGTCCTGATCATCGCTGAGTCATCTCATTTGATCATTTGATCCGGCGACTTTGCAGAACGCATGGTGGCACTAGATTGGCAGATTCATCCATTCAGGCGGTGGGTCTGGTTGTTGCCAGACGCTCATGCCGCCATCGACGAGGAGCATCTGCCCGTGGATATGTTCAGCTGCGTCGCTCAGCAGGAACACCGCGGCACCTCGGCAGGCTTCTGCACCGGGGACAGTACCGTTTGGCGTATGCAATTCCATCCACTGCCGCGCGCGCGGATTCTGCAGAGCAGGCTCGGTGAGCGGTGTGCGGATCAGGCCGGGGGCCATTCCGTTCACTCGAATGCCGTGCGGAGCCAGTGCCACGCACAACGAACGTGTCATCGCATCGATCGCGCCCTTTGATGTGTCGTAGGCCACATGGGTCGGTTCCGCGAGGCAACCGTTGATCGACCCGATGAGCAGAATCCTGCCGCGAATTCCACGTCGCACCCAGAGCCGCGCGAAGTGCTGGATCAGCACGTACTGTGAATACACGTTTAGCTTCAGCGTGCGATCAAAAACAGAGAAGTCCATTTCCAGAAACGGCTGATCGATAAATGTGCCGGCGTTGCAGACCAGCGTGTCGATATTCGGGTTCAGCCGCAGCGCTGCTGCAGCGACGTCCAGCGGTCCCTGCGGCATCGGTTCGGCAAGGTCACCCACAACGACCTGAACAGAAGCTGGCACCAGGTTCTGCGATCGAGCTTCGCGAAGTGCCTCGCCGTCAGCTCGCCGTCCATGCAGTAACACGCCGGCCCCGGCTTCGTGCAGGGCCTTCGCGATTTCCAGACCGATCCCCTGCGTACTGCCTGTGATGAGGGCATGTCGTTCGCTGAGTACCAACATGTTCAATCCATGAAGATGCGTTGATAATCACGAAACATGCAATCGAGCAGATCGCGGCCTTCTGCGGTGGCGCGATATCGGACAAAACCTTCGCCGGTTTCAGTTTCCGCCACGACGATCCTCACGTTATCATCGGCGCTGTACATCCACGCATCCTCCTGAAGCAGATGAAAGATGTGATGGAGCGATTCTTCTGCAGCGGGAAGGAACACCTCACCGTCAAGGAACAACTGGTATCCGTACTCTTCCAGTTTCGGCCATGGAAGTGCGCTGCCGGATCCACGATAGTATGGTTGCAGAATCGATTGAGCGTCCGGTTTCACGTTGGGATTGTGCAGCATGTCAATTGCGTTCCACGGACAGATTGTCAGCTGGTACAGGTCGCTGCTGTCGTTTGGAGAACGATAACACATCTGACAACCGATGCATCGGCTGGTGTCGATCTGGTGATAGCTTTCGGACGGCACCGGGCTGACAACTTCGTAGATGCAATCCACCGGACACACGGTTGCACAGGAATTGCAGGATGTGCAACTGTCCTTGTTGATCACGTTGAGGTAACGAGTTTCTTTTTTTCGATCCGCCTCGCGGGTTCGAAAATACTCCGTCATGGAAATAGTCATCGGATCGTTACTGCCTGTAATGTATTTGTGCAATCCCGCACATCACGTGAGCGGTGCTAAAATCGTATCGCCCGTGTGGCTCTCAGGCAGGGAAGATCGTCAATTTTGGGCCTCCAGTCGCAGGATTTCCTGCCTCTGGGAAGAATTGGACCGGTCGAAATCCGTCAGGTTGAGACATGTCCCCGGCAAGAAATGCCGCTCCGATCGTCGGTGACTGACGGATTTCTCTGCGATTCCAATCAGAAGGCGCTTCACTGTAGACTCAGTTTTAGAAGTCTGTTAACTTTCGACTCAGCTGGCGTCGAAGCCAGTAAATGGCGTGGTCAAAGCGATGAGCGAAACTCGCACAAAACTTTGATCTGACGTCTGTGATTTTTTTCGTTCTATTCGGCATGGAGGCCGTAATGGGATTGAAGCGGACAAGTCAGCAAACAGCTGTTACCAACAACATACCTGCAATCGATGCATCGCGCACGCAGATTCGCTGGTTGATACGTCGCGACATGGATGAAGTTCTGTCGATCGAACACGGCAGCTTTCAGTTCCCATGGACGGAAGAAGAATTCCTCTGCTGTCTGCGGCAACGCAACTGCATCGGGACCGTCGCCGAACTCGATCATAAAATTGTGGGATTCATGATCTATGAACTCCACAAATCTATGCTGCGAATCCTCAACTTCGCCGTGGCTCCCGATGCTCGTCGCCACGGGATCGGACGCCAGATGGTGCAACGACTGGTCGATAAGCTTTCGCAACAACGCCGCCGCGAGATCGTGCTGGAAGTCCGAGAGACCAATGTGCCGGCTCAGATGTTCTTCGCGAACGGCGGCTTCCGCGCGATCACCGTGCTGCGTCAGCACTACAACGATACCTGCGAAGACGCTTACTACATGCGGTATTGCCTGACGGAAGACGCCACGATTCCGTTCATCCCGCACAACCGTATCTCGGAATACGATGCCGCATGATTTCGAGCTCGCTGGATGATCAGCTTGCTCGACGACCGAACAATTAGACACGCCTCTAATCCTGCCCGGAACTTTTCGGCCAGGATTTTTGTTTTTGGCTTCCCACGGTGGTCGGTGGTTGGACCTGCCAAGTGTCCTGGAGAAGCAAATGAAGGCGAGCGGCCCGCGCGAACCTTACAGACTGGAGCGATGACTGACCCCGGCTTTGAGATGGTCCGTGCCGCAGCTGGTTTGTTTTGTGTAGGTGTTTTGTCTGGTGATGATCATGGCCCGACTAAATCTGCAGAAACGTACGACATGGTGGCTGGCAACGCTGTGAAGAATTTTCTTCGCAAAAAAGCGGGACTTGTGAAAGTCATAGCGGGAGAATCGATGCTGTGTTTGAGCCACGAATGTGGCGGCAGGTTGTAGCCACGGGCGTGAGCCCGTGGTTAGAGAAATACACGCTATTTTCAGTCCTGAAAGGACGACATGGGATCACCCAGTCGCGATTCCTGTCGTCCCTTCGGGACTTCCGATGTTCGTTACATTGGTGCCTGTCACTTGTTTGCGTTGGCTTCCTTGGGCGTTCTCTGAACAACCGTTGGTGTCGCGGGACGCCTTCCCGCCCGACACGTGGGGCGAATGTGACAAGTGGTTCGAGAATGCCGCGAACCGTGCCGACGAAAAGCACTTTTGGTCCTCGCGTGGTATCGGCGGCGTCCCTTGAGCGATGCCGAACTGGCCCAAGAGGTGCGCAAGTATCAAATCGAATGGAGAGGCCCCACCGGCCGCGAGTTGCTCGTCGCGTTGGGTGAGGCCGCCACAACCGACGATCAACCCTCACCGTGATTCCCACGACGTTCACCGTGGCACGTTCGCGTGAAGAGTCTCGTAGGCCATGCGTTTCCCGCGAACGCAGGGGTCTTCGAGCTTTGCCACCTTCACGGCTGTCCAGTTTGTGAATGTGTAGGGTTTGACAAGCGCCAGCGCAGGCACACCATGTCTGTGATTCGGTGTGCCTGCGCGTTGCTTGTCACACCCTACGACCTGTGAATGGTCAATAACTGGCCGACCGTGTTGCCACCTGCGGCATTGGTTTCTCATGCAGGCCGCTGATCGCACGGCGCATTTTGGCAAGTGGCATTTGACCAACCGCGAAACGCATGGAGCACCTGAAACTGCAGCAGTTGAATTTGACGCCGGAGTCAGATCATTCCTGATGGCGTCTGTCAAGATCGAATTGCGTCAAATACGCCTGCGGCATAATTGAGGGTCTTTGAGGAGCATTTGGTTCTAGCCAGTCGCTGATTCAGGGGTAAACTCTGAGCCATGTGTTTTTCAAAAGGATGCTTACTACTCTGAAAGGGATGACGATGGTAACCACATTGCGAAAATTCAGTAACCCGGTGGAAGATCAGGTTCGGAAATCCGAATTTGGTCCCGTGAGCCAGCAGGGCATCTCCGAAGCGACCCAGATGGGTGCAAATCTGGTCTCGGGCGGCGCGACGTTCCGCTTATGGGCTCCTCAGGCTCTGGAAGTTCATCTTCGCCTGGCACGGAAGGGCAATACCATCAATGCTGACGGTGATACTTTCTCCCCTTCGCCGGACACGAAACTGCAGTTAGACTCAAATGGCTACTGGACCGGTTTCGTGCAGGGTGTGCAGGAAGGTGATCACTATCGTTTTCATGTGATCGGGAATCCGCAGCCCCTCGTCCGTGATCCGTATGCGCGGGAACTGGAGTTCCACGACTGGCCGGACGTTGACTGCATTGTCCGTTCGTCGTCTTCATACCCGTGGCATGACGATGGATTCCGGACGCCGTGGTTCCATGAGGCGATCATTTATCAGCTACACTTCGGAACCTGGTATGCTGTCAATAGCCAGAACGCTGACGACCGACCAAACCGCATCGGAAAATTTCTGGACGCCGTCGAACGGATCCCGTATCTCGCTCAGCTAGGTGTGACTTTCATCCAGCCGCTGCCGGTGACGGAGTTTAATTCCGTGCCTAATCCTTTTGATGCAACACCGCGCAGCCTTGGCTACAACGGAACAGATCTGTTCTCACCGGAGATGGATTACAGCGTCGAAGAAGAGGATCTGCCACGGTATCTCATCATGGTCAACCAGCTCTTGGCAGTCAAAGGAAAGCCGCCGCTTGAACTGAAGGACCTGGTGCCACAGGTTAACCAGCTCAAAGTGTTTGTCGATCTCTGCCATCTGTACGGCATGGCCGTGATCTTCGACGCGGTTTACAACCATGCAGGAGGTTTCGTCGGCGACGACCAGAATCTCTACCAGTTCCGCGATGACAGCGGCGGCGAACTCTATTTCACCCGACAAGGCTGGGCAGGTGGAATGGTTTACGACTTCAACAACGACGGCGTGCGGCAGTTCCTGATCGATAACGCGCGCTTCTTGCTGGACGAATACCACGTGGATGGTTTCCGATATGATGAAGTTTCCGTCATCGACAGGTTCGGTGGCTGGCACTTCTGTCAGGATCTCACGGCGACTATAAAACATCACCGTCCGTCGAGTCTGCATCATGCCGAATACTGGAAAGATCAGCCGTACTGGGTGACTCGTTCGCGCGACGAAAACGGGGCAGGCTTCGACACCGTGCTGTCGCCAGGCTTCCGAGACGCTGTGCGACGAGCGATTGCACAGGCTGCGGCCGGACAGGGCGCGTCCGTGAACCTGGATCCCGTCCGCGACGCGCTGCGACACTCCTTCGGATTCGCGACCGCCAATCAGGTCGTCAATTGCCTGGAAACGCACGACCGTCAGCGAGTGCAGAACGATAACGATCGCGAGCCGCGTCTTGCGGCACTCGCTGATTCCACCGACGCCCGTTCCTGGTACGCACGCAGCCGATCGCGTGTGGCGAATGGATTGTTGCTGACGGCCCCTGGTCTGCCGATGCTGTTCATGGGACAGGAATTTCTGGAAGACAAGTACTGGACTGACGATCCGGACAATCATCCAGGTAACCTGATCTGG
>CAMAVB010000149.1 GCA_945861465.1 Candidatus Kuenenia stuttgartensis
TCAACGCCAGAATACTCAGTCGACAGTCCAAATTCAACCCTCCATCGATCACTGAAACCCATGCCTCAAAAAATCCAACATCCCTGTCGACACACTGCAAAAAATCGAATTCGAAAATCTTTTTTCGAATCTGTTATTGACCTTATTCACGACCGTCGCTGACCCCTTTTTGTTGTCTGGATCAAACTTTGTGACAAAACGGTCCTCCGAGCGCGGACCGACATCTGGAAACACTCTTATATATTCCGCAGGACCGCGTCGGCCGGTGCCCCGCTTCGAGAGGTGAGCGGCGAGACAGTTCCTCCCAGAGCAACGGTCGGCGTGCTATTTAGGCCTTCGCTGAGATCGTCGACCAGTGCTCGGAGCAAAGCGAATTGCGACTCTGGGCGGCTCAGCAGCGTATTCCATGAAATTCCAGACAGTGCGCTGCATCCGCCGTTTGCCTCTGAATAACTCGTGCAGGACTGATCGTCAGGGTCGCGGCAGAGCCACTGCAGGTAGCCTTTGGGATGTTTCTCTCGAGGAAATGATCCAAGCCACTTTGGTCGATGCTTTTTCTTCTTTGCTTCGTGGAGTGCAGCGAACCTAACGCACTCACACTCAGTTGCCACCATATAGTTTGCGTCGTCAGTGATGAATGCCTCAGGATCAGTCTCATCATTAAAACAAACGTTCGCGTCTACGGGCACGCCAGCCAAAGCGAGAGCATTTCTATCGGCGAAAAACCACGCCTCAACCATTGGTGAGATCAGATGAAATGACACTTTCGATTTGAGCGATTCTTCTGTTCGTTCCTGAATCCGAATCCGATTGGGCAGACGCCTCACATGTTCGATCACGGCGCTTCGCATAACGGCGACCACCCGGTCGACCTGATCCACGTTTGGGAGTTCGACATCATCGATCACTACGACCAAATCAGCCGTCTCTTCTCCTCTTTCCCCAATGGCCTCCTGCGCAGCCCGAGAAACCAATTCCATCGCTGTTTCGGGCGGGTTCATTTCGTGCGATTGGGTCAAACACATGCTCGTGAAGCCGTTGTAGGGAAAGCGATCACCGAATGACTTGATCTCTGCCATTGTCGGCAGGCAATAAAATTCGTGATCAGGGAAAAGCCGTCCAAGCGCCCCGCTCAACCCACACCACTCTGTCCGGCCTGTTGGGAGAAGTGCAACCTTCACTGGTCACCCCTCAATGTCTGGTGAGCTGAAGGCGAGACGCTCATAGAGTGAACCCAGCTTCGCTTGTGCAATCCATTCTTCGCTGTGCAAGTCCGTCATACGCACTGGGACATCACCGTCTGGATGATTTTGATCCAGCACAAAGACCTGTTCCGGCTCATTGATGAATTGGTTCAACACGACTGGAGAGTGTGTTGTGAGAACTATCGTGACGTTTCGTTCTTCGGCCTGCTGCCGCATGGCCGCAATCAACGAGCGGATTGCGTGTGGGTGAAGTGTATTCTCCATTTCGTCGATAGCAAGCAGCGAGCCCGATTTGGCACCCGCAATGGCCGTTAGGTGGAGAAGGCCGGTAAGTAGACCGTCCGCAGTTCGGCTTGGCGGTAAGCCTTCAGCCGGATCGGTTGCATCTGGCCGAAACAGATACGGCAAGCCCCGGTCAAACTCAATTGTTCCGAGAAGCCCCGGAAAGGCCCGGCTCGCTTCCTTCATAACCCAATCAAACTGACCTCGATATCGCAGCGGTGATGCTTTCCAGTTTGCAAGCACGGACCAAATGTTGCGTCCCGTGCCGTGCAAATACGAATCGTTGGTGTCTGGTGGCCTGACGTCTTTCACTTGATTGAGCCAGTAGGAATTATAAACGCGAATTCCACTCAGTACGTCAACGAGCGGTTGCATCCAGGTATCACTGCCCCGATCCCACAGGACCTTGGCACAGCAACGTGTCTCGTCCAGGCGATTCTGCTCTCCGGAGTGGTACCAATGGTCTTCAAACATCGTCGCCCGAAGAACGACCTCTCCTGCGCGCGTCAATTCTTCTCCGTAAGTCCCCTTGATTCCCCGTGTGGAAATCGGAAAGCGAACTTTCCAGACGATGTCGTCAACCTCTATCGCAAACTCGACTGGAGTTTCCGAATCTGCGCGGGCATGTCGAAACGCAGTCGCGCCGACGGTGTTGAAAGCCGCCTCTTCGCCCGAAAGAAAGAGGGCTCGCATGAATTTGAAGGCGTCTAGTGTGGTCGACTTTCCTGCACCATTTGCGCCAGAAAGAATACAAACGCCGGAGGGCGCCCAGTCGAGGCGCTTTAAGACACGAAATTCGCGGACATGAATTTTGAAAGTGGGCAACGATGCCTCCTGGTTTATTTTTGAAGCGGCGATTTACTCGTCAACAAATGAGCATGCACGAAATCGAATTCATCACAACACAAATTCAGCATACGGTGCCGCAAAACATCATTGAGCAAAGGACTGGTCTTGTCTCAAAAACGCACTCATTGACCATTTGTCCCCGGAAACTCCAAGGCACAACACTTCTTTCCGCAAGAGCAGAAACGCCTGCAGGATAGCCTTTCGATACAGTGAAGTCCCGAATCGCTTGCAGATTTCAGTCACTGTCGCAAGATAGGGCGACATATCCGCACGTTTTCGGAGATCGCCGAGATGTAGCGGTAAGGCATAATGCGGTCGCTCGCATTGCGGAATTGGCATATTTGCTGCGTTCCTTGTTTTCCCGATCAGTTCTGCAGCAGCGAATGGACGGCGGCGGAGAGGAGTTGGGTGCCGGCGGATTCGGCTTGGGTGAGTTTGGCTTCCAGGGCGTCGCACAGGGACAGCAGCTCGGTGACCTCAGCAATGAATCGCCGCTGATACTCAAGCGAGACCAGCGGGATACGTAAATTGCGGCTTTGTTCCAGGGAGATATTGTCTTGCCCAGCAGTTCCGCGTGTGTCTTGAAGGATTTCTTTCAGCGTCGCTGGACAGCCAATGATGTACGACAAGAATTTGCTGTCGTAGAAGGAGATTGGCTTGAAGATCACCAATGCCTGATTGCAGTTCCACTCTGGGTATTCTTCGGTGACCACTGCGACCTTCCCAAGGGGTGGGCCAACTAGGTTCATCAATACATTTCCCGGCTGGATTTTCGATCGGCGCAATTCGGTTTCGTGAACTATTTTTCGCACAAACGTTGGCTTGTACTCAAAGTTCAACACATTCTTCACGATGTTGTAGACCTTTAAGAATGGAACATCGCCCTGAGGCATCAGTTCGCTTGCTGCGGGCGTTGTTCCTTTGGTAATAAAATCGCAAATACATCGAGCTGAAATATATCGGCGGCTGCCGTCTTGATTGGGACCGGCGGCGCGGAGTGCCGCGTATTCGGATTCCAGCTTTGGCTGGTCACCACTGGCAAACGACAAGGACATCCTTTCTCGTTCCATTGCGAGCAAAGTCTCGGCGGTCACTTCCTCATTCCGCCTAACAGGCACGAGTTGGCCCTGCAAGGCCAGTTGCAGAATGGTTTGGCGGAGTTGGGGGATGGTGGTGGGGGTGTCGAAGAGTTGGTCGAAGTGGTTGCGGAGGCGGTGGGCGTGGGTGGGGAATTCGGCGGGGTTGCGCGTTGAGACCAGGCGGTCGAGCGTCGCTCCGACCAGCCGCTGCCGTTTCTCACGCTGCGCCGCCTGACGTGCTGCCAACTCGTCACACAGCCCCAGCAACTGGTCCACCTTGGCCACAATCCGCCGCTGCTCGGCGAGCGGGGGGAGGGGGAATGGCGTTCGAACAATCTTTTCCTTCGAGAAGTTTGGCTGAGCGGCTCCAGAACTATTGCTGATAAAATATGGCTTGAATGCCTTGAGCATCAGGAACAAGTACCGGTTGAAAACACCCGTGTGACACGTACACGCACAAACCGCCTGATTTGTGGTCGCCGCCACATTTAAGATTGCAACCTTCCCAATCGTGGCGCCGTACATTGCAACCAATACGTCACCAGGTTGGTTTTCACGGAGTGAACATTCCTTCAACGCAAGCTCGGTTATTTTTTCCTCTGAGTCGTCGATGTATGCGTCGTTCAATTCACCGGATTTGAACCATTTGATTTCACCACCGAAGTAATCAGGACGCCCACGGTTCGGGGTCGCGCCAGCGCCCCAATCACCTACGTCGTCAAATCTGACCCAGAGCCAAGTGGCTGGAATTTCAAACGGCACTTCGGCAGCGTCGATTACCGGCAACGGTTTACTGCGTCGAATGGCGCGTCTCGCGATGAGTAATTCACGCTCAGCTTGGATCTTGCTGAATAAAACAGATGCCGGTTCGGCATTCTTATCCTGAGAAACAACCTTCCCCTGCACCGCCAGTTGAAAGATCAGTTCACGCAGCTTTTGGATCGAATTCGGCGCATCCGCAAACTTCGCGAAGTGCTCGCAGAAGGTCTCGCCGTTCATCGCGTTGATCCTTCCAGTGCCTGGAACAACTCGACCTTCAAACGGTCGCAACCCGGGAGAGCGAGGCTGTGAAGGGTTTTGATCCAAAAAAACATTGGTTGGACATAATCCACGTGATTGCTGGAAACGTGATTCAGTCCCGGCGGGACGGCAGGATGTAGCCACGGGCGCGAGCCCGTGGTACCCGATGAAGAAAAGGCAGAAGTCCCAAAGGGACGACAGGAATTGCGCCGGGGTTGTCTCATGTCGTCCTTTCAGGACTCAAAATCATTTGTTTTTTTATCCACGGGCCCACGCCCGTGGCTACAACCTGCCGCCACGTTCGTGGCTCAATCGCAGGATCGATTCGCTCGCGATGCCTTTCATAAATCCCGGGTTTTGGCGGGAAAATCCTCCACAGCCTCGCCCTCAGAACACGTTCAATGCTTTGATCCTTCCAACGCCTGGAACAACTCGTCCTTTAACCGATCGCGGGTCTGCTGCAATTCGGTCATCAGGTTCTGGTAATCGGCCAGCAACTCATCCGGATCGGCGTGGGCTTCACTGCTGTCGTGCGGGTTCTTGATGTCGAGGTTGTAGCCGTTGGACTGGATCTGCTCGATCGAGACTCGCCACGCTTGCGGTGATTCGACGCGTTTGGCGAAGAGCGGCTCGGCAGGAGCCTCGCCCTCCCGTTTCGCTTTGCCCTTCTTCTTTGGCTGCTCACCAAACCACCACGCCTTTTCAAGATCGAACTCTTCGATCCGGATGGGTTTGGTTTTGTTGTACGACTTGGCTCCCGGTGGATACGGATGTTCGTAGTACCAGATTTCTTTCGTCGGCTGGCCTTTGATGAAGAACAGCAGGTTCGTCTTGATGCCGGTGTACGGACTGAAGACGCCGTTCGGCAGGCGGACGATCGTGTGCAGATTGCACTCGGCCAGCAGCTTTTCCTTGATGGTGGTCTTCACGCCTTCGCCGAACAGCGTGCCGTCCGGGAGAACGATGGCACCTCGACCGCCGTCTTTCAGCAGCGTCAGAATCAGCACCAGAAACAGGTCGGCAGTTTCACGAGTGCGGAACTTCTGCGGGAAGTTGGTTTCGATGCCATCCTCTTCCATGCCGCCGAATGGCGGATTGGTGATGATGCAGTCAACTCGGTCCTTCGGTCCGTAACTGGCCAGCGGCCTCGCCAGTGTGTTGTCGTGCCGTACGTTGGTGGGCACGTCGATGCCGTGCAGCAGCATGTTGGTCACGCACAGCAGATGCGGCAGCGGTTTCTTCTCAATGCCCTGGACGGATCGCTGCAGCAGTTCTTCGTCGTCAGGAGTCTTGACCTGCTTCCGCAGATTGTCGATGGTGCAGGTGAGGAATCCGCCGGTGCCGCAGGCCGGGTCCAGCACGGTTTCGCCGAGCTGCGGGTTGATCATGTCGACCATGAACTGCGTGACGGCTCGGGGCGTGTAGTATTCGCCTGCGTTGCCTGCACTCTGCAGGTCTTTGAGGATCTGCTCGTACAGGTCGCCGAAGATGTGCCGGTCTTCGGAACGATTGAAGTCGAGACTCTCATTGATCTTGTTGATGACCTGCCGGACCAGTGTCCCGTTTTTCATGTACTGGTAAGCATCTTCGAAGACATCATGGATGACTCGGTGACGCGGGCTGGCTTCTGGTGACAAGCCCTTGAGTGACGGGAACAGCTTGTTGTTGATGAAGTCCAGCAGCCCGTCGCCGGTGAGCCCTTCTGTGTCTGCGGCCCAGTTTCGCCAGCGGAGTTCTTCCGGGATGGGCGACCGATACTTCTTGACGGTGATTTCCCATTCCTGCTCGCGGTCGTCAAAGATCTTGAGGAACAGGAGCCACGTCAATTGCCCAAGTCGCTGTGCGTCTCCATCGACGCCAGCATCTTTTCGCATGATGTCCTGGATGGATTTGATGGTGGCGGAGTTGAGGGCCATGGCGGGGTTTTCAGTTTTCAATGAACCGTGTGAGAATTGAATGCGGAGTGAATTTAGGCTATGGGTAGGGTGGGACAAGCGATAGCGCCGGCCCACCAATTGTCGGATGTGGTGGGCCGGCGCTCCGCTGGTCCCACCCTACGAATTCACAAACCGGCCCGCCATGTTGCTATTTCGCAAGTGAATACAACGCTGTTTCCAGTTCTTTGACGGCGGTCTTGTACTGATCAGTGCCGCCAAACAAACGGACGATTTCAACCGGCGTCCCGAAATTGTCGAGAGGCTGAACCTTGAGGATATTAAGGGATTCGATTGTTTCGATGCCTTCGTCCGCATACTTCTCCAATAGGGCCTCCAGGACGGCGCGTGCCTGCTCGCCGTACTTGGCGAAGTAGTTTCGCTTCCTGACGTTTTCGGCTCGCTCACGGCGTGTCAGGGGCGGCTGGTCGAAGGCAACGTGGCAGACCAGGTCAAACGGGTCGAAGTCTTTGCCAACCAAGTCGGCCAGTTCCGCAAACAGAACGCCGTTTTCTTCGAGTTCCGCGACGATCGCTTCTTTCTGCTCGGCGGCTGTCCACTTCTGCAGGAAGTCGTCCAGCGTGGCGTATTCGGCGTGGACCTTCTTGCGGGTGTAGTCCGTCAGGGATTCCGTGATCAGCGTGCCATCGGAACTGTAGTATTGAACTCGTTCGGCAAGGACGGAAACGGCGACATCGTGGACGACGTATTTCGTGCGAGGTTGGCCTCCACCGGTGCCAGTGTTGGTTCCGCTTCCCGTGCCTGAGCCAGTCCCTGTATTGCCGTTCTCAGATCCGCCGTGATTGCCGTCTGCGCCTTCGGCCCCAGATTCTTCGTCTTCATCGCCCGGTGGAAGTGGCGGATCATCCGGGCCGGGCTTGTAGATTTGGACGGGGTCGCCATCGAAGTCCGGATCGGCAAACAGTTCGGTTGCCTTTTTGAAGTCCATGATGGTGAAGTACAGCTTGCCGTAGTCTTCGTTGATACGGGTGCCACGACCGATGATCTGCTTAAACTTGGTCATCGACTGAATGGTCTTATCGAGCACGATGAGCTTGCAGGTCTGAGCATCAACGCCGGTTGTCATCAGTTCAGAAGTGGTGACGATGACCGGGTATTTTTCTTCCGGGTGGATGAACTGGTCAAGTTCCGCCTTGCCCAGAGCATTGTCGCCGGTGATCTGCATCACATACTTATCGTTCTCTGCCATCAGATCCGAATTCGCATTTGCCAAAGCCGTTCGCATTCGGCTGGCATGGTCAACATCGTCGCAGAAGACGATCGTCTTGTCGAGACGGTTGGTCGCCTTCAGGAATTCGGTGATCTTCTTCGCTACGAGGTTTGTGCGTTCTTCCATAACCAGCGTGCGGTCCATGTCTTTCTGGTTGAAGACTCGATCCTCAATTAACTTTCCGTGTTTGTCGCGCTTTCCGGCTTCCGGCCTCCACCCCTGGATGTCCTTGTCAAAGTCGATGCGGATCACCTTGTACGGGGCAAGAAATCCGTCTTCGACGCCCTGCTTCAGCGAATACGTGTAGACCGGTTCGCCAAAGTAGTCGATGTTGGAAACGTCCTCCGTTTCCTTCGGAGTGGCGGTCAGCCCGACTTGAGTGGCCGAGCTGAAGTAGTCCAGGATTTCTCGCCAGGAACTGTTTTCTGCCGCACTGCCGCGATGGCATTCGTCGATCACGATCAGGTCAAAGAAGTCAGGGGAGAACTGCTTGTAGATGTCTTTTTCTTCGTCCGTGCCGCTGACGGCCTGATAGAGGGACAGGTAGATTTCGTACGACTTGTCGATCTTCCGGTTGGAAATCTTGGTCATGGCGGAGCCAAATGGTTTGAAGTCATTTGTCTTCGTCTGATCGACCAGAATGTTCCGATCCGCCAGAAAGAGAATTCGCTTCACAGCGCCTGATTTCCAAAGTCGCCAGATGATCTGAAACGCCGTAAATGTCTTGCCTGTTCCTGTGGCCATGACCAGCAAGGCCCGCTTCTTGCCATTGCTGACGGCTTCGACGACTCGATTGATGGCGATTGTCTGGTAGTACCGGGGCGATCGTCCGCTGCCGTCAGAGTAATAGTCCTGCGTGATGAGCGGCAACTTCGCCTGATTGATCTTTTTCGCCTGACAGTATCGGTCCCACAGATCGGAGGGTGAAGGGAACTGGTCGAGCGGAAGTTCCTGTTCGATGGGTCCGGATGTGGTCAGTCGATCATGAAACAGGAAGGCGTCGCCGTTGGTGCTGAAGACGAAGGGAATGTCGAGCGTTCTGGCGTAGTCCAGTCCCTGCTGCATTCCGCTGCCGATGCTGTGGTTGTTGTCTTTGGCTTCGATGAGTGCGAGCGGCATGTTCGGCTTGAGTGACAACAGGAAGTCGGCAAACTTTCGTTTCCCTCGCCTGACAGTCTTCCCTTTCACCAGCACCTGACCGGCGGTGAAGAAGTGCTCTTCCCGGACCTGATGCTGAATGTCCCATCCGGCTGATTGCAGCGCTGGCACTACGAACTTGGTGCAGATGTCGCGTTCGCTGAGTGATTTCTTGTTCATGGCGATCGTGAATCCTGGCGTGGCAGCGGGTAGGGCGGCGGGCAGTGTGACTCACGGCGATGCGGTAGTCAATCGCTGGCGAATCTGCCATTAGATGAATCGGCGGCGTCAGGTCCGCAGACTACCGGAAGTTTCGGCCAAGGGTCCTGCCAGCCGTCTGCCATCTGTCAACAATGTGCTGTGTCCAGGTCGTTCTTGAAGGAATCCTCGCTAAAGCTCGGCGCGCCGCTCACCTGCAGAGCGCATTGTAACGAATACCGGGCAGAGGTTCTAAGCAGGTAGCCAAAAGTCTTTTCACACTGTCGGACGTTACAACCGCGATTTCATTTGGTTTGGCCGTGATAACGTAAAAAGACATTTGCCGATCTGCTTAGTATGAAACTTCCCTACTTTTCGAAATCCAACCCTTTGTCTGCGTCATCCGCACCCAGCATTCGGAAGTTGAATTTTCCGGCATCACCGGGCGTGATCTCGCCAACGAGTGCGCCGCCGTCCTTTCGTTCGAGGGCGAGTACGTTGCTTTCGACTGTATAAGTTCCACCGAATTCCTGTGGAGCCTGATCCTTTTGTGTGAAACTCCAATTAAATTTTGCGTCGTCAGTGAGCGCGAGGACGAACGATGATCCGTCCGAGGACATTGAAAGGGAGGACATTGTGCTTTACTTGATAAGTAGAATGTCCCCTTTTGGTTTCGGGCAAGCGAGGTTCGACGCCGAGGCAATTCGCTCCTATGTTTGATCGGCTGGGAATCACGGCGGAGATCTGGTGACGTCTTGTGAAGGATTTCGGGAAGCTGTTCAGCGTGGTTGCCGGTCAGCCTCAGCGAATTGACGAACATCGGTCAAAAGACAGTTGCCGCCGCTACCGCATTCGCCAGGAAACCCGCGAGTTGCTGGCGAGGGTGTAGTGGTTTTGCACAAACGGCCGAGTGTTCTCCAAACGATGCTGCTTGCGACAATTTTGTCGATCTTATGGCGGCAACGCAAAACCAAACACACAAGCCAAATGCAATCGCCTATGCAAAAAGGCGGCAACCACTTGTGGTACCGCCTTCTGGTAACCTGACTTTGATCGATTAGATCAGTTGGCTTCGATCGGAACAATGTTCATGCGGCGACCGGCTTTATCAAACAGGACGTTGCCAGCGACGAGCGCAAACAGGGTGTAATCTTTGCCCATGCCGACGTTACGGCCTGGATGCCATTTGGTTCCGCACTGACGGGCCAGGATGTTTCCGGGAATGACAGCTTCCCCGCCGAATTTTTTGATTCCCAGACGCTGTGAGTTTGAATCTCGCCCGTTGCGGCTGGAACCTTGTCCCTTCTTATGAGCCATGACACTTTGCTCCGACAATTCTGTGTGCGACGCGGCGTTTCCGCATTGGAATGCCATAAATCGCTGAGTTTCAGGGTCAGGTGGGGTCCGCCAACCGGACACCAACACCTGCGAAAATTATGGGAATCGCGGAGTATGACGAGTTCCCCGATATTTTCAAGAGTTTCATGGATCAACCACCAGAAGCCCAAATCCGGGGAAGCTGACTCCTGAAAGTAGCCATCACGCTCCGCCGTGATGAGCATTTGTCAATCGACATTCATCAACCGAGACAGGGTTCCAGGATCAGCCCCGTTGCCTGAGGCCGAAAGACAATCAACGCGGGGGCTCCATTCATGTGGCCAAATTCCAGGCTCGTCACGGCGGAGCGTGACGGCTACTTTGAGATCTGCCGGTCACCGAGGCCGAACCCCGGTGAGGGCGAAGTTTTTGCACGAGAACAACACCAAACCGCATATGGACATGTTGCTTACGGTGTTTCCGCCGGAGGCGCGGGCACTGCAGGGGCCGGGATGGCGGCGGCTCCAGCATCTGGTGCCGTGTTCTGAGAATCCACAAAACTCACTTTGGCATTGCGCAACACCGTGTCCATATGGTCGATGTTCAGTTTCGCATCGCGAACTCGATATTGCCAGTTCGGATAGCGAACATCGATCTTTCCGTCGCCGTCTGTGTCGAGATCATCAATAAAACGAAATTCCTGTTCGTCCTGATCGAATTCATCCCCTGGTCGGGCAAATCGCTGCAAGATGACTTTTTCTTCGACGATATGATTCCCATTCTCATCGGTTGAGATGCGATAGGCGTTGCTGAAGCCCGACATGATGACGGAGAAAAAGTCGGCCTCTGGATCGACGTTTCTCCAGACGGCAACACCATAGACGGCTTTTGAGAGAGCATCTTTATCATCACCCGGCACTGGTTCGCCGACCTCTGCAATTGCTTCGACGCTGTTGAGCATCTTCATCGCCAGCCCCCGACGTCCGAATTCCCGCTCAAACACGGCCTGCTGGATCTCAAGATTGATTTCATCCACATAGAGTTCGCTCTGGCCGTTGTCTTCTGTTGTGAGAATGAAACGCGGCAACTGCAGCGACTGCGGCTCCGTGGGGTCCAGCATGTTCGCCGGATCGATATTCGGGTCTTCCAGCTTGCGCCGCAATTCAGCTGTCTCTGCTCCGGCCAGTTCTGTAGGGTCTCGCAGAATCATGCGGTAGACCATGTACCGCACTAGTTCTTTCTGCGCGACGCCGGATTTGGGATCCCGGATATCCAGCCGCATCAGACGGACGGGTTTGTACTGGACTTCACCAATCCAGAGTTCCGGATAGCCCGGCCCCAGAATGGGTTCCGTCAGCGCGCGGACTTTGCGGGAGCCAAGCATTTCATCAACGGACATGGCAATGGAACTGGTTCGAGCGAAGCCACTGTCCAGTGGCGCGCTGATCTGTTGACTCAATGCCGTATCGGCCACATTCCAGAGCAGGAACGCCGCCATCGTCGCTGCAATTCGTCGATCAAACAGATTTGGCACCATTTTCCATGACCCTTCATCTTCGATTGAATGAGACTTCTCAATTCGGGATTCAGCTCAATTCGGGATTCAGCCCGGTTTCACCAGCCTCAGCGCAGGCGGCCACCGTCTGCGTTTTCGCACATTACTGTGATTGTTATCGGCGGACATGTACACCAGTTTTTGCCAGCATCGTCCAATTTGCCGGATTTCAGGGCCGGATAAGCTGTCTTCCCGCCTCAGGATTCGAAAGGTCACGACAGCAGACGCCATCTTCGGCAAAAATTGCCGTTTGCAGGCCTCGCGGATCGTCATTTCCTGCAGTTCGACTGTCCTGGATTGGCGAATTCTTTGCCCCCTCTCCCCCGATTTGTTTGCGGAGATTGCGTGGTTTTTCTTGGCAGTGTGGTCGCAAACAAATTGGGGGAGAGGGCTGGGGTGAGGGGGCTTTTTTCGCAAGTTGACATCCTGGACAGGCCCCTCATCCGTCCTGTCGGCCACCTTCTCCCCAGATTTCGGGGGAGAAGGGAAGGTGGAATGACCAACGTTAATCTGAACAATATCTTATGGCGAATCGGACTCTCAAAGTGGCGCTGTCCAACTAAGCAAGGTGTAAGGTGTCTTGAACTCTTCGGCATCAGATTCCCGAGGTATTTTCTGATGGCCATCAAGTCCGAGCCATGGCACGCACATGCATGCGGCAGTGCTGCGAAATCACGTCAGGAAACGATCTCCTGCAGGACATTTCCATAGACATCTGTCATCCGGAAGTCGCGGCCAGCATAGCGATAGGTGAGGCGCGTGTGGTCCAGCCCGAGCAGGTGCAGGATCGTGGCGTGCCAGTCGTGGATGTGGCATTTGTTCTCCACTGCGACAGCGCCATGGTCATCCGTGGCACCATAGCTGATGCCGCCTTTGACACCACCGCCAGCCATCCACGTTGTGTAGCCCTTGTGATTGTGGTCGCGTCCGTCTCCATTGGGAGCGTCGGGAGTTCGACCGAATTCTCCACCCCAGATTACCAGCGTGTCTTTCAGCAATCCTCGCTGAGCAAGATCCGACAGCAGGCCCGCGATTGGCCTGTCCACTTCCGTACATCTTTCCGGAAGATCTGTCTTGAGTCGATTGTGGTGATCCCAGTTTCCGTGCGTGATTTCCACGAAACGAACCCCGGCTTCCACAAAGCGACGGGCCATCAGGCACTGGCGTCCAAAGGCGTCTGTGTCTCCGCCATCGATTCCGTACAAATTGAGTGTCTTCTCAGACTCAGCCGAGACGTCCATCAATTCGGGAAGCACATCCTGCATGCGAAACGCCAATTCGTAAGATTCAATGACACCATCCACTCCCGGCTGATGTTCTTCTCGTTCCAGCTTCTGCCTGTTCAGCGTCTGGATGAAGTCCAGTTGCTTGCGCTGAGCCGACGTGGAAATTCGCGGATTGTTGATATCCGGCAGCGAAGGCCCTGAATTATTACCGCGATTTCCAGCCTGGCCGCGCTGCTGTGGTCGGCCGACCTTTGTCCCCTGATAGATTGCTGGCAGGAAAGCGCTGCCAAAGTTCTGGGCCGATGCTGCCGGCGGATTGAGCGCCACGAAGCCCGGCATGCTGTCGTTTTCCGTCCCCAGCCCGTACAAGGTCCAGGCGCCGAGTGATGGTCGGACGAATTGAGCATTGCCCGTGTGCATCTGTGTCATTGCGCGCGGATGCGTTGGCTGATCGCAATGCATGGATCGAATCAGGCACAACTCATCGGCGTGCTTTGCCACTTCCGGAAACAGATCGGAAATCCACAGGCCGCTCTTTCCATGTTGCCGAAATTCCCAGGGGGATGCCATCAGGCGACTGCCGCCGTACGTGCTGTCTTTCCCTGCGTCTTTCGCCAGCTGTGGTTTGTAATCAAACGTATCGACATGCGACGGACCTCCCTGCATACACAAAAAGATCACACGTTTGGCTTTCGCAGCGAAATGCGGTTGTTTTGGACTCAGCGGATTCTGCGACTCCGCCTCCATGGCCTGAGTTGTCAGCCCTGCAAAAGCCAGATATCCGAAACCGGCAGACGCAGTCTGCAGGAGTTCCCGACGGGAGACACCCGGGAGGTGAAATGTCATGGCTGAATTCCTTGAGAAAATTGGATTATTGGAAAGGGTGGATGGACCTCTACGGCATCGGGTTGTGGGCAAGACGTGCTCAAATTCAATTCAAATATCGAAACTCAGCCGATGCAAACAGTGCCTGGCAGAACTCACTGAGTGTCACAAACCGGTCTTCATTTCCGGATCGCGGTGAGCGGCTTCGGCCTTTTTCAGAAGAAGAGTCAGCACTTCGGAAGAACCGGTTACTGGCACGAATCTCCTCAGGCGTCGGGGGGCGGTTGTAAACCAGCCGAAAGGCGAGATCGATCCGGTCGTCGGGGGCCTCGGCCTCATTCAGAATCCGCCGCGCGAGAGCGTCGCTCTGTTCAATCACAAACGTGTTGTTCATCATGTACAGAGCCTGAGCCGGAGTGTTCGATGACTCGCGCTGGCCAATCACCATGCTCGGTTCCGCAAAGTCAAACACTTCCAGCGACCGAGGCAGTGAGTTTCTTGCGACAGGCAAATAGACCGATCGATAATAGACTGTGGAATCAAACACGTTGCCTCCACTTTGACGACCGCGCGCTGCCATCAAGGCGGTCGCATTCATTGGACGGCGTCCTTCCATGCCCGGCGTCCCGGCTGCCATGGGCACCATCGTCGGTCCGTTTGGGCCAATCAGAGTCGATCGAAAGCGCGAGATCATTGATCCTGCCGGCCTCTTTGTGTCCAACTGACCGCTGGCCGCCAGCATGCTGTCTCGAATGGCTTCAGCGTCCATGCGGCGAGGATTTGCACGAGCGAAGTACAGATTGTCCGGATCTTTTTCAAAGCGATCCTGATCAAACTGTGAGGACAGCCGATAGACATGGGACGTGGCAATTTCGCGGATGATGCTCTTGACGGACCAGCTGGATTCTACAAATCTCACGGCCAGATAATCCAGCAGTTCAGCGTCTGTGGGTCCGGGTCCCGACGCACCGAAATTTTCAGGTTCGCGGACAAGTGCCTCACCCATCAGGTGTTGCCAGATACGATTCACCATGACGCGAGCCGTCAAGGGGTGCTCAGGACTTGTCATCCATCTTGCCAGTTCCAGCCGACCGGACGACGTTGGCACCACGTTGGTAGGAACCGAAGTCAGGACCTGCACAAAGCCACGCGGGACTTCCTGCGCGGGCTGATCAATTTCTCCCCGGACCAGCACCTGGGCGTTCTTCGGTTTTTCGGTGGCCTGCACTCCCATGCAGACCGTAAGTGGCTGTCCGTTTTCATCGACACTGTTGATTCTGTTTGTCAGTTCCGAGACCTGGAAACCCAGCAGGAACGGGTTGGCTACGATGCGCCGCGGTGTCGTCCCGCCCGGTTGTGGCTGCCTTGCCGCTCGGCGCGCCTCGTCGGCTTCTATCGCGAGTTCATCGCGCTGCTTACGAAGTTCCGCGAGTTCCTGCTTCGACATCGCGGTATCGACCGGATTGGGGTCGTCAACAGGCAGGATGATCAGGTTGCTCGGCTGTCGATTTTGCTGACTGCGAACACCGCCATAAAATGTTTCCGTGCTCTGAAAAATACCGGCGAGCGCGTAATAGTCCGTCTGCGGAATCGGATCAAACTTGTGATCGTGACACCGAGCACAGGCGACTGACACTCCCATGACCACGCGAGTGGTCACATCGATCTGCTCGTCGATCAGATCCGCTTGAAACTGTCGCGGATTCTGTTCAATCAGGGCCTTCGGCCCAAGAGCCAGAAAACCGGTGGCAATCAAATGATCCGCCCATTCTGCATCAGTCTTTGCTGGCAACAGATCCCCTGCAATCTGCTCCTGAACAAACTGATCGTATGGTTTGTCATTGTTAAAGGCATCAATTACGTAGTCGCGATAACGCCACGCATTCGGAAAGGAAAGATCGACTTCTTTTCCGGTCGATTCCGCGTATCGCGCGACATCCAGCCAGTGGCGTGCCCAGCGTTCTCCATATTGCGGAGTATCCAGCAATCGATTGACTTCAGACGAGATGGCCTGTTCCGGATTCAACTGAAAGGCATCTGCAAATTGCTGTATCGTGTCACGTGCAGGAGGCAGTCCCGTGAGATCCAGATGCAGCCGACGCAGAAGCGTGAAGACATCGGCATCTGCCGCCGGTGTCAGATGATGAGCCGCGTACTGCTGTTCCACAAGGCTGTCGATTTTGGACGAGGCCCATGCGGTGGTTTTGGGAATCACCGGTTTGACGGGCGGCTTGAAGGACCAGAACAGTTTGCCCTTTTCGATATCTTCTGCCGTCACTCGGGACTTCACCACCGTGGCCGTCGGAATGCGTGGATCCGGTGCTCCCATCTCAATCCATTGACGAAAATCGGCAATCGTCTCTGTCGGCAACTGCTTCTTCGGCGGCATGCTGAAGTCGCCATAATTGATCGCGTTCCAGAGAATGCTCTGCTCAAGATCGCCAGGGACAATCGCCGGCCCCGATTCGCCTCCAGCCAGCAAAGCCTCGCGACTATCGACGGACAGGCCGCCACGTACTGCCTGGCCATCCGAAGAGTGGCAGCGATAACATTGGTCAATCAGAACCGGACGAATCTTCGCCTCAAAAAACTTGATGCCCTCCTGAGTCGGCTCCGCAGACTTCTCGTCGGCTCGGGCAGTTCCCGCCAGCCAGAACGCCACAATCGCACACAGGATTTTTGACCAGGTCTGATTCATGATCTTCCTCCATCAGCCGGAACGCGCTAGCGTCCGGTTTTCGGGACTTTAAGACGCAAGGAGTTTTGAGGCAGAAAAATGTGAGGCAAAAAATGCCAGCCATTTTTTGCCCCACATTTTTTGCCCATAACGCTGTTGTACGATGAAAAATCTTAGCCCGGCCGCGGAGGGCTGAAAAATAACCCGGGGCTGGCGGGTTGTAGATTTAATCGTTTAACGGCAAGCTGTAGGCGTCGCTGCCCAATTTCGCCTACGCCTGCGGCTCGCCGTTAAACGAAAATGCTCTCTACGCAAATAAATCAACAGCCCGCTAGTGTCCGGTTGCCTCAAAATTACTGCAAAAAACCGGATGCTAAGGACCGATCGAGAAATAACTGTCTCTTTTTATACCCCTCACCCTGCCCTCTCCCCTTCCAGGGGAGAGGAGGATGAGGTCAATTATTTCTCGAACGGTCCTAACGCACTGCGGCTGATATGAGTTGCGATCAAAGCAAATGCCATTGGGCGGCAGCCCGAAACCCCGGGGCTTCCTTCGCTCAGTCCAGCCCCGGCCACCCGATTCCTCAAAACAAGAGTACCAGAGTACCAGACTGTCATTCCGCTGATGGTCGCTTTGGCTTTACGCCGGCGCCGTCCTTGTCGCCCTTCGCACCACGAACCTGTCCGGCTCGGTCTCCCATCTTTGCCATCGCTTTTTCCATTTCCGACTTATCAATCGCGCCGTCGCCATTTTCGTCCATCCGCGACACATTCTGCTGCATGCGTTCCGGGATTTCGTCTCCGCTGAGTTTCCCATCTTTGTTGACATCGCGCTGTTCAAACATTCGAGCCATCATTTCTTTGCCTGGCGCTCCGTTCGCTCCTGGTTGTCCTTCACGCGGCATGCCTTCACGTGCCATCGCAGCGAAGTCCGGGCGAAGTTCTTCGGGGCTGAGGGCTCCGTCGCCGTCCTTGTCCAGTTTTGCCAGAGCCTTGGACGCATTTTCAATCTCACTTGCCGAAATCGAACCGTCCTTGTCCGCATCGAGCGTTAAAAACAGTGGCATTCGCTGAATCATCGCGCCCGCCATTTCGGGATTGACACCGCCCTGCTGACGTCGTGGTGGATTTTGACCGCCCTGTCCTTCACGTTTTGGTGGATCCTGGCCAAAAGCTGCGGTTGAAAGACACACGACAGACAGTACTGCTGCGAACATCATCTTGTTTTTCATTGAAACACTCCTTATCACAAAGCCATTAGAAGAAAGCACTTAAGTCATTTCAGACGATTCCTGCTCATATAATTTTGGGGCAGTTTGAGGCATGGCAACGCCATTCATCAAGGCCTCTGGACTCAATACCGTCGCTGTGAGGGAATAATCCACAGATGATTTCCTGAATTTGTTTCGTTACTCAATAATCTGCGAACACCGAGTGTTCTGAGCCTGGTTTCATTATGATCCGCTCCGCAGTCGTTCCATATCGCAAGCGATTGGCATTGGCTCGTTTCACTGCGGGCCCAACTGGCCGCGATTGTTCAATTTGAGATTTGAGATTCGAGATTCGAGATTTGAAATTTGAAATTTGAAATTTGAAATTTGAAATTTGAAATTTGAAGTGCGGGGCGTTGCCGACGCGGTTAAACGAAGGTGAATTCTTTGGCTGAAGGTGCACGCAGAACGCGGACGTCAAGCTCTTGCAGGATGCACCGGGATTGGGCCGTATCATGAATCGTACTCCCGAAGACGAACGCCGGATGCTGATGGAGGGCGGTCAGACAGTCCTGGCTTCACTCTTTTCGTCTTACCAGAATTGTCTCGAAAGGATTGTCAGCTTTCGGCTGGATCCGCGAATCCGTGGTCGAATCGATGCCGTTGATATCCTTCAGGAAGCGTATCTGGAAGTATCACATCGGCTCCAGTCGTTTCTTGAATCCACCGATGTCTCCTTCTTCGTGTGGCTGCGTCA